>JAFWQM010000075.1 GCA_017509065.1 Clostridia bacterium
CAGCCAGGAATTCGGCCTGAAGTCTGTGGACGTGCTGGTGAAAGGCCCCGGCTCCGGCCGTGAAGCCGCTATCCGCGCCCTGCAGACCGCCGGTCTGGATGTGACCATGATCAAGGACGTGACGCCCATTCCTCACAATGGTTGCCGTCCGCCCAAGCGCCGCCGCGTGTAATTGAAGGAGGAATACAAGAATGGCAAACAATAAGCAGCCGATCGCTCGGAGATGCCGTGCTCTTGACATTTCTCCGGCCGTTATGGGCTATGCCAACAAGAAGTCCACTCGGAATCCCGGCGGCAACCGCCGCAAGAAGGTTTCCGAATATGGCGCTCAGTTGAAGGAAAAGCAGAAGGTGCGCTTCATTTACGGCGTGCTGGAAAAGCAGTTCCGTCACTACTTTGACACCGCTTCCAACATGAAGGGCGTTACCGGCGAAAATATGCTGGTGCTCCTGGAATGCCGTCTGGACAACGTGGTGTACCGCTTAGGCCTGGCCAAGACCCGCCGCATGGCGCGCCAGGTTGTGGGCCATGGCCACATCCGCGTGAACGGCAAGAAGGTGGACATCCCCTCCTATCAGGTGAAGAAGGGCGACGTCATCACCCTGCGCGAACGTTCTACGCAGATCGAAGCTTTCAAGGCCCTGCGGGAAGGCACCAGCGTGCTTACGCCCAAGTGGCTCACATTTGACGCTCCCAATCTGACCGGCACCGTAAACGAACTGCCCACCCGGGCTGATATTGACTACGAAGTGCAGGAGAACATGATCGTTGAATTCTATAGCCGCTGATCCTGTTCTGACCGTATGATGCAGTCCCATACGACCGTATCGATGAGGAGGGTTGGACTCAGTGATTGTCGAAATCGAAAAAGCGCATATCGACTGTACCGAGATGGCGGCAAACAATACCTATGGCCGGTTCGTCATCGAGCCGCTTGAACGCGGCTTCGGCCATACCCTGGGCAACGCGCTTCGCCGGGTGCTGATCAATTCGCTCCCCGGCGCCGCCGTGACCAGCGTGAGCATTGATGGCGTGCAGCATGAGTTTTCCACTGTGCCGGGCGTGAAAGAGGACGTTTCCGAACTGATCCTCAATTTGAAGGAGCTTGCCCTGAAGCTGTATACGGATCAGGTCAAGATGCTGGAAGTCAACGCCCAGGGCCCCTGTGAGCTGACCGCCGCGGATATCCGGGCGGACGACGAAGTGGAAATCGTGAATCCCGATCTGCATATCGCCACCTTAGGCGAGGGCGCGAAGCTGCATATGTGGCTGAGCTTAGACCGGGGCCGGGGCTATGTTCCTTCCGATAAGAACAAAACGGCCCAGATGCCCATCGGTGTGATTCCCATCGATTCCATCTATACCCCCATCCGTAAAGTGAATTACGTGGTGGAGGATACGCGCGTAGGCCAGATCACGGACTACGACAAACTCACGCTGGAAGTGTGGACGGACGGTTCCGTGGCTCCCGACGAAGCCATCGCCATGTCTGCCCGCATCCTGACCGAACAGCTCTCCCTCTTTGTGGGCCTCACGGATCAGAGCATGCCCATCAGCGCGTCTGAACCGGAGGATGACAAGATGGAGAAAGTGATGGAGATGACCATTGAAGATCTGGATCTCTCCGTCCGTGCCTATAACTGCCTCAAGCGCGCCGGGATCAACACCGTGGCCGAGCTGGTTCAGCGGAACCAGGAGGACATGATGAAGGTGCGCAACTTGGGCAAAAAGAGTCTGGAAGAAGTCGAGCAGAAGCTGCAGGCGCTGGGCCTGGGTCTGCGTCCGACCGAAGAGTGATAGGAGGAAACCCCCATGGCAACAGAGCGCAAGCTGGGCCGCACCGCGAGCCAGCGCAAGGCGATGCTGCGGAACCTGACCACCAATCTCCTGTGGTACGGCCGCATCGAAACCACCGAAGCCAAGGCCAAAGAAGTGCGCAGCATCGTGGATAAAATGATCACCCTCGCCATCCGCGAGTATGATCAAACCGTTGACGTAGAAAAAGAATTCTACAACGATAAGAAGCAGATCGTGAAGCAGACTTTCACCAACGACCTGCCTTCCAAGCTTCATGCCCGCCGCCTGATGATGGCTTACCTGTACGATGTCAAGGAAACCAAGAAGGACGACGAGAACAAGAAGGACTATAAGGAACGCACCAAGGATAACAAGCATCCCGTGGTGGAAAAGCTGTTCCGCGAATATGGCCCCAAGTACCGCGCCCGCAATCAGGAAAAGAACTGCGCCGGCGGCTACACCCGCATCTATAAGCTGGGTCCCCGTCGCGGCGACGCGGCCGAAATGGTCATTATCGAATTGGTGTAAGGAATACACCGTTAAAAAGCAGGCTGTGATTTCATGGCCTGCTTTTTCTATGCCCGGATTTGGTCGGAATAAACAAGTAATGTAATCGTAACAAATTATACACACATTTTCCCGCTATATATATTATACTATCTATGCGCTGATCAATATCACAGCAACAACTTGAAGGAGGAAAAGAAAGCATGAAAAAGCTCGTTTCCCTGATTCTGGTTTTGGCGCTGACCCTGGGCTGCGCCGCCGCCCTGGCTGAAAACAAAAAGATGGCTACCCTGACCTTCCAGTTCGTTCCTTCCAAGGATGCGGACGTGATCATCACCGGCACCAAGAACCTGCCCGAACTGGTGCAGGCTGAAATGGCCAAGCTGGGCTATGACATCGGCAAAGTGGAAATCTCCGTCGGCACCAGCTATGAAGCCACCGGCGAAGCCATGAGCGCCGGCACCATCGACGTGGGCTGGCTGCCCGGCGGCACCTACGCCATTTACAGCCAGAACCAGGAAGTGGCCGTCATCCTGACCGCTACCCGCGCTGGCCTTTCCAACGACAGTGAAAACCCTGCCGACTGGAACGGCGTGGCCAACAAGACCCTGCCCACCGACAAGCAGGTCACTTTCTACCGCTCCCTGATCTACGCCGCTCCCACCGAAAAGGGCAAGGCCCTGGCTGCCAAGGTCAATGCCGGTGAAAAACTCACCTGGGACGAATTGAACGACTGCACCTGGGCCGTGGCCAACACCTCCTCTTCCGCCGGTTACATCTATCCCACCATGTGGCTGATGAACAACTACGACGGCAAGAAGGTTTCCGACCTGTCCAGCGTGGTGACGCTGGGCTATGCCGACGCTTTCGCCCAGGCTGCCGCAGAACAGGTGGACATCATCTGCTGCTACGCTGATGGCCGCCGCGACTACGAAGCGCCCTGGAACCTGCCCATCGACCAGAAAGACGAAACCGGCAAGCAGGGCATGGGCCGCGAAGGCGCCATCTGGGACGAACTGAACGTCATCGGCGTCACCCCCGGTATCTATAACGACACCGTGGCCATCACCACCGCCAAGCCCGAAATCAACAATCCCGAATTCATCGAAGCGCTGCAGACGGCCCTGATCAACATCATCAACACCGAAGAAGGCAAGGCCATCTTCTCCGTGTACAGCCATACCGGCTACGCCATCGCGCAGGACAGCGATTATGACGCCGCCCGTCAGGCCCTGTCTGTTGTGAAGTAATCACCAGATCGTACGCTTCCACCCGGCAGTTCGCTGCCGGGTTTTTGTAATTCAGGTATGTTGGGGGCTCTCCGCCCCCAATCCCCCGACCAAGTGGACCCTCAACTATGTATTTCTCTGAATGCTGAGAACAGGGAAACCCTTTGGCGCGGGGTCTGGGGCCGCGGAGCCCCGGTTATGTGGATCGTTACGGTTTTTCCCTCTCTTTTTTCGTTTTTTCCCGAAAATAACTTGTATTGCATTCTTCACCATGATATGATGATACATGCGATGGAAACACCGCTCGGACGAAGCGGAAGGAGACGATTCTTTTGATTGAATTCAAACATGTGGATAAAGTGTATCCCAATGGCGTCAAAGGCTTACAGGACATCAGCCTGACCATTGATCAGGGCGAGTTCGTGGCCATTATCGGACTGAGCGGCGCGGGAAAATCCACCCTGATCCGCACCATCAACCGCATGATCGACGTAACGAACGGCCAATTGATCGTGGACGGCACCGATGTGATGACCCTCAAAGGCCGGGCGATGCGCCGCTTCCGCCGCAAGATCGGCATGATCTTCCAGTCCTATAACCTGGTCACCCGCGCCACCGCCATCAAAAACGTACTGACCAGCATGGTGCCGGACATGAATTTCTTTCGCGTGCTGTTTGGGCTGTTTTCAAAGGAGCAGAAGATGCATGCCCTGGAAGCGCTGGACAAGGTGGGCATTCTGGACAAAGCCTATACCCGGTGCGATCAACTGTCCGGCGGCCAGCAGCAGCGCGTTTCTCTGGCCCGCACGCTGAACCAGAACCCTACCATCATCCTGGCGGATGAACCGGTTGCCGCCCTGGACCCTATCACGGCCAAGCAGGTGATGAGCGACTTCAAGCGCATCAACGAAGAAATGAACATCACCGTGCTCATCAACATCCATCATGTTGACCTGGCGCTGAATTACTGCTCCCGTGTGATCGGCATCCGTGCGGGCCGGATCGTGTACGACGGTCCCACCGGCAGCGTGACCCAGGAGATTTTGGACGAAATCTACAACGGGGCCGCCATCCCCACGGCGGAAAAGTGAGGAAGCGGCCATGAAGAAAAAAACTGCTGAGGCGGCTTACAAAACGCCGCTGCTGGATCGGATCATCAAGCCCCGCGTCATCACCCTGCCAAACGGTCACACCGTCCAGAAGCCGGTGTCCAGAACGCCGTTCATCGCGGTGATCGTGATTGCTGTGATCCTCATTTCCGCGAAAGTGACCGGCTTTGATTTCGCCATCATCATCAACCGCGGCTATCAGCTGGGCTATATCCTGGGCCGCATTTTCCATCCCAACTGGAGTTATTTCGGCGGCGACGCGGCCAACACAACCAAGCTGTTCAACGCCCTGTTCGATACGATCAAAATGTCCATCATGGGCTCGGTGATCGGCGCTACCCTGGCGCTTCCTATTGCCGTGCTGTCTTCCACCAACATCAATAAAAACGGCGTGGTAGTGTGGGGCCTGCGCATCCTGCTCATGATCATCCGCACCCTGCCCACCCTGATCATCGCCAAGTTCGCCGCGCTGATTTTCGGCTTAGGCACCTTTGCGGGCACCATGGCCATCATCGTGTTCACCTTCGGCGTGGTAGCCAAGATGATGTATGAGTCCATCGAGACTATCGATATGGGCGCGTTCGAGGCCACAGAAAGTTTTGGGGCCAATAAGTTCCAGTCCTTCTGGAGCGCCTGCATCCCGCAGATTTTGCCCACATATCTGTCTTACTGCCTGTACAGCCTGGAAATGAATATCCGCGCCGCGGCCATTTTAGGTTACGTGGGCGCGGGCGGCCTGGGCATCCTGATCAACGAATTCATCGGCTGGCGCGATTATGAAAGCTTAGGCGCGGTGCTGCTGGCGCTGTTCGTGGTGGTCTTTATCATTGAGAACACCAGCCAGTATCTGCGCAAGAAGCTGAGCTGAGGAGGGGAAGCATGATGGCAAAGACGAAAAAAACGCTGGATCCGGATCGCCCCCTCACCATCGAGGAGGCCTATGCTTCCCGGCCACGGCTGTGGTGGCTGTATACGCTGATCGTGCTGATCGTTGCGGCGCTGCTGGGATGGAGCGGCACTTCCATCACCTATAAGGGGCTGGCGACGAAGGGCATCTCCATCGCCCAGGGCATCGGCAACGGCCTGATCCATCCCGATACCAACCTGCTGTTTAACCTCACCACGGAGGGCGTTCCCTACCAGCTGCTGCAAACGGTGGCCATCGCTGTGCTGGGCACCATCATCGGCGGCATCCTGGCGATTCCCTTCAGCTTCCTGGCCTGCGACAAGATCGTGCCCAAATGGGTAGCCGTGATCTTCCGGGCGGTGATCCTGGGCATCCGCACCATTCCCAGCCTGGTCTGGGCGCTGGTGTGGATCCGGGTGACGGGGCCTAACGCTTTCTGCGGCGTGGTCACAGAGTCCGTGTGTTCCATCGGCATGATCTGCAAAATGTACATCAACGCCATTGAAGACATCGACACAAAAATCCTGGAAAGCTTAGACGCCTCGGGCTGCAACGGTTTTCAGAAAATCCGCTACGGCATCCTGCCGCAGATCATTCCCAATTTCATTTCCACCGTGATTTACCGCTTCGATATCAACGTGAAGGACGCCACCACGTTAGGCATCGTGGGCGCTGGCGGCATCGGCGCGGCGCTGATCCAGTGCATGAACTCCAGCCGGTGGAGCATGGTGGGCGCGTATCTGTGCGGCATGGTGGCGCTGATGATCCTGATTGAAATCTTTTCTACCAGAATTCGTTCCAAACTGGCGCGAGGGTAAGCATGAGCACGCGGCTGACCATTTATTATACTTCTGATACGCATGGATACCTCTATCCCACCCATTTCAGAGACTTGCAGCCCCATCCCATGGGGCTGCTTTCCATGCGTTTTCCAAAAGACGAAAATACGCTGATCATTGACGGCGGCGATACGATCCAGGGATCGCCCCTGACCTATTACTGCCATATCAACGGCATGGATTCTCCTGTGGCCCAGGCCATGAACGACCGGGGTTACGATTATATCACCCTGGGAAATCACGATTTCAATTATGGCCCCGGACACCTGAGCCGGTATCTTCATGCCCTCAACGCTCAATGTCTGTGCGCCAACGTCCAGGACGCGGAGGGCCGCCTGCCGCTGCTACCCGGTACGGTGCGTGTGCTGGGAAACGGCCTGCGCGTGGGTCTGGTGGGCATCGTGACGGACTGGGTGAATCGCTGGGAGAAGAAGGAAAACCTGGTGGGGCTGACGGTATCCGACCCATTGCAAGCGGCCCGGAAAGCAGTCGCGGCTTTACCTCCCCACGACGTATTGATCGGCATCTATCATGGCGGAATCGAAAAGGATTTAGCCACAGGGCGCAGCCTGTCCGATACGGATGAAAACATTGCCTGCCGTTTATGCGAAGAACTCCCTTTCGACCTGCTGCTGACCGGCCATCAGCACATCGCCCTGGCGGAAGGAAGCTGGCACGGAACGCATATTGTGCAAACGCCCTGCAACGCCGAGCAATATGTTGAAATCACCATGGACGCGGAGGGGCGTTTTCATTCCGCGTTAAAAGCTGTGCCGGATCACGCTGAACTTACGGACAAGGAAAAACGGCTGCTTCACGATCTGGACGCCTGGCTGGATCATCCGGTGGGCCATCTTTCGCAGCCCATTTGGCCAGAGGATCATTTGACCATGGCCCTGCATGGAACGCCTATTGCTGATTTCTTTAATATGGTGCAGCTGGAGGCAAGCGGCGCGGATGTAAGCTGCGCGGCTCTGGCCAACAGCGTGCGCGGCTTTGACAGCCAGGTGACCGTTCGCGATGTGGTGGCCAGTTACGTGTACAGCAATACGCTCAAGGTATTGGAAGTAACAGGAGAAATTCTGCGGGACGCGCTGGAACAGTGCGCCACCTATTTCCGGGTGGACGCGCAGAAACAGGTACGCGTTGATCCGCATTTCCTGGAGCCCAAAGAAGCGCATTATAATTATGATTACTTCGCGGGAATCACCTATGCGTTCGATCTGAACCGTCCCGTAGGCAGCCGGGTGGTGGAACTGAAGCGGGACGGCAGGGAAATCGCCCCGGAGGAAAAGCTGTCCCTTTGTATGTGTGATTATCGGGCTACTGGCGCCGGAGATTTCGATTTCTACCGATCCCGCAAAATCCTGCAAGAGATTCAGACCGATGTGAGTGAGCTCATTCTGAATTATCTCCGTGCCCATCCGCTGGTGAATATTCCAGTAAAACGGCCTTTTCAGGTTTTCCTATAATGATGCCCAGATCCGATAACAATTGCTGTGATGCGAGATTCCCCTCCATGTTTCATGGTTTTGGGAGCTGAAGACTTTCGGGAATGGCTGAAATGGTAGGAAAAATTCAGATTTTTTAAATCTTCCCTTGACAATCCTTTTTCGCGTCTTTATAATAGAGGACAAATGGGGAATGACCCAAATAATTCATCTGTATAAGGAGGCTTTTTCATGAAAAAGTTTTTGGCTGTTCTGCTGGCGGCTATGATGCTGCTGGGCTGCGTTGCCGTGGTGCACGCGGAAGATCGGGTAGGCGCTGATCCCGCGCTGGTTGAAGCGGCCAAGGCGGAAGGCGAACTGATCGTTTACGGTTCCTGCGAAGAACCCTATCTGGCCGCCGCCTGCCAGCAGTTCCAGAAGCTGTACGGCATCAAGACCCAGTTCCAGCGCCTGTCCACCGGTCAGGTTCCTGTGAAGATTGAAGAAGAAAACGGCAATCCGTCCGCTGACGTGTGGTTTGGCGGCACCAACAATCCCTATGACGAGCTGGCTGCCAAGGGCTTCCTGGATAACAGCTATGTGCCCGCCAACGCTTCGCACTTGCTGAGCGATCTGTACAAGGATCCCAACGGCTACTGGTATGGCATTTATACCGGTATCCTGGGCTTCATGGTCAACAAGGACGAATTGGCCCGCCTGAACCTGGAAAAGCCCCAGACCTGGGACGATCTGCTCAAGCCCGAATACAAGGGCCTGATCTGGTTCTCCAACTATAACACCGCCGGAACGCCCAAGCTGGCCGCTAACCTGATGCTCCAGATGAAGGGCCATGACGAAGGCATCAAATATCTGGTTGAGTTGGACAAGAACGTGAAGATTTACACCAAGTCCGGTTCCGGCCCCTCCAAGAACGTGGGCACCGGCGAATGCGTCATCGGCATTGGCTTCCTGCATGACGGCATCACCCAGATCCTGGACAATGGCTATGAAAATGTCGATCTGGTGGTTCCCGCTGATGGCACCGCCTGCGAAATCGGCCCCGTGGCGATCTTCAAGGGTGCCAAGCATATGAACGCCGCCAAGCTGTTTATGGAATTCGCCCTGTCTCCCGAATGCGTGGAACTGGCTGTTGGCACCGGCTCCTATCAGTTCCTGGTCATCGACAATGCCAAGCAGCCCGAAGCTGCCACCCAGTTCGGCCTGACCCTGGACGCCGTTTGGGACGGCTATGACTTTGCCAAGGCTGTGCAGGATACCACCCAGAACGTGGCCGACGTGATCACCGCCCTGGGCGACGCCGCCGACGGCCGCTTCAAGACCGAATAATCCTTTTACGGAAACTTGATTCCACTTCCCCCGCCCCGCTCGGGGCGGGGGATTTTCAGATCAAAATAGAAAAGGAGAGATTGCTGATGGCGCGTGGTCAAAGCGCGGCGCTGGATCGGAAAAAACTGATGGCCGATCCCATTATGATGACCACCATCATAGCGCTCATTGCATTGCTGACCCTGTTTATCCTGTATCCTTTGGCTATTCTGCTGGTTGACAGCGTTTACAGCGGTAAAGGCCTGTCCCTGGATGTGTTCCGCCGGATTTTTGAAATGCGCACGTTCCGGGTGTCCATTACCAACACGCTGAAAGTAGGCTTTGTGGTGGGCATTCTGTCTACCCTGATCGGCCTGCTGTTCGCATATGTTGAAGTCTATGTGAAAATGCGCAAGGTAGTGGGCGGGCTGTTCAAGGTGGTTTCCATGCTGCCTGTGGTTTCCCCGCCCTTTGTGCTGTCTTTGTCCATGATTATGCTGTTCGGCCGCGCTGGCCTGATCACCCGTTTCCTGCTGGGTATTTATGACAACGATATTTATGGCTACTGGGGCATCGTGATCGTGCAGACCCTGACCTTCTTCCCGGTCTGTTACATGATGATGAAGGGCCTGCTCAAAAATATCGACCCATCCATGGAAGAAGCGTCCCGGGATATGGGCGCGACTCGGTGGAAGGTGTTCACCACCGTTACGTTCCCCCTGCTGCTGCCGGGCCTGGGCAACGCTTTCCTGGTGACCTTCATCGAATCTATCGCCGACTTCGCCAACCCCATGCTGATCGGCGGCTCCTACGATACGCTGGCCACCACCATTTACCTGCAAATCACCGGCGCTATGGATAAGGAGGGCGCCGCCGCCATGGCCGTGGTGCTGCTGTGCATTACGCTGGCCATGTTCGTGGTGCAAAAATATTATCTGGAAAAGAAGACCGCCGCGACGCTGACAGGCAAGGCCAGCCGCGCCAGAATGCTGATCGAGGATAAATCCGTCACCATCCCGCTGACGGTGCTGTGCTCCTTGGCTGCGATTTTCGTCATCATGATGTACATCTGCGTGCCCATCGGCGCGTTGTTCCCCACCTGGGGCTACAAGTTCACGCCGCTTACCTTCAAGTGGTTCGACCAGGTATTCACCCGGTATCACGGCCTGCAAGCGTTCAGGGATTCCTTCGTTCTCTCTCTGATCGCCGCGCCCATCACCGCGCTGCTTTCCATGATTATTTCTTATCTGGTAGTGAAGCGGAAATTCAAAGCCAAAGGCTTCATCGAGGCCGTTTCCATTCTGGCTATGGCCGTGCCCGGCACGGTGCTGGGCGTGGGCTATATCCGCGGCTTTGCCAACGGCTTGTTCCACACTGGATTGCTCAGCGGGCTCTATGGCACCGGGGCTATCCTGATCATCGTGTTCGTGGTGCGTTCCCTTCCCACCGGCACCAGAAGCGGTATTTCCGCCCTGCGGCAGATTGATAAATCCATCGAGGAAAGCGCCTATGACATGGGGGCCGACAGCCTGAAGGTATTCACCTCCGTTACCCTGCCGCTCATCAAGGATTCCTTCCTCTCCGGTCTGGTCACCGCCTTCGTGCGGTCCATCACCGCCATTTCCGCCATCATCCTGCTGGTGACGCCCAGCTACCTGCTCATTACCGTGCAGATCAATGAATTCGCGGAGAAAGGCGCGTTCAGCATTGCCTGTGCCTTCGCCACTATTCTGATTCTGATTACCTATGGCGCGGTGCTGCTGATGAATTTGTTTATTAAATTCTTCGGCACCAGCAGAAAAGTCAAGGAGGTTGAATAATCATGGCCAACCGTGTCAAAGAGCCGAAAGGCGTAAAACTGGACCATATCTCCAAAATTTATCAGGACCCCAAAACCGGCAAGGAATTTTACGCCGTGCATGACGTGGCGCTGGACATCGCCCCCGGTTCCTTCGTGACCCTGCTGGGCCCCTCCGGCTGCGGCAAAACCACCACCCTGCGCATGATCGCGGGCTTTGAAAGCCCGGACGAGGGCGAAATCTACTTAGGCGGCGAACCCATCAACGCCCTGACCCCCAACAAGCGCGACACGGCCATGGTGTTCCAGAGCTACGCCCTGTTCCCCCATTACAACGTGTTCGATAACGTGGCTTACGGCCTGCGCCTGCGCAAGGTGCCCAAGGACGAGATCAAAAAGCGCGTTACCGACATTTTAGCCCTGGTGGAGCTTTCCGGCATGGAACAGCGCATGACCAACCAGCTTTCCGGCGGCCAGCAGCAGCGCGTGGCCCTGGCCCGCGCCCTGGTGGTGGAGCCCGGCGTGCTGCTGTTTGACGAGCCGCTGTCCAACTTAGACGCCAAGCTGCGCGTACAGATGCGTACGGAGATCCGCCGCATCCAGCAGACCCTGGGCATCACCGCCATCTATGTGACCCACGACCAGAGCGAGGCCATGTCCATTTCCGACCAGATCATCCTCATGAAGGGCGGCGTTATCGCCCAGATGGGCAGCCCCACGGAAATCTACTATCACCCCGTCAGCGAGTTCGTGGCCGACTTCATCGGCGAGTGCAACTTCTTGAAGGGAAAGGCCGCTTCCTGCGCCAACGGCCAGACTGTGGTGCAGCTTCCCTCCGGCGCCGTCGCCGTGGAAACGGAAAAGATATACGAAAAAGGCGCGGACTGCGAAATCGTGGTGCGGCCCGAGGCCATCCAGATCGGCGATACCGGCATGCTGCCCTGCAAAGTGGAGCTTTCCTGCTTCATGGGCAGCTACCAGAACTACCACGTCCGGGTGGGCGACACGCTGGTGAAGATCACGGATAACTGCCCCGTGAACAAGAAAATCTACAAAGTGGGCGACCAGTGCTTCATTTCCTTCGACCCGGCCTGCGCGCATTTGTTATAATCTGTCGGGAAGGATTGCCTGAACATGAGAAAATGTCTTCTTTGCCTGTTCCTGGCCCTGGCGCTCGTCTTTGCGGCGAGCGCTCCGGTCCGGGCGGAAACCGTCCGGAAAATCGGCGTATGCGTAGACCGGATGAGCGACGCGGAAACGCGGACTTTGTGCGATATGCTGCTCACGTTTTTTGCCGGTCAGGAAACGGATGAAATCAAATATGAGCTGTTTTTTGCCGATGCCAATGGCACTGCTGATCAGCAGAAGGAGCAGATCGGCAATCTGCTGAAACAGAAGCTGGATTTGATTTTGATCAATTTCCTGGACGGCGGAACGGTGGAAGCGACGGCGGAAAAGCTCAAGGCGGCAGGCACACCAGCAGTACTTTTCGGACGGCAGATGATCGTCCGGGATGGAAACGAATACACGGCGGACGCCAGCGTGGATGCGCTGCTGGACCAGATTCAGGGCTGCTATGTGGGCGGCGATCTGCGTCAGGCCAGCCTGATGCAGGGCCGGATCCTGGCGGACAGGCCCTCTCACGGCGATATCGATCAGGACGGCGTGATTCATTACGTGATCATCCGCGACAGCGCTCCCCGCGCCGAATCCCGTCTGCGCACCGATCTTTCGCTGCGGGCTGTGGGCAACGCCGGGCTGGAAGCCGTGTGCCTGGCGGACCGCGGCGGAGCCGAGGATCAGGAGCAGGCCAGGATCATCTTTGAAAAACTGATCGTTGAATTCGGCACCCAGATCGAAGCTGTGATCTGCACCCATGATGCTATCGCGGCGGGCGTCGCCCAGGCGATTCAGGAGGCGGATCAGGAAGCGGACATCGCGGTAAACGCCGATATCTGCGTGCTGGGCATGGATGGAACGGAAGAAGCCCTGCAATTGATCCGGGAAAACAAAATCGCGGGCACGGTACGCATCGACGACGCAGCCCAGGAACGGGTATTGCAGGAAGCGATCCTGAAAATCCTGAACGGGGAAGCGGTTCAGAAGTACTACTGGGCGGAATACAAGATCATCAACAGCGCCAATGTGGATGATCTGGACAGCCAGAACTGATCCTGTTCAAAAAAACAACCGGCTGCTTTTGTCAAGCGCCGGTTGTTTTTTTATACGAACGCGTTCTGCTCCGGGTCATAGTGGTAATCGATGGTGGCCAGCACGGCTTCTATTTCCTTCCGGTTGGCGTCCATATCCTCGCACAGGCTGTCCAAGCTGGAAAACCGGTCCCGCAGCTTCATATTGACCACGCTGAGCAGCATATAGGGGTCCTGGGGAAACGAGGCCATGTCACAGCGCTCCTTTCCTGCCCTCGGCGGCGTTCAGCGTCAGGCCGTCATAGGCGATGATAAAGCCGGGGGTGATGCGCTGGATATCTTCAAAGCTGGTGTAGCCGTTGTGGGAAAAATGGCTGGCGACGAACAGGGTGTTTTCGTCCGCCGCGCCGATGGAAATCAGCTTTTCCCGCATCTTGAGGCAGCTTTCGCTGTTCATATGGCCTGCCCAGCCGCTGTAATCGTAGTGCCGGGCGCTGCCGGTGCAGTCCAAAGAAACCAGGTCCAGCCGCCTGCCGGCCAGCCAGGCTATATTGGCTTCGCTGAATTCGCAGGTATCGTGGGCGTACAGGATGCGCTGCCCGTCCTTTTCGATCAGGTAGATCAGCGCTTCCTCCGCCCGGTAGAACGTGCGCCCCTGGAATCGCACGGGGAACGCGCAGCCGCCGTTCCGATCCTGGCAATGCACCGCTTCCAGGGCCGTCACCTGGTAATCCCCGATGGGCACCGTTTCAAAGGGGACCATCCGCTGGAAAGCCAGGCAATGGGAGGGGTGGCCGGTAAAGCGCTGGATGCATCGTCCCGTCTGCTCGTTGCCGTAAAAGGTAAGAGTGGTTTGGGGCTTTTCCCCGTTTTCCTGGTAGCAGTAGCCGGGAATGCGGAATTCCAATTCATCGGGGATCAGATGATCCGAATGGGTGTGAGTGACCAGCACGCCCTGCAAGTTCATATAATCCAGGCCATAGCGCTGCATATGCACGAAGGAATCCGGCCCGAAATCCAGCTTCAATACGCCATCAATGATAGCCCCGGACCGGGTGCGCACCTCCCTGCCGCCCGCTTTTCGCGCGGCGCGGCATACCGGACACTGGCAGAACAGCGCCGGAATGCCCTCCGCCGCCGCGGTGCCCAAATACTGTAAAATCATAGCGATTTTCCTTCTTTCTGGAGGGACGGTCAGGTTTCGCCTCTTTTTCATTATATCAGAAGCCAGTTCTTCGCGCAATCACCCAAAAACGCCCGCGGAGGATCAAAAAAGTGAAAAAGCCGTGAAAAAGAGGCGCGGAAACGAGAAAAAAGGATTGACAAGCAAGGCGGTTTAAAGGTATAATAGCATTCGGTCACGATTGGAGTGATGTGCTTGCTGCTGGACATTTCCCGCGCGCTTCGCGCACCGGGGGAGGAAATCCCCTTCCTGCATCGTGACGCCATTCCGCCGCAGGAGATCTTCGGTGAAACGGTGGCGTTTTCCGATGTGACCCTGTCCGGTTTCCTGTGCTCGGTGGAGGATCATCTCCGCATCCGGGGCACGCTGCGCACGGTGGCTCACGGCCATTGCGCGGGGTGCTTACAGCCGGTGGATTATCCGGTGGAGGTTCCTTTCGATGAAACCTTCATCCGCGTAACCGCCCGCAATCCCCGGCCGGAGGAAGAGAATCCCGAGGAAGAGGAATGGTATTATGAAGGCTCTAAAGTGGAGCTTTCCCATCTTGCCATGACGCTGACGCTGCTGGACCTGCCCATTCGCTTTGAGTGCGGCGACGATTGCCCGGTGCTCAGTCAGCTTCATGCGGAAGATGATGAAACTACGCATGCTTGCCAGAAGGACATGCCCGACCAGCATCCTTTTTCGGCATTGCAGCAATTGCTGACAAAGGATCAGGAGGTGTAATTATGGCTCTGCCCAAAGGAAAAGTATCCAAGGCCCGCGGCCGTTCCCGTCGCGCGA
>JAFWQM010000076.1 GCA_017509065.1 Clostridia bacterium
CGAGGGGCCGAAACGCCCGGAAAACCTGCCCTTGGGCTGGTTTTCAGCGGAGGGGCCGAAACGCCCGGAAAATCATCCAGTGGATGATTTTCAGTGAAGGCCGGGCGGTAGCCCCGGAAAGGCCGGAAGGCCCTGTCCAGAGCATTTCAGGCGGGAGCGAAGACGACCAGATGAAATTTTCCTACCTTGCGTTTTTCCGCCCGGGAGCAAAGCGACAGGAAAAAACGTAGTGGGACGAACCGCCGAAAGCCGCCAGTGGCGGCAATCCTTTCGGCGGTGAGATCAGCCGAAACGAACAATGTCCGCATGAATAGCGCCGAGCAACGCGAGGCTGAGGGCGAGCAATCCTTGGATTGCCGCCCGAAACCCGCGCTTCCCGAAGGGAATAGCGCGGGGCGTAAGCGGACTTGCGAAGATTGAGGCTGCGGAATCCCGAAGGGGGGAAGGATTCCCCCTTTCGCGTTACTGCGAAGCCGTAGGCTGAGCAGCAACATTGTATTTATGAAAATTTTTCTTTTCCTCTTGCCAGCGCGCACAAAGGCGTGTACACTGGATGGTGGAAAGGAACAGTGAGGTGTGAGGGATTTTTATCGTTGAATCATGGACGACAAATAGAATGAAGGAGAAGATAACTATGGCTGATTATGTTCGTCTCGGAATCATCGGCATCGGCAACCAGGGAAGCGGCTACGCCCGCCATCTGACCGAAGAAGCGGATTGGTGCCCGGAAATCAAGCTGACCGCGATTGCGGACAAGAATCCCGCCCGGATCGACTGGGCAAAAAAAACTTTGTCCGGTGAAATCGCTTATTTCACCGACGCGATGGACATGCTGGACAGCGGGCTGATCGATGCCTGCGTGGTGTCCATCCCCCATTACGACCATCCAAAATACGTGATGGAGTGCATGAAGCGCGGCATCCACGTGATGTGCGAAAAACCCGCGGGCGTGTACACCAAACAGGTGCGCGAAATGAACGAGGAAGCCAAAAAGCATCCCGAGGTCGTGTTCGGCATGATGTTCAACCAGCGCACAAACTGCCTGTATCGCAAGATGCGGGAACTGGTACAGAGCGGCAAGTACGGCCGCGTGCGCCGGGCCAACTGGCTCATCACCAACTGGTACCGCAGCCAGTTCTACTATGACAGCGGCGACTGGCGCGCCACCTGGAGCGGCGAGGGCGGCGGCGTGCTGCTGAACCAGTGCCCCCACCAGCTGGACCTGTGGCAGTGGATTTTAGGCATGCCAAAAAAGGTGCAGGCGTTCATGCGGTACGGCCAGTGGCACGACATTGAAGTCGAGGACGACGTGACCGCGCTCATGGAATATGAGGACGGACACACCGGCGTGTTCATTACCTCCACCGGCGACCCCCACGGCAGCAACCGCTTTGAAGTGCAGATGGACGGCGCGCAGATCATCGCCGAAAACGAGAAGCTGTACTTGCGGGAGTTGGATCAGTTGGAGCAGGAATGGACCAAGACCAACACCGCGCCTTTCGGCACCGTGCCTTACCACGAAATCGAAGTGGAAACAGACGGGCAGAACCCGCAGCACAAAGGCGTGTTCCGTGCCTGGGCCGGGGCCATCCTGCGGGGCGAACCGCTGGTCGCGGGCGGCGAGGAAGGCATCAATGGACTGACGCTCTCCAACGCCATGCATCTTTCCGCGTTCCTGGGCAAGCCTGTGGAGCTTCCCTTTGATGAAAATCTGTACTACGACGAGCTGATGAAGCGCGTCGCCACGTCCCGCCGCAAGGAAGGCGGCACGGCTGTGTTCGCCGATACCGCCGGAAGCTACGCGGGAACGAAATAAGGAGATTAATTCATCTCCTTCAATACATCATGGCTTCCGTCGGTTCCGGCTTCTTACCTGAACAGCGGCGTTTCTTCCTCACCGTATACATTGATCACCTTGGGCTGCCAGACGGATTTCGTTTTCATCCGCTTTTCCACCCAGCGCAGGATAAGCCAGCTCAGGCCCATACACACGATGCCGGTGAGCGCTTTGAAAATATCGTTTTCAAACAGCACGCTGCCCAGAGCCAAGCCGCCCAGCAGCATCAGCACCGGCATCACATATGCCAGCGCCGAGGCTTTCAGCACCTGCCCTTCCGGCATGTCCACATCGATCCACCGGCCGACCGGCGCATCGCCGGGGATCTTCACAAAGGTCTCCGTCTTCTGCCCGCCGCACGCGCCGCAATGGGCGCAGGCCTCGGGCCGCTCAAAACATACCTCCAGCACGCCGTTTTCCGCGGCGACCACTTTTCCGCTGCGCAGCATTGTGATTGTACCTCCTGTGGAAAATCGCAAAATGTTCAGTGATAGTTCTAAGTTCTAAGCAAAATAGTGTTCAGAATAATATAGAAAACATCGGATCTGGTATCCTACAGGCGCACTCGGCTTAGAACTTAGAACTGAATTATATCACACCTTCCCGCATTTTAATAGCCTGTCAATCGAATATTCTCCGCATTCAGCCCCGATATATCCCGGGAGATTTCCAGAAAAAACGCTGCTTCGTCAGCGTTTATTTGTATTGGAAGAAACACGGTCATACTCCCGTCCCGCGAAACGCAGATGGCGTCGGCATAGCCGTGGGCCGCCAAAGCGCCTTCCACGGCCAGCTCGATTTCATCGTTCACCGTGATCTCAATTAACTGCTGTTCCGCCATGATTCGGGTTTCTGAATCGGTGAGCTCACTTTCGGCAAGGGCGGCGAGCAAGGATTGCTCCATGGCGCGGGTTTCCTTCCGCCGTGCGCGATAGATCTCCGCCGGGTGCGGCGCGGCAGTGGCTTCGGCCACAGTCATCGGAAGCGTCTCGCCGCGCTCCGGTACGCCCTTTAAAAGCGTCAGAACCAGCGCCGCTGCCACGGCGGAGAGCATCAGGATGTTCAGAATCCGATCCTTCATGGCTTGTCCTCCATCAAAAACACGTCCACCTGATTCGCGTTCAGGCCCAGCAGCGTTTCCGCGGCCCGCAGCAGGTTCAGCCTCACGGCGAGGTCGCCCGCGCCTTGCGCCACGACCACAGCGCCGACGGGCGTGCGATTTCCGCCCCCAAACGCGGACGCTTCCTGCGCGTAGTATATGCTCACCCGCACGTCCCCCGCACCGGCGATCTGCCCCAGCGTGGCGCTCACCCGCTGCTCCTCTTCTGTCATGGACGCGGGCTTCGCGCTGCCCGCAGGCCACAGCAAAAGCGCCGCCGCGCAGCAGATGAGCGCCAGCATCCACGGCGCGGACTTTATCGTTTTCAGCTTATCCCATCGCAAGATAGATTCCCCTCAACATGCAAAGCATCATGCAAAGCTCCACCCCGAAGGCGGCGTATCTTGACGCTTCGCCCTCGGGGAGGATGAAGTCCAGCACCAGACGCACGAGGCACAGACCGGTCAATTGTTTCAAAAAGTCCATCACCGCAGCATCACCGTCAGGTTTCCCACCACCAGCATCTGCGCTACCAGCAGCAGGAACATGGCCCCCACTGATAATTGAATCACGAACAGCAGCATCAGGATGTCTGAAAAATCCTGTAAGCACGCCCCGCTTCGGGGGTCGGAGAGCGGTTCCAGCAGCGCGGCTCCGGCGCGGTAAAGCATGGCCGCCGCCAGCGTTTGCAGCATCGGTGCGGCGGCAACGGACAAAAGGAGCAAAAGCCCCGTCAGGCCCAGGGCGTTTTTGATCAGCAACGACGCGCCGACCAGCGTGTCCATGGTGTCGGCGAACATGCCGCCCACCACCGGCACGAAATGATCTACCGCGTACTTCGCCGTGCGGATGGACACTCCGTCCGCCGCCGCAGCGCCCAGGGACTGCAGCGTCGTGACCGAGATGAATACCGTAAAGCCCACGCCCAGCGTCCAGGAAGCGCCGGTTTTGAACAGGGAAGACAGCCTGCTGATTTTCATGCGCGGGGACAGGTGGCTGAGGATGGCGGTCACCCCCGCTGAAAGCGCCAGGGGCAGCGTCACCGACCGCACCAGCGCCGTCATGGTGCCGCTCGCCGCCACCACCGCGGGCTGGAAAAAGGCCGCGCCTGCCGTGCCGCCCACCGCCGCCAGCAGCGTGAGCAGCAGGGGAAAAAGCGCCTGCATGAGATCCGCCATCCGGGCGACGGCATCCTGGGCCAGCAGAATGTGCTGGCCCAAGTCCTGCGCCATGCACCCCGCAAGCAGCAGGAAGCAGGCCGCGCTGAGGGTTTCGCCCAATGCCTCCTTTGCAAAGGAAGCCCGCAGCCGCTGCATGACGCCACAAAAGATGGCCGGTACCATCAGCCGCGCCAACCGCCACGCGCTGGCTGTCAGGGCGTTCAGGAAGCGGGAAGCCAGGGAACGCAGCAGCGTTTCCGCGTCCATGCGCATGTCGCCCCGGGCCAGGCGCAGGATGAGCGTCCGGAAGTCCTCGCCCTGGGGGAAGGCTTCCGTGTAGGCGTCCTGCCATTCTTTCAGAGGCAGCGTGTCCAGGGTGTTTTTCAGCGCGTCGCCCAGGCTTTCGGCGCGGGCGGAAGAGCAGAAGAAAAGCAGCAGCAAAGCAATCGTGATTTTTCTCATGGGATTAAGCTCAGCGTCAAATCCCCGATTTCCGTGATGAGCGGCAGCGTCTGGGCCATGAGCAGCATTTTGCCGCAGAGCGCGGCCTTGCCTGCCAAGCCTTCTTCGCCCGCGTCGCGGCAGGCTTGCACGGCGAATTCTGTCACATACGCCATGGCTACCAGCTTCAGCAGCAGCGTCACCGTCTGCCTGCCGACGCCCGCCCGCTCGGACAGCGTTTTCAGCATTTCCACTGCCGGGCCGACGGAAGTGAGCGCGAAAAAAAAGAGCATCAGCCCCGCCGCCATGGCTGCGGCCGCGCCTGCCTGCCGGTGCGCAGCGCGCAGGGTGAAGCTGAGTATCGCCGCCGCGCACGCGAACCCTGCCATCCGAAGCGCGCCCGTCATGGCAGCTGAAACACCGCCTGCACCTGGGAGAGCACCTCACCCGCCAGGCTGACTACCATCATCACCACGATCAGGATGCCCGCCACCGCCGCTACCGTGGCGATGTCCTCCCGCCCCGCTTTCGTCAGCGCCTGGCAGATCACCGTCACCAGCAGCCCCACCCCGGCGATCCTGAGAAGCACTTGGACTTGCAAGATGTGATCTCCTTTCTGTTAGACAAGAGAAACGGCGGGGCGTTGCCCCGCACCCCACCAGGGGGGTGATCCCCCCTGGACCCGCAATAGCGGAAGCTACAAGTCAGGTGAAGCAGAATTGGTTCCCTCTGTTGCTTGAGAAAAACGAGCAAACAAACGCCGTTGTGCTTCTAGCCCGGCGTCTGAAAGACGCCAGTCCGGACGCGAAGCGTCCGGGGAAAGCCAGGGATAAATCACCAGTGGAAAGCTCGCTTTCCTCTGGGATTTTTCCAGGCTTTCTTGGGCCAGAAGCCTCTAACTTTCGTAACCCCAGCGCGGCAGGCGAAAGTTGTTTTCTCTGCCCAACGGGGTAATTTCGCCTATTGAAGTCCAGAGGACGAAGTCCTTTGGTCAGGGGTTTGGGGGCGGAAAGCCCCCCCAAAGTATTCCTTAACATAACAATATGAACACCGCCGCTCCGCCGAGCCAGCCGAGGCTGGTATAAAGACGGGCGTTTTTGTCGAGCGCCTCGCGGGAGGCTTTGCGGTAAACAGTCCACTGGCTGCGGGCGTAGGCGAGAGCCTGGGCCTGCTCCTGGAGGGAGGGGGAAAAGAGGAGGGACAGGCAGTTTTGCAGCGTGTCCAGCTCCGGCGGGAGCAGCGCGTTTTCCCATGGAAGATCAGAAAGCAGCGCTTCCGTGGACGCGGCGGGCATAGCTTCCAGGCGTCGGCGCAGCTCCAGCAGCGCGGGCATGCCGCCCCGATGAAGCACCTCGGAGAGCGACGCGGCGCTGTGAGTAATGGCAGCATCCATGCGCAGCAGAGCGTTTTCCCAGGCTTGCAGGGTTTCTTCACGCCGGTTCAGGCGGTTCGCCGCGCTCAAGCCCAGGGCGACGCAGGCCCCGGCCCCCAGTATTGCAAGCCCAATCATGGTTTGATTTCCTCAATGACCGGCACTCGCCCCGGCGCGGTCAGGACGATCAGCCTGTCAAACACCCGCTCCCGGAACAGCGCGTCCATGCCCTGCCTGCGCTTCACATCCTGAATACCCGTTCCGTGGGCTGTGGCGAGGATTCTCACCCCGCATTTTGCCGCTTCCATCAGCGCCGCTGCGTCTTCCGGCCCGCCGATCTCGTCCGTGGCGACCATCTGCGGAGCCATGGCACGGATGAGCAGTGAAAGCGCCTTTGCCTTGTTCACGCCTGTGACCACATCGGTATTCTGCCTCACGTCCAATTGCGGCATCCCTTCTCTGCACCCGGCGATTTCTCCCCGCTCATCCGCCACGCCCACCTGCGTTCCGTCCAGGGAGAAAAGCCGGACCAGATCACGAAGCAAGGTCGTTTTTCCTGACCCCGGCGGGCCGACGATCAGAGCCGACGCACCGCGCAGCAGCGGGAAAACGCCTTCGCCCACGCCCCTGATTTCATGGGCGATACGCACGCACAGGCTGGTGATTTCGGTGAATCCCTTCGCACCCATCACCCCGCAAACGCCAAGCCGGTGCCCACCCGCGAGTGGCACGAAACCCTGGGAAAGCTGCTCCTGCCGCGCGGCCAGGGAATGATTCGTCAGCGCCTGTGCCGCCTGTAATACATCCTTCGGCGAAAGGACATAGCTGCCCCGCCATACATCTCCCGCCAGCGTAACCGCCGCGCTTTGCCCCGGACGCAGCCTCACTTCACGCGCCTGCGCCCAGTCCACTTCATCCCAGCCCGGTTCCCCGGGCACGATCAAACGCCAGTCCATGATACAGGGTATGAGCAGGCGCGGAAAAATATGACAGTAAAACAGCGGACCCTGGCTCCGGCTTTTTCGAATAATCCATTGGTTCCGCCAGTTCCGCCACGGAAGTCCTCCGCGATTCTTCAAGGATTTTCTTTTTTCTTGAATTTGACAATTGCTTATGCTATCATAGCCATGAGGAAAAGATTTCACATCGTTCAGAAGAGGAAGAGATATGATCATTACCGTCACACTCACCCCGGCGCTGGATAAAACGGTGATCCTTCCCGGCTTCCGGGTGGATCAGGTCAACCGCATCCAAAGCCTTCGCCTGGACCCAGGCGGCAAAGGCATCAACGTATCCAAGGTGCTGCTCTCATTAGGCGCTGACAGCCTGGCTACCGGTATCCTGGGCGGGGGCACGGGCCGCTATATTGAAAACAGCCTGCGGGAAATGGGGATTGCCTCCGATTTCGTGTGGGTAAAAGAGGAGACCCGCACCAACCTGAAGGTAGTGGACCCGCAGGAGCATACCAACACCGACATCAACGAGCCGGGCACGCCGGTGGCTCCCGAGGTCATCGAAGCCGTATACCGGAAAGTGGAAGCCGCCGCCAGCCCCGGCGATATTGTGGTGATGGCGGGCAAGGCCCCGTCGAGCGCGCCTGACACCGTCTTTGCCGATTGGATCACCCGGCTGCGCAGTCGGAGCGTGCAGACCTATCTGGATGCCGACGCCGGGCTGCTGATCGAGGGCGTAAAAGCTAAGCCCACCCTGATCAAGCCCAACGACGTGGAACTGAGCCGTTTGACCGGAAGGGAGTTTCACGGCGTCAGTGAAATGGTGCAGGCTGCCGGGCGGCTGGTACAGGACGGCATCGGAACGGTAGTGGTATCCCTGGGAAGCGACGGGGCGCTGTTTGTGACAGGGGATCAGGCGCTTCGGGGATACGGCCTGCGGGTGCCTGTGCAGAGCACCGTCGGCGCTGGGGACAGCATGATGGCTGCCATGGCCTACGGCGCGGCCAAAGGCATGGGTTTCCGGGACACCTGCGCCTTAGCTCTGGCGGTCAGCGCTGCGGCAGTGACCACCCCCGGTACCCAGCCCGCCGAAAAGCATGTGGTCGATGAACTGCTCAAGCAAGTTCAAATAGAAGAAATCTGATACTGCCTGTACAGAAAGGAGTCCCGTATGAAGAGCCGCGCTGTGCGCCTCCATGGCGCCAATGATCTGCGCCTGATGGAATTTGAACTGCCCGAGATCAAGGAGGACGAGATCCTGGTCAAGGTCGTCTCAGACAGCATCTGCATGTCCACCTACAAATGCGCCGTGATGGGCACCAAGCATAAGCGCGTGCATCCCGACGTGGCCGAGCATCCGGCCATCATGGGCCACGAGTTCGCGGGCGTGATCGAAAAAGTGGGAAAGAAATACGAAGGGCAGTTCTTCCCGGGCACAAAATTCACCCTGCAGCCCGCGCTGAACTACAAGGGCACCATGTGGAGCCCCGGCTACAGCTATCCTTATTTCGGCGGAGACTGCACCTACTGCATCATTCCCCAGGAAGTCATGGAGCTTGGGTGTTTTCTGGAGTACAAGGGCGAAGCCTTTTTTGAAGCTTCTTTGGCGGAGCCCTACAGCTGCAATATCGGCGCGGCGCATTCCGCCTTCCATACCCAGATGGGCGTGTACAAGCATGAGATGGGCATCCGCGAGGGCGGGAAGATGGCCATCCTGGCGGGCGCGGGGCCCATGGGCCTGGGCATGGTGGAATACATCATCCACTGCGACCGCCGCCCCGGCACGCTCATCGTGACCGACATTGATGAAAACCGTATAGAACGCGCCCGCCAGCTTTTTCCCAGGGAGCTCGTGGAAAAAACCGGCGTTCAGGTCGCCTTCGTCAATACGCGGGATATTGCCGACCCAGCTCAGTATCTCAAGGACTTGGTCGGGGGAGGTTACGACGATGTGTTCGCCTACGCCCCTGTGGAAAGCGTGGTGGAGCTGTCCTCCGCCATCCTGGGCAGGGACGGGTGCCTCAATTTCTTCGCTGGGCCCACCGATAACAAATTCTCCGCCCGCATCAATTTTTATGACGTACATTACAACAGCGCGCATGTGATCGGCAGCACCGGCGGCAATACCGCGGACATGGTCGAGTCGCTGGAGCTCACCGCCGCCGGGCGCATCCGTCCCGCCGTGATGGTGACTCACGTGGGCGGCTTGGACTGTGTTGCCGAAACCACGTTGAACCTGCCCAAGATCCCCGGCGGGAAAAAACTGATCTATACCCATATCAACATGCCGCTGACCGCCATCGACGATTTTGCCGAAAAGGGAAAGGAAGACAAGCGCTTCGCGGCTTTGGCGGAAATCGTGGGACGCAATCAGGGCTTGTGGTGCCTGGAAGCGGAACAGTATCTGCTGTCGCACTGGGAGAACATAGAATAATGCAATCGGCTGTCAATCTGGTTGACTAAACCGTTAAGCGCTTTTTTGTATTTTTTTATTATCTCTCTTGACAGATCATACATATTGTGGTATGTTTTCATTGCTGGAACCGGTACCGGTAGCGATGCCGGAAAATAGTCAGGGGGGGCGGAGCCGATGACCACCATACGCGACGTGGCAGATTATCTGGGCGTATCGGTCTCCACCGTTTCGCGCTACCTGAACAACCATCCTGATCTGAACGAAGAAACGCGCCGGAAAATCGAAAAAGCCATTCATGAGCTGGACTATGTGCCCAGCTCCGCAGCGCGGAACGTATCCCGGCTGTCGACGCGCACCATCGGACTGACCATTCCCGACATTCAGGATTCCTATTTTTCCGATAACGCTTTCGGCGTGGAACAATATTTGCAGGAAAACAGATATTCGCTGGTGTATGGCAGCATCAGCCGCAGCCCCAAGCGGATGTTGGATTTTGTGCAGCACGCGCGGGAAATGCGCTTTGACGGCTTGATCATCACCCCCGAGGAATGGTCGGCGGAACTGCTGACGCTGCTGAAAAAGACGCGCATCCCCATTGTGGCGCTTCGCCGCCGTCCGCCGGAGGACAGCGGCATCCCTTACGTGGATGCCGACCACTACGCTGGCGCAAAGCAGATGGTCGATCATCTTGCCGGCCTTGGCCACCGCAATATCTGCCACATCGTGCTGAACACGGATATCGGGCGGGAACGCCTGCGCGGGTATATCGACGCCATGAATGCCTATGGACTTGAACCTCGGACCATCACGATTCCCGAGCTTCCCGCCAACCGGATCATGGACGGCATTGCCTATGGCAGAGCCGCCGCGGAACAGCTGATGCGGGACGACCCAGCCACCACCGCCGTCTTCGCCTCCAGCGACCCCATCGGCCTGGGCGTCATGGAATACGCCCGCGCCAAAGGCATCCGCGTGCCGGAGGACCTGTCCGTCTGCGGCACCGGCGATCTGGATATTGCTTCTCTTTCGTGGTTTGAAATGACCACGGTTGCTTTTGATCGGTATGAGCTCGGGCGAAAAGCCGCCGAGCTGCTGTTGAACATGGTGAGAAAGGAGGAGAGCCGTCCCAAATCCGTTCTGTTCGATACCCATCTGGTGCTGAGGAAAAGCACCGCGCACCCTGAAGACTCAATAAAATAAGGAGGTTTTCCCAATGAAACGCATGCTTGCTCTGCTGCTCACCCTGTGCCTGCTGGCCTCGCTGCCCGTGTTCGCGACGGCCGAACAGGTCAAGTCCGTCTCCATCTACACCTGCTATGTTGAGAACGAAGCCCTGCAGATGTTTGAACAGTTCACCAAGGACACCGGCATCAAGGTCAACTACGTCCGCCTCGGCGCAGGTGAGATCGTGACCCGTCTGGAAGCGGAAGCCCAGAATCCCCAGGCCTCCATCTTCATGGGCGGTTCCGTGGACACCCACACCAGCGCCATGAACAAGGGCCTGCTGGATCACTACGTCTCCCCCAAGCTGGACGTGGTGGATGAACGCTGGAAGGACCCCAACGAAGTCTGGACGCCCGTTTCCATGATCGTGACCGCTTTCGCCAGCAACACCGAATACCTGGAGGAGAAGGGCATTCCCGCGCCCAC
The DNA here is from genome assembly GCA_017509065.1 of Clostridia bacterium. Next base: position 10,929 of record JAFWQM010000076.1, read on the forward strand.
CAGCTGGGCTGAGCTGCTGAATCCCGAGCTCAAGGGGGACGTCTGCATGGCGCACCCCGGCACCTCCGGCGCGGCCTACACCGCCTTCTCCGGCATGCTGCAGACCTTCGGCGTGGAAGAGGGCTTTGAGTACATGAAGAAGCTGGACGCCAATATCGCCCAGTACACCAAAGCCGGCGCCGCTCCCTACCGCATGGCGGGCCTCGGCGAAATCGGCGTTGCCATCGGCTATGACCTCGACGCCCAGGCAACCATCCTGGAAGGCTATCCCCTGGTCATCACCTATCCCAGCGAAGGCACCGGCTACGAAGTGACTTGCGTGTCCATGGTCAAGGGCGGCCCTGCCAACGAAGTGGAAGCGGCCCACGCCTTCATCGACTGGATGCTGTCCGATACCTGCCAGAAGATGGCCACCGAGCAGTTCTACCGCTATCCCATCAGCAAGACCGTGGAGCTCAACCCCGCCATGATCCCCATGGATCAGCTGAACCTCATCGACTATGACTTCATCTGGTCCGGCGACAACAAGGTGGACCTGGTGGAGCGCTTCGAGCGCGAAGTCCGCACCCGTGACAACGTCATCAAGTAATCCGGTTTTAGCGTTCATTCCATTGACACAATGAGTTAGCCAAAAAAGGGAACGCTGTGGCCTCCGCGGCCCCAGACCCCGCGGCAAGGGATTTCATCCCTTGCATCCCAATAGGCGAAATGACTTGATTGAATAAAAAAGGCAACATTCGCCTGTCGCGCCGAGGTTACGAAAGAGAGTGGCTTCTGGCCCAGGAAAGCCGGGAAAATTCCAGGGGAAAGCAAGCTTTCCCCTGAGGATTATTCCCAGGCTTTCCCCGGACGCGAAGCGTCCGGGTAGGCGGCTTCGCCGCCGGGCCAGAAGCATGAGGTTGTGAGTTTGTCTGTTTTTCTCAAGTATCAGCGGGAATGAAGTCGATACGTCCCGACATGAAGTTTCCGCTATCGGAGTCCAGAGGACGAAGTCCTTTGGTTCAGGGGTTTAGGGGGCTGAAGAAGCCCCCTGCCTCGTCCTTCGTTACTGATTCAAAAGGGAGGCGGTTTTCTTGTCCAACCCGGCTGTCAAAAGGATGCGACAGCAGCGAAGAAAAGAGTTTGCCATGCTGCTCAGACAGCCTGGTCTGCTGGCCTGCATCATCGCCATCCTGATCATTCTGGTGATCTTCTGCATCTGGCCGGTGCTCAGGCTTTTGTGGGCCACGGTCACCAACGCCGAGGGCCGTCTGGACCTGAGCAATGTCCAGCACATCATGACCTCGACGAATTTCTTTACCTCGCTGGGCAATTCGCTGATGCTCGGCGTGACGGTGGCGGTGATCGCCACCATCATCGGCTACGTGTTTGCCTATGCGGTCACGCGCACGGACATGAAGGGCAAACGCTTTTTCCATTTTATGGCGATGCTGCCCATTCTTTCGCCGCCCTTTGTGATTTCACTGGCCATGATCCTGCTGTTCGGGCGCAGCGGCGTGATCACCAAAACGCTCCTGCACATCCGCAATCATAACGTGTACGGCTTTAACAGCCTGGTGATCGTGCAGACGCTGGCGCTGTTCCCGCTGGCGTACCTGAACCTGAAGGGCGTGCTGGAGAGCATCGACGGATCGGTGGAGGACGCGTCGCGCTCCCTGGGCGCGAGCCGCATGAAGGTGTTCACCTCCGTGACGCTGCCGCTGAGCATTCCCGGCGTTTTCAGTGCGCTGCTGATCGTGTTCGCCAAATCCATCAGCGATTTTGGCAACCCCCAGGTGCTGGCGGGCAACTTCTCGGTGCTGTCCGTGGACGCGTATATGCAGATTACCGGCCTGTACGACCTGAAAACCGGCGCGTTCATGGCGCTGAGTATCCTGCTGCCTGCCATGCTGGCCTTCTTCATCCAGAAATACTGGGTCGCCCGAAAGTCTTTCGTGACCATTACGGGCAAACCCGTGGGCAATGTCCAGAAGATCCGCGACCGCCATATCGTGGTGCCGCTGTTCATCTTCTGCCTGCTGATCACGGTAGTCGTGCTGATGCTGTACGGCACGGTGGTGTGGATTTCACTGGTCAAGACCTGGGGCGTGGATATGAGCCTGTCCTTCAAGAATTATGAGTTCGTGTTCAAGCGCGGCATGAGCGCCATGCAGGATACGCTGCTCCTGGCCCTGATCGCGACGCCTATTACCGCGCTCTTGGGCCTGGTGATCAGCTTCCTGCTGGTGCGCAAGCGCTTTTTCGCCAAGAAGCTGATGGAGGTTGCCTCCATGATCCCCTTCGCGGTTCCCGGCATCGCTCTGGGCATCGGCTACATCCTGTCGTTCAACACGCCGCCGATCCTGCTCACGGGCACGGCGGTGATCATCGTGGCGGCGCTGGTGTTCCGCACGCTTTCTGTCGGCGTTGAAGCGGGCAGCAACAGCCTGCGCGCCGTGGACGCCAGCATCGAGGAAGCGAGCGCCGTGCTGGGGGCCAATAACCTGACCACCTTCACCCGCATATCGCTGCCGCTGATGCGGTCCGCGCTTTTCTCCGGGCTGCTGAACGCCTTCGTGCGTTCCATGACCTCCGTCAGCGCGGTCATTTTCCTGGTCAGCGTCAACTGGAACCTGCTGACGGTGTCCATCATGTCCGAAATCGAAGGAAGCCGCCTGGGCGTAGCGTCCGCGTACTGCGTGGTTTTGATGATCATCGTGGTGATCGCGATGCTGATCCTGGAAGTGGCGGTCAACGGCGAAGGCCCGAGGAGGAAAAGATCATGAGTGAAAAACAGGCTGTCAGCGTCGAGCTGAAAGATTTGGTCAAGGTGTTCCCCGCCTACGGCTCCCAGGGGGATTTTACTGCGGTCAACCACGTGTCCCTGACGGCGGAGCCGGGGGAGATGGTCACGCTGCTCGGCCCCTCCGGCTGCGGAAAAACCACCATCCTCCGCATGGTCTCCGGCTTTGAAATTCCCACCTCCGGCCAGGTGCTGATCGGCGGGAAGAACGTGTCCACCCTGCCGCCCAACAAGCGCAACGTGGGCATGATGTTCCAGAGCTATGCGCTGTTTCCCCATCTGAACGTGTTTGAAAACGTGGCCTACGGGCTTCGGATCAAGCGCCGCCCGGAGAAGGAAATCAGGGAGCGAGTTCAGCAGGTGTTGGAGCTGATGCAGATCGAGTCCTTTGAGCAGCGGATGCCCAACCAGCTTTCCGGCGGCCAGCAGCAGCGCGTGGCCCTCGCTCGCGCAGTGGTCACCGAGCCCAGCGTGCTTTTGTTCGACGAGCCGCTTTCCAACCTGGACGCCAAGCTGCGCGAGTACATGCGCGACGAACTGCGCAAGATCCAGCAGCGCGTGGGCATCACAAGCATTTACGTCACCCACGACCAGAGCGAGGCCATGGCCATTTCCGATAAAGTCGTGGTCATGCGCAGCGGCGTGATCGAGCAGGTGGGCACCGCTACCGGCATCTATACGTCCCCGGACAGCTGCTTCGTGGCCGATTTCATGGGGAAGGCCAATTTCCTGCCCGTCACCGGCTGGCAGCAGGGCGACACCGTTCAGGTGTTCGGCCGGACCGTCCGCGCGAAGGCCAGTGCTTCGCTCGGCAGCCGTCAGCCCGTGCTGATGGTGCGGCCCGAAAACGTGCTGCTGGATCAAAACGGCCCCTTCTCCGCGAAGGTCGAAACCGCCACCTACATGGGGCAGACCTTCCAGTATGTGCTGAAATGCGAGGGCGTCGCCATTTCCGTGGCGGATTACAGCTATCATACCAACGGCGTATTCAAACCGGGCGACGAGGTGCGCTGGAGCATGGTGGAGGAATCGCTGCGGCTGATTCCCAAAGAGGAGAAGGACGCATGAACGAACAAGCTTTCCTGGACACCGCGAAAGAAGCCGCCCTCTCCGCCGGGCGCATGATCCGCGAGGAAACGAAGCGGCCCCACACGGTCAGCCGTAAGCACGGCTTTGATTTTGTGACGGAGGTGGACCGCCGCAGCGAGGAAATCATCCGCGGCGTCATCCTGTCCGCGTTCCCGGATCACGGCTTTTTCGGCGAGGAGGAGGTTTCCTCCGGCGACCGTTCCGAAGACCAGCTTTTGGACGAAGCCGGGGAATACCTGTGGGCGGTGGACGCCCTGGACGGCACCACGAATTTTATCCGCGGCATCCCGCAGTACGCCGTTTCCGTGGCCCTGATCCGTCGCGGCCAGATCATCGCCGGGGCCGTGTACGACCCGAACCGGGACGAGCTGTTTTCCGCCCTGCGGGGGCACGGCGCGGCACTGAACGGCCAGCCGATTCACGTATCCGCAGCGGAAACGCTGTCTGACGCCATCCTCTCCTTCGGCTTTCCCGCCTCGGACATGGAAAAACGGCGGCAGACCGTCCAAAGGTTCGACCGGCTTGCTCCGCTGCTGGGCAGTCTGCGGGTGTTCAACTGCGCGTCGCTGCTCCTGTGCTATACCGCCTGCGGGCGCATCGACCTGACCTTTGAGCAGGGTATTCACCTGTGGGACATGGCCGCCGGCTTGTTGCTGGTGGAGGAAGCGGGCGGGGTCACGCGCGGTCTCGACGGCCAGCCCCTGACCGTTTACGCCCGCGAAAACCTTGCCGGGCCCGAAGCTCTCGTGCGGCAGCTGCTCACCCAATCTATCCAGTCATCCATCTAAAGATAAGGCTATCGAACAAAACGGACGGCTGCTCTTTTTCGGAGCAGCCGTCCGCTTTGTTTGTTCATGCTGTAAGGGAAATTACTTCATCCATTCCTGCGCTTCCGCGGCCATCTTGTCGTTCAGCGCGTCCACAGCCGCCTGGCTGTCGGCGCGGGAGGCGACGTAGAGCTTGATCTTGGGCTCAGTGCCGCTGGGACGGACGCAGATCCAGTTGCCGTTTTCGATCTCGTAGTAGAGCACGTTGCTCTTGGGATAGTCCAGCTTTTCTTCCTTGCCGCCGGCGATGCGTACGCCCTTGCTGAAATCGCGGACGCCGGTGATCTTGAGGCCGGCCACTTCCTTGGGCGGATTCTCACGCAGATTGTTCATGATGCCTGCGATCTTGGCCACGCCGTCCTTGCCGGGCAGAGTGACGGAAACGCCCTTTTCCTTGAAGTAGCCGTACTTCTGATACAGCTTCTGCAGGGTGTCGTACAGGGTTTCGCCCCGTTCGGCGGCGGCACACACGGCCTCGCACAGCAGCAGGGAGGCGTTCACGCCGTCCTTGTCGCGCACCTGGGTGCCGCTGAGGTAGCCGAAGGATTCCTCAAAGCCGAAGAGGAAGGTGTGCTCGCCGGTCTCCTCAAAGCGCTGAATCTGCTCGCCGATGAACTTGAAGCCGGTCAGCACTTCGATCATGGCCGCGCCGTAATCCTCGGCGATGGCTCGGGCCAGTTCCGTGGACACCACGGACTTCACCACCGCGCCGTTCTTGGGCAGGATGCCTTTCGCCTTTTTGCTGGTGAGAATGTGATTCAGCATCAGGCAGGCGATCTGGTTGCCGGTGAGGGTGTGGAAGACGCCGCTTCCGTCCTGCACGGCCGCGCCCAGGCGGTCGCAGTCCGGGTCGGTGCCGAACACAACGGTCGCGCCTACCTTCTGGGCCAGCGGAATGGCGAGGGTGAAGGCGTTGGGATCTTCGGGGTTGGGAGCCTTCACGGTGGGGAAATGTCCGTCGGGCTTTTCCTGCTCGGGCACCACGGTGTAGTTGACGCCCAGTTCCTTGAGCAGGCGCTGCACGGGCACGTTGCCGGAGCCGTGGAGGGGAGTGTAGACGATCTTCAGATCCTTGCCGCGCTTGGCCAGCAGCTCAGGCCGCTGGGCCAGGCCCTTGATCATGGCGATGTAGTCGTCGTCCACTTCCTTGTTGCCGATAATTTTGAGCAAGCCCTTATCGAGGGCTTCCTTCTCGTCCATCGGCAGGCAGTCGGTGTAGTTGAGAGCGCGAATGTAGCCGGTCACGGCGTCGGCGGCTTCGGGGCCCAGCTGCGCGCCATCGGCGGCGTAGACCTTATAGCCGTTGTACTGGGGCGGATTGTGGCTGGCGGTGATCACGATGCCCGCCGCGCAATTAAGGTGCCGCACGGTGTAGGAGAGCACCGGCACGGGGCGCAGCGCGTCGAACAGATAGGCTTTCACGCCCGCCGCGGCCAGGGTCAAAGCGGTTTCCTTAGCGAACACGTCGCTCTTCATGCGGCTGTCATAGGCGATGGCGACGCCCTGATCCTGCACGCCCTGGGCGATCAGGTACTTGGCGACGCCCATGGTGGCCCGGCGCACGTTGTACACGTTCATCCGGTTGGTGCCCATGCCCAGCACGCCGCGGAGGCCCGCGGTGCCGAAGGCCAGTTCGGTGTAGAAACGGTCTTCGATTTCCTTTTCGTCGTCCGCGATGGAGGTGAGTTCCGCGATGGTTTCGGCGTCGTTTGCGAACATGTCCAGCCAGCGCTGGTATTCTTCTTTATAGCCCATGGTAATCTGCCCCTTTCCATATTGAAGTATGTATATATTATATCTGTTTTTTTCCATTTTCGCAAGGGGGTTTCCATAAGTCTGACGGACAGGCATGCTCCTGAAAAAATATCGAACACAATGTATATTTGTAAGTTTTACCATATATTGTTACAAAAACACATTTTATAGAAAAAGCCCGCCGCGAGGGGAGCGGCGGACTGCCAGGAGAGTCAAAAAAGAAAAACAACGGCCTAAAACGCCTTCGCCGAGGGGGCAGCGAAAGCCCAGCTGCTGCTGACCATCCTGAACGGTGCTATCGTATCGTAATATTGTGTCAAAATTGTGTCACGTTTTCGACAAAATGCTCTCATTAGTTCATTTAGAATGCATAAACATAAATTATACAATGTATGACTACACTGTGTAATTATGCGCGACCGCCGCGGTCATCATGCACAAAAGCATCCCGACGCAGGTGGGCAGGATCAAGGCAAAAGCAGTCCATTTCAAGCTGCCGGTTTCCTTGCGGATCGTGAGCAGCGTGGTAGAACAGGGAAAATGGAACAAGGAAAAAAGCATCAGGTTCAGGGCGGTCAGCGCTGTCCAGCCATTGTCGCTGAGGATACTCCCCAAGGCCGCCAGGTCCGCCGTTTCCTGCAAGGTTTCGCCCGCTGTGTACGCCAGCATGATGATGGGCAATACGATCTCATTCGCCGGGAAGCCCAGCAGAAAGCCTGACAGAATGACCCCATCCAGGCCCATCAGCCGTCCAAGCGGGTCAAGGAAAGCCGTGATATGCGAAAGCAGCGTCTGCCCGCCCACCTGCGTATGGGTCATAAGGAAAATCACGATGCCTGCAGGCGCTGCCACCGCCGCGGCGCGGCCCAGCACGAACAGCGTCCTGTCCAGAACGGAACGCACGATCACCCTGCCGAAACGCGGCCTGCGGAATGACGGCAGCTCCAGGATACAGGACGATGGCACACCCCGCAGCAGCGTCGCCGAAAGCAGCCGGGAAACGCCCAGCGTCACGCCCACAGAAAGCGCCGCTAGCCCAGTCAGCATCCCCGCCGAGAGCAGCGCTCCGCTCAGTCCGCCGCCGGCGAAGAACAGCGAAAGCATGACGAACAGCATGGGAAAGCGCCCGTTGCAGGGGATGAAGCTATTGGTGAGCACGGCGATCAGCCGCTCCCGCGGGCTGTCGATGATGCGGCATCCCATTACGCCCACCGCGTTGCAGCCGCAGCCCATGCACATGGTCAGCGCCTGTTTGCCGCAGGCGCGGCAGCGTTCAAACATCCCGTCCAGGAAAAACGCGGCGCGCGGCAGATAGCCCGCATCCTCCAGCAGCGTGAACAGCGGGAAGAAAATCGCCATGGGCGGCAGCATCACCGCGATCACCCTGCCCAGCGTGCGGAACGCGCCTTCCGTCAGCAGCGCTGTTAAGAAGGGCGGAGCGCCGAGCGCTTCCAGTCCGCTTCGCAGCGGCGTCTCCAGCGCGGCAAACCCCGCCGCCAGCCACGCCGATGGCAAGTTCGCGCCTTTCAAGGTAAGGAAAAACACCAGCGACAGGAGGAGCAGCAGCACCGGCACACCCGCCCAGCCGGTGAGCCGCCGGTCCCATTTCAGCTGCGCATTCTCTCTGCCGATCGGTTGGCGCACCGCCGCGGAGCAGACTTCCTCCGCGGCCCTGTATACGCTCTCCGTCAGTAAAGCGGAGATTGCCTCCGGGTCAAGGCCGCATTGCGCGCGGGCACGCTGAATCGCCGTTTCAACGGAGGCATTGATGACCATCCGTTTGGCCAGCTCCCTGCGGAAGCAGGCGTCGTTTTCCATCAGCCGCAGCGCCGTGAACCGGGGATTCGCCGCGCCTTTCAGCGGTTCTTTCAGGCTGTCCGCCAGTTCTTCCGCGGCATGCGTGACAGCCTCCGGATACACCGCGCGGCGCGGCTTTGGCACTTCATCCATCACGCCTTTTGCTGCCCGCAGCAACGCTGTCAGCCCTTTTCCGTCTCGCGCGCAGGCGCCTGTCACCGGGATGCCAAGGCGTTCGGACAGGGCTTTCAGATTGACCTGAATCCCTTTCTTTTCCGCCTCGTCCATTAAATTCACGCACAGCACCGCCCTGTCCGTGATTTCCAGGACCTGATACAGCAGGTTCAGGTTTCTTTCCAGGCACGCCGCGTCGCAGACTACGATGACCGCGTCCGCGCAGCCGAAGCAAATTGCCTCCATCGCCGCTTCTTCTTCCGCGGAATGGGCGCGGAGGGAATAGGCTCCCGGCGTGTCGATGATTTGGAACGTTTCGCCGTCCAGCGTGCAAATGCCACGCGCCGCAGTGACGGTCTTTCCGGGCCAGTTGCCCGTATGCTGGCGCAGGCCGGTGAGGGCGTTGAACACGGTGGATTTCCCCACGTTGGGGTTTCCGGCCAGAACGATGGAACGCGCTTTACTCATGCCGGTCATCCTCCAGCGCCACCCGCCGCGCGTCCCGCTGCCGCAGGGCGATGACCGCGCCGCGCACACGGTACGCCCGCATCCCGCAGCCTGGCGCGGCAAACAGGCATTCTGCCACCGCGCCTCGGGTAAAGCCCAGGTCGCGCAGCCGTTGGTTCAGATTCCCCTCCGTTTTCCATACGCGGCCCGCTTCCCCAACTGATAAATCACACAGTTTTCTCATTCCGCCCCACCTCCTGTGCTTTTCAGCATATGCCGAAACTGCGGGATGGGTCACAGGGCGGACATCATGAATCGGCCGGAGCGCTCATCGGTATCCATAGAAAAAAGCACCTCGCCGTATGACGGGGTGCTGCTTTTATCGTATCAGTTACTTCTTTCCGTCCACCATGGCCTGAACTTTGATGGGCAGGCCGAACAGGTTGATGAAGCCCGAGGCGTCCTGCTGGTTGTAGTCGGACGCGCCGAAGGTGGCGATGTTTTCGGAGTAGAGGGAATAATCGCTCCACACGCCGGCCTTGATAATATTGCCCTTATAGAGCTTGAGCTTCACGGTGCCGGTGACCTTCTCCTGGGTCTTGCTCACGAACGCGGAGAGCGCTTCCCGCAGGGGGGTGAACCACTGGCCGTTGTAGACCAGTTCGGCGAAGGTGATGGACATGCGCTGCTTTTCGTGGGCGGTCATTTTGTCCAGGCAAACGCTTTCGAGGTAGGAATGCGCCTTGTACAGGATGGTGCCGCCAGGGGTCTCGTACACGCCGCGGCACTTCATGCCCACCAGCCGGTTCTCCACGATGTCCAGCAGGCCGATGCCGTTCTTGCCGCCCAGCTCGTTGAGCTTTAAGATGATGTTTTTGGCGCTCATGGCCTCGCCGTTCAGCTTGACCGGCTTGCCCTGGTCAAATTCGAGGGTGATGTAAGTCGGCTCGTCGGGCGCCTGCATGGGGGAAACGCTCATTTCCAGGAAGCCGGGCTTATCGTACTGCGGCTCGTTGCCGGTGTCTTCCAGGTCGAGGCCCTCATGGCTCAGGTGCCACAGGTTTTTATCCTTGGAATAGTTGGTTTCCCTGTTGATTTTGAGCGGCACGTTGTGGGCCTCGGCATAGTCGATTTCCTCGTCCCGGCTCTTGATGCTCCACTCCCGCCAGGGGGCGATGATGGGCATGTTGGGGGCGAAATGTTTGATGGCCAGCTCAAAGCGCACCTGGTCGTTGCCCTTGCCGGTGCAGCCGTGGCAGATAGCGTCTGCGCCTTCTTTCAGCGCCACTTCCACCAGGCCCTTGGCGATGCAGGGCCGGGCGTGGGAGGTGCCCAGCAGGTAATCTTCGTAGATTGCCCCTGCCTGCATGGTGGGAATGATGTAGTTGTCCACATAATCGTCGGTGAGGTCGAGCACATACAGCTTGCTCGCGCCGGTTTTCAGCGCCTTTTCCTCCAGGCCATCCAGCTCGTCCGCCTGGCCCACGTTGCCGGACACGGCGATAACTTCGCAGTTGTTGTAGTTCTCCTTCAGCCAGGGGATAATAATGGAGGTGTCCAGCCCTCCGGAATAAGCCAATACGACTTTTTTGATCTTGCTCTTATCCATGGTTCCTTACTCCTTCTTTGAATAAATACACACAGATTATACATCCATTTTTCGATTTGTCAAGAGATTATTTGAAAAAATTTTTGATTTTCATTCATATATGATTATATTATGTATATTTTTTCATTCCAATCTGCTTTTCATCCTTATCTGACGAGGCGGTTTTCCTCGATCGTCTTCAGGGTCTTTGGCACATAGCCGCGGAAGGCGGTGAAATCGTCGGTGCTTTCCACGGTCAAATCGCCGTTAGTTCCCCGCATGGTTTCCCGCGCGATGTACAGACCCATGCCGCGGCCCTCTCCCTTGCCTGAAAAACCGGCGTCGAACACGGAATGCAGATGCTTTTCGGGAATTGCGGGGCCGTTGTTTTTCACTTCAAAAGAATAGCTTTTCACGTCCTCGTTCAGGGCGATCCACAGGCAGGGGTCTTTTGTGTCTTTCAGCGCGTCCATGGCGTTGTCGATCAGGTTGCTCAGCACACGGCACATTTCCCACGCGGGCAGCGGCAGGTTTTCCCATGCCGCATGCACGGTGCATTCCACGCGGATGCCTTTCTGTTCAGCTTCTGTCATCTTAGCCCGCAGCAGGGCGTTCACCGGGGCGCAGGCAGTTTTGAGCGCTTTGCTCAGGGACTGGATATCGCCGTACACCTGCTCAATGTAGCGGTTGGCTTCTTCATATTCGCGCATCTCGATCAGGCTGTACACCACCTGCAGATGGTTCAAAAAGTCGTGCCGCTGGATGCGCAAGGCTATGTTCAGGTCGCTCATCTGCGTGACGGTTTCGTTGAGCCCGTTGATTTTCAGGTTCAGCTTGCTCGCCTTGTACGCTTCCCGGATGTCCATGGCCGCGCCCCAGGATACCACGGCGGCCAGCAGCAGCACCACGATATCACCAAGCGGCCCGTGCAGGGATTGATTGACCCCGTCATGCAGGATAAACACCGCCAGCGCGCATACGGCGATGATCTGCAGCGCGTTGATCACGATGGAATAGAGGGCGGCCTTCCGGATGTTCAGCTGCGGCGATTGTTTCATGGTGTTTCTGACAACTCCTTTCGCAGGGCGGCCAAAATGCGCCGCTCCATGCGGGAAATCTGCATCTGGGTTTTATTGAGGCGATTGGCGGCGTCGCGCTGAGAAAGACGGTGGGTATAGCGGAGGGAGAGCAGCAGGTTTTCTTCCTCTGTCAGCAAAGAGAGCGCGCGGCTCAAATCCTCCCGCTGTTCAGCCCGGTTGAAGCCCGGCTCCAGGAAAGGCAGGCGCTCCCCCAGGGTGAGGCCGTTTTCATCCGCTTCCTCTAAGGAGGAAACGCGCGTTGCCGACAGGGCTGTCCAGACGGCGAGCACCTTTTCCATCTCCCAGCCCAGCGCTTCCGCCAGCTGCCGGACAGTGGGCTCAGCGTGGTGACTGTTCAAAAAAGCTTCCCTCACTTTTTCGATCTCCATGCCCTGCTGCCGCCGGATGCGAGGCGCGCGGATCATCGGAGTCTGATCGCGCAGGCAATTGCGCACCGCGCCCGTGACCGTAGGCGTGACGAAGGTGGAAAACTTTAGTCCCCTGTTTGGATCGAAGCTCTTCAAAGCATTCACGCAGGAAAGGCACGCCACCTGATATAAGTCGTCGTATTCCGCGCCGCGGTTCAAAAACCTCCTGGCAATCAAGGCGCACAGGGGCAGGCAGGCTTCCAGCGCCTGGTTCAAATGCTCTTCTGAGGGAAACTGAGCGTATCGGCACGCCAAATCGTGCATGCGCGCGGCGTCGATGGCCATGGCTCACACCCCGGCGGGCAGCGTCATACGGACGCAGTGCACGCCCCCTTCGTCCTGATCCAAAGTCACGTTCCGCACCAGGGTCTGGATAATCATCTGCGCGATGTCCGCGTCGGCCTTTTCCTCTTCTTCGCAGCGCGTGCGCTCCTTCGCGGTGAGGGTCACGTGGAGGCCGTCGGGCTTCTGCTCGCAGGAAAGGGTGAGGGTTTCGGCGGTGTAGTCCTGGTGCAGCAAAAGATCACAGCTTTCCTCGATGGCAGTGTTCAGGTCGTCCATCAGGTCCAGCGGCAGATCGTATAAAGCGCTCACGCCACTGGCGGCCATGCGCAGCACCAGCGTCCATTCCTTGTTCGCGGGTACGGTCAGGGTCATGGGGGTCACGGCTTTTCCACCACCTTCATGTCTTGTTCGTCCAGGTCGAAGAGCAGGGAGGTCCAGGCGATATGGGCATCCCGCACCCACAGGTTCCGAGGGCAGAGCAGGGTGATCCCCTCCTCCGGCAGATTGATGTACACCGGCACGTCCCCCGGCATTTTTGCCAGCAGAGACTGGATATGGGGTATCTGATCCCGGCGCATGCGCAGGTATAGCTTGGTTTTCGCTTCTTTGGCGATCTGCGCGTCCGTGCGGGGGTCAATTGGCTTGGAAATGGCCTCGCCCAAAGGCTCCACGATATCGGCCAATAATTTGGTATCCTCGTCATCCCGGACGGACAGCCTGCCCGTCACCAGCACCGCCTGATCGGCTGCTAAAGCACGTCCGTAGCGCTCAAAAATCTTGGGGAACATGAGGCATTCCACCTGCCCGGTCTGATCCTCTAAGGTGAAAAAGCCCATGAGCCCGCCCTTGCGGGTGGCCTTGCTGTGCGCTTCCACGATGATCCCGCCCATGACCACCCGCCGGCCGTCCTCGGATAAACCTCTGTCCTCGCGTTCTTCCAGTTCGGCCAGGTACGCCGTGTTCACAGGCAGGTTTTTCAGCTGTTCCGCGTACTCGTCCAGGGGATGGGCGCTGCAATACACGCCCGTCATTTCCTTTTCCTGGGAAAGCAGCTCTTTCAGCGGATATTCGGGAATGGGCGGGAAGGTCTCCTGTGTGCGCAGGTCCTCGGCGGGCTGGCCGAAATCGAACAGTGAAATCTGGCCGGTCACGTTCTGCTTGCGCTGGTTCAGCTGGGAATCCATGGCGGATTCGTACACCGCTACGCACTGGGCGCGCGCCGCGCCGAGGCCGTCAAAACAGCCTGCCTTGATGAGGCTTTCCACGGCCCGCTTGTTCACGTCCTCCCCGGCAACCCGGCGGCAGAAATCGAAAATGTCCAGGTAGGGGCCGTGGTTGAACCGCTCGCGGACGATGGATTCCACCGCCTTTTCGCCCACGTTCTTCACCCCGCCCATGCCGAAGCGGATGCCCTGTTTCCCGTCCGGGGTTTCGTCCACGGTAAAGGGGCCGAAGGAAGAATTGACCCGGGGCGGGAGAATAGGGATACCCTTCTGGCGGCAGTAATAAATGTAGGCGGCAATTTTGGCGCTGTTGCCGGTGACGGAATTCATCAGCGCGGCCATGAATTCGGCGGGGTAATGGTATTTGAGGTAGCCCGTCTGCAAGGCGACCACCGCATAGCAGGCGGCGTGGGGCTTGTTGAAGGCATAAGACGCAAAGGAAGTCATTTCGTCAAAAATGGACTCCGCCACTTCGGCGGACACGCCCTTCGATACAGCGCCGGGAATATGGTCTTCCTCGGAGCCGTAGACGAAATTCTTGCGCTCCTTGGCCATCACGTCTTTTTTCTTCTTCGCCATGGCGCGGCGCACCAGGTCGCTGCGGCCGTAGGAATAGCCCGCCAGGTCGCGCACGATCTGCATCACCTGCTCCTGATACACCATGCAGCCGTAGGTCACGTCCAGGATGGGGGCCAGGAGGGGCGTCTTGTACTGCACCGTTTCCGGGTGCTGCTTGCCCCGGATGTAGCGGGGAATGGACTCCATGGGGCCGGGGCGGTACAGGGAAATGGCGGCGATGATATCTTCAAAGCTGCGGGGGCGCATGTTGGTAAGGAACGTGCGCATCCCGCCGCCTTCCAGCTGGAACACCCCGTCGGTGTCCCCCGCGCAGATCATGTCAAACACGCCCGGATCGTCCATGGGGATGTCCTCGGGCTTTAAATGAATCCCGCGCTTTTCGATCATATCCAGGGTGTCCCGGATGACGGTCAGCGTGCGCAGGCCCAGAAAGTCCATTTTGAGCAAGCCCAGCTTTTCAATGATACCCATGGGGTACTGGGTCGTAATTACATCATCATTTTTTTGCAACGGCACGTAATGGGTGGCGGGCTCGCGGGTGATGAGCACGCCCGCGGCGTGGGTGGAAGCGTGGCGGGGCATGCCCTCCAGCGTCAGGCCCGTGTCGATCAGGCGCTTCACCTTCGCGTCTGATTCGTACATGTCCCGCAGTTCCTTGTTCTGGTCCATGGCCTTTTCCAGGGTCATGTCCAGTGCCATGGGCACGGCCTTCGCCACCGCGTCCACCTCGGCGTAAGGATAGCCCAGCACCCGGCCCACGTCCCGCAGCACGCCCCGGGCGGCCATGGTTCCGAAAGTGATGATCTGGCACACGTGGTCGTGGCCGTACTTCCGCGCCACGTAATCAATGACCTCCTGCCGCCGCTCGTAGCAGAAGTCCACGTCGATATCCGGCATGGACACCCGCTCGGGGTTCAGGAAGCGCTCGAACAGCAATTGATATTTCAGGGGGTCGAGCATGGTGATGTTCAGGCAGTACGCCACGATGCTGCCCGCGCCGCTGCCACGGCCCGGGCCAACCATGATGCCGTTGTCCTTGGCGTACTTGATGAAGTCCCAGACAATGAGGAAGTAATCCACATAGCCCATCCGCGTGATGACGGACAGCTCGTATTCCAGCCGTTCCTTGGCCGCCTGATCGTCGGGCTGATAGCGTTCCGCGAACCCTTCTTCGCACAGCCTCCGCAGCATGGAATCCGCCGTTTCTCCCTCCGGCACGTCGTAGCGGGGGAGATGAACGGTGTGGAAGTCAAAGTCCACCTGACAGCGCTTGGCGATTTCCTCCGTCCGCTGAATGGCCTCCTCCTGCTCAGGGAACAGCTGCTTCATTTCCTCTTCGGACTTAACAAACAATTCCTTCGTGTGCTGCCGCATCCGGTTGTCGTCCTCTAAGGTCTTTCCCATCTGGATGCACATCAGCACTTCCTGGGCGTCCGCGTCCTTGCGGGTCAAGTAGTGGCAGTCGTTGGTCACGACCAGCGGAATGCCGGTGCGTTTACTCATTTCGATCAGCCTTGGCCGTACTGTCTTTTCCTCATCAAGGCCGTGATCCATGAGTTCGATATAATAATGGTCGAGGCCGAACAGGTCGGTCATTTTCCTGATATATTCTTCTGCGTCGTTGTAGCGCTCGTCCAGCAGCAGCTTGGGCAAATCGCCGGAGATGCAGGCGGACAGGGCGATCAGGCCCTCATGGTGCTTTCGGATGAAGTCATAGTCCATGCGCGGGCGGTAATAGAATCCCCGGGTGAACGCCTCGCTCACCAGCGTCATCAGGTTCCGGTAGCCCGTTTCGTTTTCGCACAGCAGGATCAGATGGCTGTATTCGCGGGAGAGGGTGCGCTTGTCCTCCATGTCCGGGCAGACGTACACCTCGCATCCGATCACGGGATGGATGCCGGCGTCTTTGCACGCCTGATAAAACTCCACCGCGCCGTACAGCACGCCGTGGTCGGTGATGGCGCAGGCGTCCATGCCCAGCTCTTTCACGCGCTGAACCAGCTTCTTGATCCGGCACGCCCCGTCCAGCAGGCTGTATTCCGTGTGCAGATGCAGATGCGCAAACGCCATGGCCACCCCTCCTTTTTTGAACCTATATTTTCACATTTATCATTATAGCGCAAACGAAACGGAATGTAAATGTGAAAAGTGATACGCAAAAAACTGCCTCGGGTCAGCTGTTTTCTGACTTCCGAGACAGTTATATTTTATTCTTTCTTCGTGCTGACCGCCCAATGCTTTCGGTAGTGCGTTTTCCTGTATGCCGTGGGCGTCTGGCCGGTATACTTGCGGAAGAGCTGAGAGAAGTGGCTGTCGGAGGAAAAGCAGAGGTATTCGGCAATATCCAGGCAGGAAAAATCTGTGTATTCCAGCAGGGCTTTCGCGGTTTCGACGCGTTTCCTGCGAACGTATTCCGACACCGCAACGCCCGTTTCCTTCATGAACAGTACGGAGACGTAGGACGCGGACAGTTCCAGTTCTTCCGCCAGACTCTTCACGGTGATGGGCTGCTGCAGATGGTGATCGATATAGTCCATGCTGCGGCGCACCTGCTGGGAATACACATCCTGCCGCAGGATGGCCTGCATGCGCAGGGTATAATCCCGGAACATGGCGTCGTGGAGGTCATAGATCTCCTGGACTGTTTTGCATTTGTCCGCCTGGCGGATATATACGTCGCTCAGGTTAAACGCGGTTTCCACCGGCATCCCGCCCTCGATGCAGAAGCGGCAGGCCAAGGTGATGGAAGCGACGAACAGATATTGGTAATTCCTCAGCGGATCGTCGGAAATGGAGCCGGTGGCCGGCCCCTCGAACATCTCTTTGCCGACGGATATGGCTTTCATGTTCCCCTGGCGGATGTATTCGTATTGGCGCAGGTCTTCTTCATAGGTATGGTGCCGAAAATTCGTTTCCCGGTTTTCAAGGGCGAGCCGCTCCAGCGCTTCCGCGATTTTCCGGTTCACCGCCATGGGCATGCCTCCCTTTTGCAGTACCTGTATACATGGACGCTTTAAATCAGAAGGAGAGAACAGAATTCAGAGTACAGAGTACAGATGATATAGTCAATGCGCTGCGGAGTCCGAAGTGTAAAACTATATAAATCTGTACTCTGCACTCTGTACTCTTCTTATTGTTGATAATAAAAATCATCACATGTTCAGCACCCGGAGCTTCTCGGCCTGCTCCTTCATGGTGAGGGCGTCGATGATCTCGTCGAGATCGCCGTCCAGGATGGCGTCAATTTTATAGAGCGTCAGGTCAGCCCGGTGGTCGGTGACGCGGCCTTGGGGAAAATTATAAGTGCGGATACGCTCGTTGCGTTCGCCGCTGCCCACCTGGGCTTTGCGGTTCTGCGCGTAAGCGGCGTCCTTTTCCGCGCGGTAGAGATCATACAGCCTGGACGCCAGCACCTTCATGGCTTTTTCCTTGTTTTTCAACTGGCTCTTTTCATCCTGGCAGGTGACCACCAGGCCGGAGGGCATATGCGTGATGCGCACGGCGGAGTCCGTACGGTTGATGTACTGCCCGCCGTGGCCGGAGGCTCGGTAGGTGTCGATGCGGATGTCCTCGGATTTGATTTCCACGTCTACGTCTTCCGCCTCGGGCAGCACGGCCACCGTGGCGGTGGAGGTGTGGATGCGCCCGCCCGCCTCCGTTACCGGTACTCGCTGGATGCGGTGCACCCCGGACTCGAACTTCATCCGGGAAAACGCGCCGACGCCGTTCAGGGTGAACACCGCTTCCTTGACGCCCTTGAGTTCCGTGGTGGAAATATCCACCGGCTCGAACTGGAAGCCTTTGCGCTCGGCATAGCGCTGATACATGCGCAGCAGCAGCGCTGCGAACAGCGCCGCTTCATCCCCACCCGCGCCGGGACGAATCTCCATCACCACCGAACGGTCATCGTTCGGATCGTGAGGGATCAGAAACAGCCGCAGCTTATTTCGTTCTTCTTCCTCTCGGGGGAGCAGGTCTTTTAATTCTTCTTCCGCCATTTCCGAAAGGTCGGGGTCTTCACGCATTTCCTTTGCCTGCCTGATCCGCTCCAGCATCTGTTTATATTCCCGCCAGGCGTTTACGGCAGGCTCCAGCTGGCGCATTTCTTTCAGCATCGCCTGCCACTTGGGCACGTCGGCGATGATTTCCGGCTGGGCCGTAGCGACGCTCAGCTCCTCCAGGCGGCCTTCCATGGCTTCAAACTGCGCTTCCATGCTTCTCTCCCTTGATCGACAAATGCCTTCCGGCAAGATAATGTGTGATTTTTTTCTTCCAAACTATTAACAGTCTTGTTGCGGAGGGTAATGATGGGGCGAGGGCCTGTGCGGCCCTCGTGCACCTGCACCAAAGGTCTTCGACCTCTGGACTCCAATAGCGGATATTGCTTGCCATGATAAATGTGCCTGGTTCCCGCTGATGCAAAAAAGAACGCGGAAGTCTGGCTTGTTGCCGTGGTGCTTCTGGCCCGGCGGCGAAGCCGCCAGCCCGGATGCTTTGCATCCGGGGAAAGCCAGGGAATAATCCGTAGGAGAAAGTGAACTTTCCCCTACGGATTTTCCCAGGATTTCTTGGGCCAGAAGCCCTCAAACCTTCCGTAATCCCAGCGCAGCAGGCGGAACCTGGTTGCTTTTCACAACAAAGTTATTTCGCCAGTTGTGGGTCCAGGGTCCTCA
>JAFWQM010000077.1 GCA_017509065.1 Clostridia bacterium
CCTCGTCGTCCCATCCGTGCTCGTCGTCGCCGATGAGCAGGCGCTTCGGGTCGGTGCTGAGGGTGGTCTTGCCGGTGCCGGAGAGGCCGAAGAAGATGGCGGTGTTCTTACCTTCCATGTCGGTGTTAGCGGAGCAGTGCATCGCGGCAATGCCCTTCAGCGGCAGGTAGTAGTTCATCATGGAGAACATGCCCTTCTTCATTTCGCCGCCGTACCAGGTGTTCAGGATGACCTGCTCCCGGCTGGTGACGTTGAAGGCCACCACGGTTTCGCTGTTCAGGCCCAGTTCCTTATACTGTTCGCACTTGGCCTTGGAAGCGGTGTACACGATGAAGTCCGGCTCGAAAGCGGCTTCTTCTTCCTTGGTGGGCTGGATGAACATGTTGCGCACGAAATGGGCCTGCCAGGCGACTTCCATCATGAAGCGGACAGCCATGCGGGTGTCCTTGTTGGCGCCGCAAAACGCATCCACCACGTACAGCTTCTTGCCGCTCAGCTGTTCCTGGGCCAGCTTCTTCACCTTCGCCCAGACTTCCTCGCTCATGGGATGGTTGTCGTTCTTGTATTCAGGCGTGGTCCACCACACGGTGTCCTTGCTGTTCTCGTCCATGACGATGTACTTGTCCTTGGGGGAACGGCCGGTATAGATGCCGGTCATCACGTTCACAGCACCCAGTTCGCTTTCCTTGCCCACGTCATAGCCGGTCAGGGAAGGATCCATTTCGTCCTTGTACAAAGATTCATAGGAAGGATTGTACACGATTTCCTTGGTACCGGTGATGCCGTACTTGGTCAGATCGATGTTGCCCATGTCAAAAACCCCTTTTCTGATAAAAGTATAGAATTGGAATGAATATTTGGTCGGAAGAGACTGAAAACCCAACCTCTCCCATATACAGTATAACACAAACCGTTGCGGCGGTCAACAAAAAAACAAAGAATCCCCTCACATTTACTGCGAGGGGATGAATGCTGCGGGGAAACGGGCAAATTATCAGTGCTGGGTTTGTCCGGAGAGGTCTGCCATGATTTTTGTGAATACAGGTCCCATCGCCTTCTGCGCGGCGGGAATGAGCTCATGATCGTAATTCGTCAGGCAGCGGGAATGCTCATCGAGCAGCATGGTATGCTCTTCACCGGCGGTGCAGGCAGGCCAGGCGGGTAGTAGGTCGGTCCCGGGATTGCCTGTGCGCGCGAACGCCATCACACTTTCAAACACGATCTTCTGCATGGTTTCGGCATAGAGGCTGCCCTGGGGATAGTCCACCAGTTCGATGTTGTGGAACACATAAGGAATATCGCAGCAGTGCCAGGGCGTCAGGCCGGAGAAAATGGGCTGATCCATGTTGAACATGTAGGAATAGGTGCAGCTGTTCAGCTTCGCGCGGATCTTCAGATACTCAATGATGGCATGCCTGAACATCGTGTCCAGCCGTATCAGATCGATCAGTTTCCTTTCGGGATAAGCCGCTATGAAGCTTTTCTCCAGTTCATCCAGCGTATCGTCGTCCAGATATTTGAGCAGCGTTTTTCTCTGTTCTTCCCCGGACATCTCGTGCTTGTTGAAACGCGGAGGCCCGAAAGAGGCGAATTCGCCGAACACTGAGCCGACCAGCAGCGGGATATCCTTTGTTTCCTTGCGGAAGCCGTACACCGCGGGATTGCCGAGGTAATACTTGTTGGCCTTTGGCGCTCCGCCCACATACTTGCCCGCCTTGCGGAATTCGGGAGCAAGCTTGTTGTACGCGCCGGCGAGGGCAGCGTAGGGCACTTTTTCCAGTTCCTTGACGGACTTGGCTTTCAGTTCCTTCATTATGGCCTCGGCCAGTTCCTTGCCGCTGCCTTTGGCATCGTCGAGCAGGCCCAGCACGCCGCTCATATTGAAGCCTTTGGCGTACAGACCGTCCGCCGCCGGGGACTGGAGCAGGGTGGTCACCTTTCCCCCGCCGCCGGACTGACCGAAGATGGTCACGTTATCCGGGTCGCCGCCAAATGCGGAGATATTGTCATGCACCCATTTGAGCGCCATGATGATGTCGTCGCCGCCCGCGTTGGCGGAGTTGGCGTATTCCTCGCCGAAGTCGGACAGATCGAAATAGCCCAGGATATTCAGGCGGTGATTGATCGAAACCACCACCGCGTCGCCGTGCAGGGCCATGTTGTGGCCGTCATAGGCGATGTGCTCGATGGACGAGCCGGCGAAATATCCGCCGCCGTGCAGCCAGAACAGCACCGGGCGCTTTCCCCCGTCCAGAGCTGGCGTCCACACGTTCAGATTCAGGCAGTCCTCGTCCTGTGGCCAGAAGCGGTGTGGCACGAAGATTTCGCCCTTGGGCTCGTCCTGTTTGAGCAGCGGGCAGACATAGCCGTAGCTGGTGGCGTCAGTGACGCCCTTCTGATAAGGAATCGGTTCCGGCGCGTGAAAGCGCTTGGCCGTGGCATATTTCACGCCCCGGAAGGTGAGGATGCCGTCGTGTTCAAAACCACGGATCTTGCCCGCCGTGGTATCCACCACCGCGAAATCCTGGTCATACCGGAAGCTCTTCATGGGAATTCTCCTTTCTTTAGTTGGGTTTGGTTGGAAGGGATGAGGGATTTGAAATCAGGGATTAGGGGATAGGGATTAGCGTACAGATGATATTGTATGAATAATAGGAGTACCACAATTTGTCAGGTAAATGAATCTGAACTCTGTACTCTCTGCACACGACTTTTGTCATTTTGCGAGAACTTTCGCTTATAAGCGGCGTAATCCCTGATCCCTATTTCCTCACAAACACTCCCCGTTGCTCTCGATCACCTGCCAGTACCAGCGGGCAGAATCCTTGGGAATGCGGCGCAGGGTAGGATAGTCCACATAGATGATGCCAAAGCGCTCATCGTAGCCGGAAGCCCATTCAAAGTTGTCCAGGAAGCTCCACTGCATGTAGCCGCGCAGATCGGCGCCCTCCTCCACGGCCTTGGACAGTTCCAGCAGATACCGGTGCAGGAAGTCGATGCGTTCGGGGTCATGCACCTGGCCGTCAAGGAAAATGACGTCGTTGCAGGAAAGGCCATTTTCGGAGATATAGATGGGCAGATGATAGCGGCGGTACACGTTCATCGGGCCGTAGTGCATCACCTCGGGTGTGATTTCCCATTTGCACGCGGTTGTCGCGTAGCCGCGGGGCAGCTTCACGGGCTGACCGTTTTCATCCACCCGCGAGCCGCGGTATACGTTGATGCCGATAAAATCCGGGGTTTCCATCCGCTCCCATTCAGCCTGCGGGATGGTGTCGGCAAAGCGGCGAACAGCCTCCGGCGCGGATTCGTCGTAGCGTTTCAGGACGAGGCTGTCCAGCACGATATTATGGGAAAAGGTCCAGCCATCGTTGTTCAGGTCAAACGTGGCTTTGTAAGCCGCTTCGCGGTTCTCTGGAGTATCCCGGTCGGGAAAGCACAGCTTGCCGCAGGGCACGATGCCCACCTGAACATCCGCTCCGGCGACGGCCTTGATCTGGCGCTGAGCTTCACTGTGACACAGGCACACGTGGTGATACATGCGCGCCAGGTCTTCCTCGCGCATCTTGAGCCCCGGCGCGAGTCCGCCCATGCCATAGCCGCCGGCGACGATGCACTGCGGCTCGTTGATGGTCATGTACTTGCTCACGCGGCCCTTGAAATGCTCGGCAATGATCCGGGCATACCGGCCGAACCATGCTTCGATCTCCGGGTTCAGCCAACCGCCGCGAAGCTGCAGCGCGCTGGACAGATCCCAGTGATAAAGGGTGATCAGCGGCTCGATGCCGTTGGCGATCAGTTCGTTGACCAGATTGTCATAGAATGCAAAGCCTTTTTCGTTCACTTCGCCGCTGCCGTCCGGGATGACGCGCGCCCAGCTGATAGAGAATCGGTAGGCCCGGATGCCGTGCGCCTTCATCAGCGCCACATCCTCTTTCCAGCGGTGGTAGCAGTCGCAGGCGATATCGCCGGTATCGCCGTTCTTGACGTGCCTGCCCTTCGGGTCATGGCAGAAGTCGTCCCAGATGTTGGGACCTTTGCCGTCCTCGTTCCACGCGCCTTCGCATTGGTAAGCCGCGCAGGCAACGCCCCAGAGAAAGTCCTTCGGAAAATGCGCCATGGGTTTCTCTCCTTTCAAATCAGTCGTGCAGTGTACTGTAAAAGCGTTTCCAGAACAAGGTACCCAGCAGAAGGATGGTGATGATGTCGGTCACGGCCTGTGCGGCCAGCACACCGGTATATCCCGCAATCGCTGAGGTCAGCGCGATCACGGCAATGAAGATCACGCCTTGGCGGCAGATGGAGGATATCAGCGCTTCGGCCGCTTTGCCGCTGGCCTGGAAGCAGATGGTGATGATCATCACGCCCGCGGCCAGCGCCATGGTCACGATATACCAGCGCAGCATCAAAACACCTGTTTCGATAATGGCTTCATCCTGCAAAAACACACTGATGCAGGGCCGGGCCAGCAGGAACAGAATCACGGTCATGATCACCGCCGTGCCGCCCACCGTTTTCAGCAGAAAACGCAGCAGCTCCCTGAGCTTATCATACTTGCGACCGCCGTAATAATATCCCACGATCGGGGCAGCGCCGAAGCTCATGCCGGTCAGCACCAACAGGATGATCATGCTCACCTTCTGGGCAATGCCCATGGCAGCTACCTGGCTGTTGCCGAAGGGCAGAAGAAAATGGTTCAGCACGATCAGGGAAACGCTGGACATGATATTTGTGAGCGCAGCGGAAATGCCGATGGCGCACATGTCCAGCATATCTCTGCCGGGAATCAGCGCTTTGCGGATATCAACTGACAGGATCCTGCTCTTTTTCAGCACAACCAGCAGCAGGAAAATATCGGAGCAGACGTAGCCGATCACGGAGGCGAACGCCGCGCCGAACGCGCCCCAGCCCAGGCCGGAGATGAAAATGGGGTCAAGGATGATGTTCACCACCAGGCCGCTGACGCTGCCAAGCATGGATTCCCGGCTCATGCCCTCCGCACGGAGCAGATTCATATGGATGAAGTTCACCACCACCAGCGGCCCGCCCGCCGCGAGCGTCATGAAATAAGCGTAAGCGCTTTGGTAGGTTTCATCGTTCGCCCCAAGCAGGCGCAGCAGCGGATCGTGAAACAGCAGCATCAAGCCGCCGATCACCGCGCCGCACAGCAGCGCGGCGTAAAAGCAGAAGGAGCTGACCTGTTTCGTGCCTTCCGTGTCCTGTCTGCCAAACAGCCTGGCAATCAGCGACGTGCCGCCCTGTCCGAAAATGTTGCCGAACGCCATCAGCAGCATGAACACCGGCGCGCACAGCGACACCGCAGCCACCAGATTAGTATCCTGGGCGCTGGCAATGAAATAGGTGTCTGCCACGTTGTACACGACGGACAGCACCATGCTCAGCGTTACCGGCAGGGCCAGGGTAAAATAGGTTTTCCGGATGCTTCCCTGTTCAAACAGATTTTGTTTTTCCATGTCGTTTATCCTCTGTTACGTCACATTCGTCAGGTTCTGTATCCACTTTCCGGAGCTTACGAAGAGATAGCCGATCAGACACTTGATGATGTTTGCCGCCTCCACGGTAGCGAAGCACACCACAATATCCGCATGCACGACCTTCACCATCAGCAGCGCCACCGGCACGGAAACCGCCCATGTATACCCGCTGTCAAACAGGAAGGTGATCAGGGTTTTGCCGCCGGACCGCAAGGTAAAATAGGAGCAATGCGCGAAGGCGTACAGAGGCATTGCGCAGGCCGTCACGATCAGGAGACTGCTCGCCATGTCCCGAACGTCCTGCGTGACACCGCTGTAAGCGCGCGGAATAAGCGGCGAGAAAAGCGCAAGCAGCAGGCCCATCGACGCCGCGCCTGCGATGCCGAATGCGATGATCCGCCACACATCGGTTTTCGCTTTGTCAAAGTTGCCCGCGCCCAGGGCCTGACCCACCAGCACCGCCACCGCCGTGCCCATGGACATGTAGACCGCGCTGAACAGGTTGGAAATCGTGAACGTGATGCTCAGGGCCGAGACCACCACCAGCCCGCTCATGGAATAAATAGCGGTGAGCGTGCTCATACCGATGGACCAGAGCAGTTCATTCAGCATCAGCGGCGCGCCCATGCGCAGCACTTTTTTCAGCAGCGCGGCAGGCACTCTAAGTGTGCGGTACACTCCCTCAATGAAGGTGAAACGCTTATGATGCTTATGCGTAAACCCCATCACAATACCCAGCTCCACAAAGCGGCTGATCACCGTTGCCACCGCCGCGCCAACGACCTCCAGGCGCGGAAGGCCCAGCTTGCCGAAAATAAGCAGATAGTTAAACAGCGCGTTGGTGAGTACCGCTACGACGCTGGCAAACATGGGCAGGCGGGTCTCCCCCATCTCCCTGAGCGTGCCGGCGTAGGACATGGAAAGAGCGAACGCGGGCAGGCCGATGAGGATCACCATCAGATAGTCCTGGCCGTTTTTCAGCATCTCCGCTGCCATCGCCGGGTCGCCGTCCCCCTGCAAAAACAGGGAAATCAGCTCTTTTTTGAAGCCGATAAACGCTATGAACGCCACCATCAGCAGGAACAGTGATTCCAGCAGTTTGATGCGGAAGGTGTTCCGCATTCCCTGAATGTCGCCCGCGCCGTAAAACTGCGCGCCGAAAATGCCCGGTCCTGCCAGGCCGCCGAAAATGGCCAGGGTAAATACAAACAACAGCTGATTGGCAATGGACACGCCGCTCATCTGTGCGTCGCCCAGCGCGCCGACCATCAGGTTATCCAGGAAATTAACAAAATTAGAGATGCTGCTCTGAATAATGACCGGAATAATAATCCCCAGCACAGTGCGGTAAAACGCCCGGTCGCCGATCAGGGTCCGTCTGGCCCTGGAAAGCATGGAAGCCATCCCGATTTCACCTCAAAAAATACAAATCGTCTCCCCCTATCATTATAAAAGAAGCGCCCCGCTTGTCAATATATGCGTCCTGTCAAAATCCGCAGGGCAACAACTTTTTTTGTTTCAATGCAAAATCATGCTTAATTTTTGTGTATTTTGTGTTATAATGGGAAAGGTTTAGTGTTTTTATATGCAGTAAGCCGTCGCTGCAATGACGGTATTCAGCTTTCGTTTTTTTTCGCTCAGGGGCAGGAGTAAGGTCATGATTAAGTATCGCATCGCCTTTTTTACGGCGGACTGGAACTTTGAACTGGTGGAAACCACGCTGCACGGGCTGAAGCAGTACGTGGACGAACACGGGGACGTTCAGCTTTGCGTTTTCGACTGCTTCGGGAAAGACCTGGACAACGAAAAGGACAAAAGTGAATACGCCATTTACCAGCTGGCTGACCTGAGCAAGTTCGACGGCCTGCTCATCCAGGGCAACCAGATCGTTTTAAAGCGCGTGCGCGAGGAGCTTGGAGAAAGGATCAAGGCGGCGGGCATTCCTGCGGTTGCCATTGACTGTCCGCTCCCGGGATGCTATCTTGCGGGCATCGACAACGAGAAAGCCCAGTACGATATCACAGAACATTTGATCCTTCATCACGGCGCAAAGCGCATGGTGTATCTGACGGGCCTGCTGGACAACGGCTGTCCGGAAGGCAGACAACGCATGGAGGGCTTTCAGAAAGCATGCCAGGACAACGGAGTTTCTCCAGAGAACACCAAAATCATCGAATGCACCTGGCGCACTTCCGACGGTCTTGACGTCGGCCGGCTGTGGATCGAAAGCGGAAAACCTTTGCCTGACGCTTTCGTCTGCGCCAACGATGATATGGCCCTTGGCATGATGGAGGCGCTGGAGGAAAAAGGATATCACATTCCACGGGATGTGATGGTCACAGGCTTTGACGGACTGTCCAGCTCTGAACTCTCCAGTCCCGGTTTATCCACGGTGTTCCGCGACAATAAAATGCTGAATTATCGCGCGCTGGACTTCCTGATCAGGAAAATTGACGGCAAGGAAGACGGGGATTCCCTGATCTTCCCCTACGGCCTGTCCTGCTCGGAATCCTGCGGATGCGACGAAACATCGGTGCCCGGCTATATCCGGAAAAAGTATTTCAGGCAGACGCGTTTCCTCAAGAACTTTTATATTCTGCAGGACGAACTGGCCGAAGAGCTTTTTGAAGCCAACGATTTGTCGGATCTGATGGAGATCGTGGAAGACAATAAAGAGATTTTCGGCTGCCGCAACGCCTACATGTGCATCAATGATTACTATTTCGACAACTACGACAAAAAGAACTGGCACCGGGATGATAAAAGCTTTGGCGATCATATGGTGCTGACTGTCTGCGGACGGACGTGGATCACCCCGGACCCAACCCAGAAATGCGTCCGTTTCCCCCGGAAAGAGCTGCTGACCAGGGAACTGATCGAAAACGAACGGTTTTTGGTTTTTTATCCCCTGCATTACAACACTTATTCCATCGGCTATCTGGTGCTGGACGGCATCAGCGAAGCGGCAAAGCTGAACCTGCACATGAGCATATTCAGCTTCCTTGAAATCGCCATTGAAAACGTAAGAAAGAAATGCCTGCTGCGTCAGTTCAACGGTATTCTGGAAAACCTCTATGTACACGACGCGCTGACCGGACTGTACAACCGCTTTGGCTATGAGCGCTATGGACAGCATACCTTTGACTCGTTCCTGATGCAGGACGGCGGCGCGCAGATCCTGTTCATCGACCTTGACTACCTCAAGCAGATCAACGATCGGTACGGCCACGAAATCGGCGACGACGCGATCCGCAGCGCGGCGGGTATCATCAAAGACGTGTGCAGCCCCCACGATTTTGCGATGCGCTTCGGCGGCGATGAATTCCTTGTGATCGCCTCCAGCAGGGAACGCGATTTGATCGACGCAATCCAGCAGGCCGTAAAAGCGTACAATGCGGAAAACGGCGAGAAGCCCTATGCCCTCAGCCTGAGCATCGGCATCATCTGGGCAAGCGGGCGGGACAATCAATCGCTGGAGGAATACGTCCAAGCCGCGGACGCGCTGATGTACGAAGAAAAGACAAAGCGGAAGACCGGCCGGAAATAACTTCTCGATAACGAAACATGGCCGTCGCGGAAAGCGGCGGTCATGTTTCGTTATTCAACCTCAAATGGAACGGGAATCCCGTTTTCAAACAGAGCTATACAGATATGGCCTTCTCCTTCATAGGGCACACGTAAGCCTGCCAGGCCGAGTACAGCGCCTTTTTTCACGGCCTGGCCCGGAGAAACATTGATTTTCATGAGACCCCGGTACAGGCTTTCCAGGCCGTTTTCATGACGCAGGCGCACGCAGCCGTTTCCGCAGGAGATCACCGTACCCGCGCATATTGCGTATACCTTTTCCCCTTCGTTTGCGGAAAAGTCCACAGCAGGATGAACGCTCCACAGGCGCAGGTCCGGAAAACAGACCGGTTCTTTGCTGAACGGACGCAGCACGTCCCCGTCCGTTGGCCGACAATAAACTTCCTTTATTGGCGGAGGCGTGATCTGGCTTAGACGCTGGCTCTGGTCGGACAGCGCCTGATGCCCTGCAATCTCCCCTGACCGCTGCTCCCGCGTCCACGCCGCTGACAGCAGGATCACCCCTGCGCACAGCAGCGCCAGCAGATAATGTCCCCACGCGTCAAAGCCGCGGCGAAGCTTTTTCATACCTTGCTTACTGATAGATTCTTCCGATCGTGGTATTGTCCAGCGTTCGGTTCCGCAAGCCGGGGATGGGGCTTGGCGCGGTTTCGGCGCGATAGTCGCGGCCCCGCTTCCGGATGGACCGATCAATCACCTGATGGCTTGGCACCGCGTCCACATTGGCGTTTACCGCTTTCTGATACACGAAGAAATCATAATCCTTGGGCAGCATGTTCACGGGCTTGAACAATTCCTTTTCCGCCGTGAAATCAACCATATTCAGCGCGGAGCGCACATAGTCGATATTGGATTCAAAACGGAAGGGCTCGGGGAACTCTCCGCCCGGAATCACCTGCTGCCAGTCCTTCTTTTCGTACTGTTTGAGCAGGTCGGCGGCTTTGTGCAGGTGCGTTACTTCCATTTGGAAGAAGTCTTCCCAAATATCTCTCACGTTCTGGTCGGTCTCGTCCTCCATGCAGGAGTAGTAGAGATACGCCTCCACGTATTGGTGCATCACCAGTCCTTCCAGCCACGTGCAGTTGGGGTCCATGAGGCTGCCGTACTGGGTCACGTGCTGCTCCTCGATCATGCCGATTTCCTGGTACAGCTTCCGGCCCAGATCGGAGGTGTAGAGACTGCACACGTTCATGTAATAGTTCATGGTCTGCTGCTCGGCGGCTGTGATGATCTGCACGGCCATTTTGTCAAACAGCGCGGCGTCTGGCTTGCCGGGAACGCACAGCGCGTCCATGGGGCAGCGGTGCTCGGAAATGGTCGGGCGGCCGGGCATGATTTCGGTGTAATCGCCCACCAGCTTTTCAGCGTACTGGCCATGCTCCATTTCCATCAGGTCAGCGTAGCGGTACAGGTGGTCAAAGTCCTCCAGCAGCGCAAAGTCCAGGGCGGATTTCACGCTGGCGCAGGTGACGCGCTGGGCAAGACCGGCAGTGAGGTCAACGGCCAATTGTTCATAACCGATGGTGTGTTCCAGGATCGTTTCATCCAAAGGCTTCAGGCACGCGATTTTCTTTTGCTGCTGCTGTTCCTGACGCCGCATCATGGCCAGTTCACGGCGCAGGTCATTGTTGCTCTCCTGGCGCTGGAACTGATGGGAATACTTGACGGACTCAAACTCCGTGCCGTTCATCAGGATGACCCTTACGCGGGTATAGGGATCGGCCTCCATCTTGTCATAGGCGCGGGGATAGATATGCTGCCAGTCCATAAACTCTCCGAAATTTTTCTCAGGCTTCAATTGAAACGGATTCATTGCTTTCCCTCCTTGCTTTTTTCGCTCTTGTTATTCCCAGGGATGGGAAAAAATATACGGCGGATTATTTCAAGAGCACGTAAAACAGGAACAAGAGGTTACGCTGGGGTTTCACCCCAGACCCCACCAGGGGGATGATCCCCCTGGACCCGCAATAGCGGAAGTTACTTGATGGGTTGAACAGACTATGTTCCCGCTGATAATTGAAAGCAAATGACAAACTATCGGCGTTCTGCTTCTGGCCCGGCGGCGAAGCCACTAACTTCCGTAACCCCGTATCGACTGGCGAAAGTTGTTTTCTACATCTATCCAAGATAATTCGCCTATTGGAATCCAGAAGGTGAAACCCTCTGGTTCAGAGGTTTAGGGGGCTGAAGAAGCCCCCTGCCTCGTCCTCGTTCCTTACTTAATGTGTTCTTTAAGAGGAGCACTGACCAGATTTCCCCCTTGTTACATTCTGCTTTGTTTGGTATAATGCTGCCGTACCGCAGCAGTCAGGAAGACCGAACCAAAGGAGCATGAGGTAATGAACACCACCATCCAGCGTGTCACGCTGCCGGACGACCGGCGCGTCCTGATGATCAGCGATATCCACGGCCACGCGGACGGGCTGCGGACTATTTTGGAAAAGGCGCGGTTCACACCGGACGACGTGCTGATCATCGTGGGCGATCTGATCGAGAAAGGCCCAAAGAGCCTTGAAACGGTCCGGCTGGTGATGAACTTGTGCCAAACGCATACGGTCTATCCGCTGATGGGCAATGTGGACTTATGGCGCTGGGAATACCTGACGGAGCAGCGAAGCGGCGACTGGCAGCGGATGACGGACTACGCTTTCAACGCCAAGGGCTGGTGGGGCAGCAGCCTGCTCCACGAAATGTGCACGGAAATGGGCGAGCCGCTCACGCGGGAAACGGATTTGGACGCGCTGCTTCCAAGAGTCAGGGAACGCTTCAGAGCCGAAATAGATTTCCTTGGCAATCTACCCATCATCCTGGAAACCCAGCGGATGATCTTCGTCCACGGCGGCATCCCCCAAGAACGGCTGGATGAACTGAAAGGGACGGACGCTTTTCCGATTCTAAAGTACGATGATTTTTATTCCGCGGGCCTGTCTTTCCGAAAATATGTGGTGGTGGGCCACTGGCCTTCCGTGCTGTACAGCAAAACCTATCCGCATTACGAGCCGCTCATCGACCGGCAGCGGCACATCATTTCCCTGGACGGGGCCTGCGGTATCAAAACGGAAGGACAATTGAACCTGCTGATCCTGCCGGACTGGAGAAGCGACGATTATTCCCTGCTCACCTGGGATAAGCTGCCCGTCATTACAGCGCTGGACGGTCAGGCGGGTTCCCCGAAAGAGGAAGCCCGCTACATCCCCTGGAACGACCACGCGGTGGAGCTGATCGAAAAGGGCGAAGAAGTGTCCAAGGTGCTCTACCACGGCAGGCCCATGACCGTGCCGACGCAGTATATTTTCCATCATAACGGCGTTCTGAGCTGCATCGACACCACGGACTATGTGCTGCCCGTTTCGCCGGGAGACCGGCTTTCCCTGATCCTGAAACTGAATTATGGCTGCTTTGTGAAAAAAGACAGCGTGTCCGGCTGGTATTTCGGCCGATATGAAACGAACGAGGTGAATGAACCATGAAGCTGTGGGGCGGACGATTCGAGAAAGAAACCAACCAGATGGTGGACGATTTTCATTCCTCCATTTCCTTTGACAAGCGGTTGTATCCGCAGGACATCCGGGGCAGCATGGCACATGCGAAAATGCTCTGCAAGCAGGGCATTATCAGCAACGAGGATGAGGCCGCGATTCAGAAAGGATTAGCGGGTATTCTGGCCGATATGCAGGCCGGCAAGGTGGATTTCCCCGCCGAGAGCGAGGACATCCACATGCTGGTGGAGCAGATCTTGACGGCGCGCATCGGCGACGCGGGCAAGCGCCTGCACACGGGCCGCAGCCGCAACGATCAGGTAGCTACCGATATGCACCTTTACGCCATGGACACATGCGACCAGACGCTGAATATGTTGCTTGATCTGGAAGAAGTGATCCTTGACCTGGCGGAAAAGCACGCGGGGGACGTGATGCCGGGCTACACCCATTTGCAGCGGGCCCAGCCGATCACCCTGGGCCATCACCTGATGGCGTACTTTGAAATGATTAAGCGGGATTGCCGCCGGGTTATGAACGCCAAAAAGTCCGCCGACTGCTGTCCCCTGGGATGCGGCGCGCTGGCGGGCACCACCTATCCGCTCGACAGGGAATTCACCGCTAACGAACTGGGCTTTTCTTCCGTGAGCCAGAACAGTCTGGACGGAGTGTCCGATCGGGATTTCCTGCTGGATTACCTCTCCGCCGCCTCCATCGGCATGATGCACCTTTCCCGCTTCTGCGAAGAATTGGTGCTGTGGAGCAGCCTGGAATTCGGCTTTCTGACCCTGGACGACGGCTTTGCCACCGGCTCCTCCATGATGCCGCAGAAAAAGAACCCCGATGTGGCTGAACTCATCCGCGGCAAGACGGGCCGGGTGTACGGCGACCTCATGGCCTTGCTGACCGTCATGAAGGGCCTTCCCCTGGCCTACAACAAGGACATGCAGGAGGACAAGGAAAACTATTTCGACGCACGGGACACCTGGCTCAAGTGCATGCACGTATTCACCGAAATGCTCCGCACCGCCACGTTCCGGGTGGAGAACATGAAAAAGAGCGCGGTCGCGGGCTTTGCCAACGCCACGGACTGCGCCGACTACCTGGTGAAGCGCGGCGTGCCCTTCCGGGACGCGCATGCCGTGGCCGGAAAACTGGTGGCGCACTGCCTGGAAAAGGGCTGTGCGCTGGACGACCTGCCTCTGGACGAGCTTCGGGCTTTCTCCCCCGCTTTTGAACAGGACGTGTATGAAGCCCTCTCTATGCAGGCCTGCGTTTCCGCCCGGAATCTGATCGGCGGCCCCGCGCCGGAGCGGGTGCTTGCAGCGATCAGATCGGGCAGGGAATGGCTGAATCACTGCATGGAATAATGCTGCTTATTGCTCGCCCAATTGAATCGTGAATTCAGATGCGGGATGAGAAATCGTTCCAGACAAGGAACGAAACCGCAGGAATACTGGGGCCGAAGCGCTCGAAAAACAATCCGGTGGATTGTTTTTAGCGGAGGCCAGGCGGCA
>JAFWQM010000078.1 GCA_017509065.1 Clostridia bacterium
AAAAACAATCCGGTGGATTGTTTTTAGCGGAGGCCGGGCGGCAGCCCAGGGCCGAAGGATATTTCAAGGTTGAGTGACGCAGGATGGACCGATTTATCGCCCGCAGATAATTCATGATTTAGTTGGGCGAGCAATAATACCGTTACGGATTCTCTTCTTCTGTCAATGCGTAACCATCAGTTTTCTGAGCGAGCGAGACAATGGCGTGCGCGCCGTAATACAGGCCGGCAGTGGAGGTGGGCGTGATCGTGACCATATAGCTCGCCTCATCCGTTTCACTGTCAGCAGACGCTTCCCCGATCCGCGAGATGGATTCGATCGTGCCGCGCACCGTGATAGCGCCGTTATTCAGGTAAAAAAACTCGGCAGTTACGGCGTCGCCCTGGCGCAGATACGCAACGTCGGATTCGGAAACAGGCGCCTGAATACGGAGGGCTTCGTCCGGATAGATCGAGGCCACCGCGCCTCCTGCGGAAATGGCATTGCCTTTGCTGACATTCAGGGAAACGATGGTTCCCTTGACGGGGCAAAGAATTGCGGTAAGATTGACCCCCGCGCCCTGGTAATCGCCGTCCAGCGTTTCAAACAGCACATCGCCTTTTTTGACCTTCGCGCCGTCCTCCACGGCATACGCCGCAATCACGCCCTCGGCGGTATACGCTACCGGATCGACCAGCGAGACGGAGCCTTTGCCCAGCCGCGTGGCGGGGATGAAGTTGGGGTCGCGGTACACGTTCGCGGTATCGTTCTTATCAAACAGCCCGGAGGACAGCACCACCGTGAAGCTGCCGCCTGATACGCTCGTCACCGTGCCGGTTCCGGTATGGTTCATGTTTTCCACGGCGCGGAGATACACCGTCGTTCCGGGATGAACGAATTTGTTATCTTCCGCCGCGTCCGCGGTCTTGGTGGAAGCCTGCACGATGTATGGAGTGAGCGGCTCGATATACGCCACCGCGCCGTACTGCTCCGTGACCATTTCCGCCGTATCGCCGACCTCGCCGAACAGGCGGACGACGCCGTCTGTTTTGGCATACACTTTTTTGGTCTGAATCAGCGCCAGCGTTTCGCCCGCCTCCACTCTCTGGCCGGGCTGAACCAGCACAGTATCCACCGTGCCGCCGCGGGCGGAAAGAATCGTTTGCTCGCCCACGTTCACCACCGTGCCGTTCAGCGACAGGGACGCGGCAAAGGCGGAGGGAACCGTCAGCACAAGGGAAAACACCAGCATCAGGGCAAACAGTTTTTTCATGATCCTGCACTTCCTTTTTTACATCGCGCGCAGCGCGTCAATTGGGTTCAGTTTGCTGGCTTTCCGAGCGGGCGCCCAGCCGAAGATGATGCCGACGGCTGCGGAAAAGCCCACGCCCAGCAGGATAGCGCCGGGGGAAATCACAAAGGCCATGCCGGTCACCTGACAGAGCGTGAAGGACAGGCTCAGCCCGAACACCACGCCCAGCAGTCCGCCGATCATGGACAGGAGGAATGATTCCATTAAGAACTGCAGCTGAATCTGCCAGGGGATGGCCCCGAGCGCTTTTTTCAGGCCGATTTCCATGGTGCGCTCGGTCACGGTGGTGAGCATCATGTTCATGATGCCGATGCCGCCGACCACCAGGGCGATGGACGCGATGCCCGCAAGCAGGGTGCTGACCATGGACAGCATGGTGTTCATGGTGTCCTCGATGCCGCTCATGGTGGTCACGGTGAAGCAGTCCTCCTCAAAGCTGAACATCCTGTCCATGGTTTCGGTAATGGTTTCCGAGGCTTTCTCGGAATCCGTTCCTTCCGTCAGATAGACCGTGAAGGACGTGACCACGTTGGCGTCGTTCATCTTGAGGGCTGTGGTGTAGGGGATCAGCACGCTGGGTGTGCCGGACATCATGTTCATGACACTGCCGGTCTCGCTTTCCGACAGGATGCCGATCACCAGGAAGGGAACGCCGTCGATGTACATGGTTTCACCGACGGGATCGACGCCGTAAAACAATTCCTCCATGATGCTGTGATTGATCAGGCAAACGAAGGTGCGGCTGGCTTCGTCGGTTGGGTGGATGCTTCTCCCCCGCTCCACCGCGCCGTCCGTTTTGGTAAAGTAAAAATAATTCTTTCCGGAGATGGAAACGTTGGTTTTGTATTTCCCCGCTTTCGATAAGCGGCTGCGCAGGGTCACGTTGGGGGTGATGCCCTCCACCGCGTCCAGCTCCGTCAACTCCTCCAAATCCTCAGTGCTCATGCCGGATTTCAAATCGCTGCCGGTGACGGACACGGACAGGGTGCCCGCTCCCATGCTCATAAAGGAAGAGGACAGGGTGCCCGAAAACCCCGATACCGTGGTGATCAGCGCGATCACCGCCGTGACGCCGATCAGGATGCCCAGCACCGTCAGGAAGGAACGCACGCGGTTGCTCAGGATATTGCTCAGGGACATGGTGAAGCATTCGCCCAGCATCATCAGGTTTTTGCGGAAGTTTTTAAGCATAGCTCCCTCCTTCCGATGATGTGAGACCGCCTTCGCTCAGCTCCCCGTCGATGATGTGCACCACCCGGCGGGCATAGGAGGCGATGTTGATATCATGGGTGATCATCACCACAGTGAGGCCTTCCGCGTTCAGTTCCTGAAACAGAGCCATCACCTGCCTGCCGGTCTTTTGATCCAGCGCGCCGGTGGGCTCATCAGCCAGCAGCAACGACGGATTGCCAACCAGTGCCCGCGCGATGGCAACGCGCTGCTGCTGGCCGCCTGAAAGCTGGTTGGGGTAATGCTCCATGCGGTCCTGCAGGCCCACGCGCTCCAGCATTTCCTGCGCCCTGCGCTTCCGTTCCCGATGCGGAACGCCAGCGTAAATCAGCGGGAGCTCCACATTTTTCTGGGCGGTGAGCCGAGGCAGCAATTGGGAGTTCTGGAACACAAAGCCGATCTCCCGCGAGCGGATATCCGCCAGCTCCGCTTCCGTCAGTTCTTCGATGACCTGCCCGTTCAGCATATAGTCGCCTGATGTGGGGGTGTCCAGGCACCCGATGATATTCATCAGCGTGCTTTTCCCACTGCCGGACGGGCCCAGGATGGACAGGTATTCCCCCCTGAGAACCGTCAGGCGGATGTTTTTCAGGATATGCGCCTGTTCGTCGCCCATGGTATAAAACTTGTTGATGCCCCGCATGGAGAACAGGATTTCTGCCATTATCGCCCACCGCCGTTTCCGAAGGAGGGCTGACGGTTGGTGTTCGTGCCTGGCGACCAGTTGGAGTTGGTATTCGTGTTGGTGCGGTTCGTATTCTGGTTGAAGTTGCGCGAACCGCCCGTGCCGTTGACCCGCTGGGTGCCAAAGAGACTGGTGAGCATACTGGCGAGGCTCTGGTCCGTTTCCTTAACTTCCTTGTAAACGGAATCCCCCGCGCGTAGGCCGGACTTGATTTCAACATAGTTGCCGTTGCTCACGCCCGTCGTGACCGGCGTTTCCGCCATTTCGCCCTGGCTGTTCATCGTATAGACCACGGCCTGGTTGCGCTCGTTGAAGCTGAGCGCTTCCTCCCGCAGCACCACCACGTCGGCGGCCTCCTCCTGCGGCACGGTCACCGTGACCTGCATGCCGGGATAAACGCCGTCGGCCACGTCCACGTAGGCCGTGGCGGTATAATAAGCGACGGAGCCCGTAGAGGAAGATACATAGTTAATGTCCGCAATGCTGGAATCAAACACATTCTCCGTGGCTGTGGTGGTCACGCGGCAGGCGTCGCCGATGTGGACGGAGGAAATATCATATTCGTCCACCCGGATGGAGACTTTCATGTGGGTGAAATCCACAACCTGAACCAACAGGTCCCCGGAGGAAACCTTGTCGCCGATCTGCACAGGAAGCTGGTTGATCCTGCCGTCGAAATCCGCTTCCACGGTCTGGCCGTTGTTCAGGCGCAGCAGCTGCTCGCCGGTTGTTACATCCTGGCCTTTCTCCACCATCACGGTCTTTACGGTGCCGGAGGATGACGCCGTGTATTCCGTATTGTTCAGCACCTGCAGTGTGCCGCTGAATGACAGCGCGTTGGAAATGGTGCCGGTAGTGGCGGTATATTCCTGATAGGTGACGGTGTACTGCTGCCTAAGACGCAGATATGCGAAACCGCCCACGCCGGAAAGCACCAAAAGAATCAACAGGAACGTGACGATTTTTTTGACGATCTTCTTCTTTTTCTTTTGCTTTTTGGGTTTGCTCTGACGCGCGTCGGCTGAGCGCTGAATCCTTTGGCTGTAAGCTTCCTGCTCCATCATGACCTCCATTCAAACACATAAGAAAGCAATCCTGCAAAACCATCTTCTGCAAGCCTCCATTTTTAATTCTATCATACAATCCTTAAATGAAACTTAAAAAACCCGGCGTCCGGAAAAAAGCCGGGGAAGACTGCCGCTGCGCGGCGCTTGTTTCCCATTTTCATGAAAAAACATGGCCGCAATGCATATGAACCGATTGACGGAGCCCCTTAAAAAGTGGTACTATATATACAGCAAATGAGGAGGATGAACCGAAATGAACGGAAACCTGACCTTTAGTGACATCGCCCACGGCTCCACCTTCGCGGACTGGTTTGCCGATCAGCTTTCCAATTTTACCCCGTTCAACGTGGTCGTCGCGCTGGTGGTGGCGCTGGCGGCGGGGCTGATTATCGCTGCCGTGTACAAGGCTACTTACCGCGGAGTGCTTTATTCCCCGTCCTTTACGCTCACGCTGATCCTGCTTTGTCTGGTGACCACGCCCGTGGTCATGGCCATCGGCAGCAACGTGGCGCTTTCCATGGGCATGGTAGGCGCGCTGTCGATCGTGCGTTTCCGTACCGCGGTGAAAGACCCGCTGGACACCGCTTATATGTTCTGGTCCATCACCATGGGCATCCTGGTAGGCTCCAACGCCTATGTGATTGCTATCGTGGCGCTGCTGGGCATCGGCGGTATCCTGCTGGCCATTTCCTTCTTCCGCCTGCGCACGCCCAACTCCTATCTGCTGGTGCTGCACTATGACGAATCGGTTCAGCTTGACATTGACAACCGCCTCAGGCAGCGGCTGAGGAACTATCGCCTGCGCTCCAAGACCGTCACCAAGACCGCCACGAAGAACAGCGCTGAGATGACGGTGGAGGTGCGGCTTGAGCGGCAGACCAACATCGTGTCCGAAATGCTGGAAGTCCAGGGCGTTTACGACGCCACGCTGGTGGCCTGCCAGACCGAAGCGGGGGCGTAACCGATGGCTCTTCCCCTTCGCCATGAGTTAAAGTTTCTCATCACGCGCACCCAGCTGGAAGTGCTGCGGCGGACGGTCGGCCATGTGCTGAGGCCCGACCCGAACGCCGCCCGCAACGGCGGGAGCTATCATATCCGCTCCCTGTACTTTGACACGGTGTTTGACGACGCGCTGTACGATAAAATCGCGGGCGTCAAGGACCGCGACAAATACCGCATCCGCATCTACAACCTCACCGACAAAAACATCTTCATGGAATGCAAGACCAAAGTGGGCAGCCTGATTTCCAAGCGCTCCGCGAAAATCAGCCGCGACCTGGCCGACCAGCTGATCGCCGCTGACCCCACGGGCCTGGAATACACCCAGAGCGGGCTGCTCAGGGATGTGTACCGGGAAATGCGCACGCGTCTGCTGCATCCCGTGGTGATCGTGGACTACGAGCGGGAAGCCTACATCCACTCCGCTGAGGAAGTGCGCATTACGTTCGACATGCGGGTGCGCAGCGGGCTGAACAGCATCGACATGTTTAACCCCGACGTTCCCACGGTGCCGGTGCTGCGCCACGATGAAACCATCCTGGAAGTGAAGTACAACCGCGTTTTACCCCCCTATATCCGGGACGTGCTGTCCTGGGCCTGCCCC
Source organism: Clostridia bacterium (assembly GCA_017509065.1). Next base: position 5,877 of record JAFWQM010000078.1, read on the forward strand.
GAAGCCGTGCAGACCGCGGTGAGCAAGTATACGATATGCAGGCAGTTTGAGGGGAAAGAGTAATGATCAGGCAGGAGGTAGGAAGTAGGAGGTAGGAGGTTTGTTTTGTCCAGTGATAAAGCACTTCTCCTTGAAGATCGGGTAAGAATATTGTACCCGAAAGCCTCCTCTCTCCTACTTCCTACGTCCTACCTATTTGAAAGGAGGCCCCGCCATGACTCAAGCCGCCGCCCATTACAAGTGCCCCTGCTGCGGCGCTGCGCTCACCTTCGGCGCTCAGAGCCAGCAGCTGGACTGCGCCAGCTGCGGCAATTCCTTCCCGCTGGAAGCCATCCAGCAGGTTGCCGAAATGGACGTGCAAAACACCACGGACGACCAGATGCAGTGGTATTTTGCCAGCCATTCCGATTTCGACGAAGCGGAAGCCAGCCATCTGCGCACCTATCGCTGCCAGAACTGCGGCTCCGAAATCGTGGCGGATGAAACCACCGCCGCCACTGAATGCGTTTACTGCGGCAGCCCTTCCATCCTGCCCGGCGTGCTGTCCGGCGCGTACCGGCCCGACGCGGTGATCCCCTTCCAAAAGAGCAAGAAAGAAGCCATGGACGCCTTGCGGAACCACTGCAAGGGCAAAAAGCTGCTGCCCAAAACCTTTATCAGCGAAAACCAGATCGAAAAAATCACCGGCGTGTACGAGCCCTTCTGGCTGTTCCAGGCGGATGCGGAGGGCGACTGCACCTTCAACTGCACCCGCGTCACCGCCCACCGCCAGGGCCAGTACGAGGTGATCAACACCGCCCATTTCCTGGTGCGGCGCGGTGGTGGCATGAGCTTCAAGCAGGTGCCTGTGGACGGCTCCACCAAAATGGACGACACGCTGATGGAGTCCATCGAGCCCTACGACAGCGACAAGGCCGATGGCTTCAACGTGGGTTATCTCAGCGGCTATCAGGCCCAGCGCCACGATGTGGAAGCCGCCGACTGCCAGCCCCGCGCGAATGAGCGCATCCGGCAGAGCGTGCTGTCCACCTTGCGCAACACCGTCATCGGCTATACCAGCGTGACGCCGGTCAACACCCAGGTTCAGCTCGACCACGGCCAGGTGCGCCAGGTGCTCATGCCCGTGTGGCTGCTCAATACCCGCTGGCAGGGCAAAACCTACACCTTCGCCATGAACGGCCAGACCGGCCAGTTCGTCGGCGACCTGCCAACGGACAACGGCAAGTTCTGGAAGTATTTGCTGAGCATCGGCCTGGGCTTCGGCGCGGCGGCTTACGGCGTCGCTTACCTGCTGTTTTCGATGGGGGTGCTGTAAGATGAAAAAAACGCTTGCGGTTTTCCTGCTGCTCCTGCTGCTTGTCATCCCCGCGCTGGCTGAAAACAGCCGCGTGGTGGACGAGGCCGACGTGCTGACCCGGGAGGAAGAGCAGCGGCTGGAAGAATACATCGCCGGCATCCGGGAAAAGTATCAGTTCGACGTGCTCATTCTGACCATGAACTCCATCGGCGACCGACAAGGTGATTACTACGCCGCCGACTATTACGACCATAACGGCTACGGCGAAGGCAAAAACCACGACGGCGTGTGCTTCTTCTATGTTCCCCAGGGCGACCGAAACGGCAACACCGTGTTTTTCGTGAAAACCGGCTCGGGCGAGCGCATTTTTACCGCTGATGTGGACGATGAAATCGTTGATCAGATCCGTCCGTATTTCCGGAAGCAGAACTATGGCGGCGCGATCGCCAAGTACGTGCTGGAAGTGGAAGCCCGGCTGGAATCCAATAAACCCGTCAATCGGGCGAACCGCTTTCTGCCCATATTCCTGGGCGGCGGCCTGCTGATCGGCGCTGGCGTGGCGCTCTCGTACAAAGCCCAGATGAAGACCGTCCGGCGCAAGTCCGGCGCGTCCTCCTACGTCCGCGACGGCTCCTTCCATCTCTCCCGCCAGCAGGATATTTACCTCTACACTACCACCACCCGCCGCCGGATCCAGTCCGACAACAACCGCGGCGGAGGCGGCGGAAGCCATGGCAGCTTCCACGGCAGCTCAGGCACCCATCATACCAGCAGCAGTTACAAACTATAAATCCTTTTCTATAATCCTCCCGTCACGGAGGATTATTTTGTTTTCTTTCAAACAGTTCTTGTTCCGCGGGGAAAAATCTGATATAATAAAGCGGGATTGAAAACGGGAAACGAAAAAAAGCTTTCCAACTGCACGGCAGGCCAGACGGGAGGAATACCATGAAGCTGGAAGAAAACAAAAAATATATCAAAATCGCCGTTACCGGCATCGCCATCGCGCTGGGGTCGAGTATCTGCTTGTTTGCCTTTTATCGGTTCGACGAAGTGCAGGCCGTGTTTCACAAGATCTTCTCCATCCTTCGGCCTTTCCTGTACGGCGCGGTGTTGGCGTTCCTGCTCACGCCCATGTGCCGGGAGCTGGAGATCACGTTCGAAACCTGGCTGGGGCAGGGAAAGGCACGGAAAAGCAAGCACCTGTCCATCCTGATTTCCTTGGTTTTCGCCATCACCGTGGTCAGCGTGCTGGGCCTGATCGTGGTGCCGCAGGTGGTGCGCAGCCTGGTCGGCATCGTGAACGCGCTGCCGGGACAGCTGCGTTCGCTCAACAAACAGATCGAAGAACTGCTGGTGGATCAGCCCGATTTGCAGGAGCAGTGGGAGGGCTTTTCCGTGCAGGTGCTGAATGAAATTGAAATCTGGCGCAACAAGGATCTGCTCCCCCTGGCGCAGACCGTGCTGTCCGGCACAGCCACCTATGTGACCAGCCTGCTCGTGTTTATCAAGGATATTCTTTTGGCTCTGGTCATTTCCGTGTATCTGCTTGCGACGCGGGATCAGTTCTTCGCCCAGGCCCGGCTGCTGGTCCGCAGCCTTTTCAATGATGTGTGGGCGGACCGAATCGCGGGAGAAATGCACTATGTGACCCGGATGTTCAACGGCTTCTTCACCGGCAAGCTGCTGGACAGCCTGATCGTGGGCGTGCTGTGCTTCGTCGGCTGCCTGATCATGGGCTTTTCGTCGCCCGTGCTGATCAGCGTGATCATCGGCGTCACCAATATCATTCCCTTCTTCGGCCCTTTCATCGGCGCCATTCCCTGCGCCCTGTTCCTGCTGCTGAGCAATCCTGTTCACTGCCTGATGTTCATCGTTTTCATCCTGGTGCTGCAGCAGTTGGACGGCAACGTGATCGGCCCCAAGGTGCTGGGCAACACCACCGGCCTTTCCGGATTCTGGGTCACTTTCGCCATCCTGCTCTTCGGCGGCCTGTGGGGCCTCACGGGTATGATCGTGGGCGTGCCGCTGTTCGCGGTGATTTATGATATCGTGCGCAGGCTGTGCTACCGCAGCCTGAACAAAAAAGGCCATCAGGACATCATTCACAATTATCAGGAAACCTTCCATCCCAAGCCTGAGGCAAAACCCAAAGCAAAGGCGAAAAAATAAAAGGGACGCAAAATAAAGCCGCGCTGGACAATCCAACGCGGCTTTTTGCTGCTTCTCTGAATTGAGGATGATACAAGTATCAGTACGCGCCGCTCGCGGCGTTTTCCACAGAGTTCAGGGGCTGATCGGAAAGCGTTCCTTCTTCGAGGCGCTTTTTAGCTTCTTCCATGATCTTGACCGTGGCGGACACGCCGCAGCGGGTCGCGCCCGCGTTGCGGCAGGCCAGCACCATATCCAACGTGCGGATGCCGCCGGAGGCCTTTACAAAGACTTTATCGGATACGGATGCCCGCATCAGTTTCACATCGGCGACCGTCGCGCCTGCGGAACCGTAGCCCGTGGAGGTTTTGACGAAATCCGCGCCTGCGGCTTCGCTGAGCTTGCAAGCCAGCTTCTTCTGTTCGTCGTTCAGATAGCAGGTTTCCAGAATGACTTTCAGGATAGCGTCGCGGCTGTGGGCTTTCTGGGCCAGCTGGGCGATTTCATCCTGCACATAGGCGGAATCGCCGTGCAGCAGCCTGCCGATATTCAGCACCATATCCAGTTCCATGCAGCCGTCGTCCAAGGCTTTATCCGCCTCGAACACCTTGACGCTCGTGTGATGCGCGCCGTGGGGGAAACCGATCACCGTGCAGGGCTTGACCCCGCTGCCGGACAGCAGCTTCACCACCAGCGGCATGTCCCCGGGACGGGCACAGACGGTGGCGGTATCGTATTCAAGCGCGATGTCGCAGCCCTTGCGGATGTCGTCTTCCGTCAGGAAGGGCTGGAGGGTGGAGTGATCCAGGGTTTTGGCGATTTCGTATAATGTAATGGACATGCGATCCTCCTTGCATTTATTGATTCAATTCAAGCATTTCAGGAACAGCCAGCCGAACGCGATTCAACAATTTGTTCAGGGAGCCCGATTCCAGCACCAGTTCCGGCACATCCTTACTGGTGGCGATCCAGACGGACGCTTCATCATCCCAAACCAACTGAATCCTGTAATCCATGGCTTCCTCCATGCTTTACAAATTACTTCCCCTTACAGTATTTTCCCACATACGCCTTCGCCAGTTCGTATTCCTCCGGGGGCAGGCGCAGGACGAGAGGGGCGATATGGGGGGTGTGATAGATGGCGATGGTGGCCTTGGCGGGGCGGTACTGCACGGACTGAACGTCCTTCCACAGAAGGTGTCTCTCCTGGCTCAGATGCACCACGCTGCCGTCCTGCTGGGGCACGTTCTTCCGGGGGTCGGCACTTTGCAGGCGTGCCCAGCTTTTCCATTTCTGCGGGCCGTGCCAGGTGCGCAGGTGCGCGCCCTGGGCGTCCAGCTTGAACACGTTTACTTCCTGACCCTGCAGAATCAGAAACAGGAAGGTGATCGCAAGGCCTATGGGCACCAGCGCCAGGATCATCCGGGGAAGGGAGCCGCGGAACAGGACACCCGCCGCTTCGCCCCCGCTGATCACCGCTTCCATGCCGAACACCACGATCAGCAGCAGCAGCGCGGCGGCCAGCAGGGCGGCCAGCGCGGAACGCCAGATCCGCCCGTCCGTTACAGGCTTACACGCGATGCTCCACTGATCCATCTGCGCGGACACGGCGGCGCGCTTTCCGCAGCCGGTGCAGGTGTCGCCGGGGCTTTCCATGTTGCAGCGTTTACAGTAACTGTAGATCATTCAATCAGGCTCTTTCCGGTCATTTCCTTGGGCACGTCGATGCCCATGCTGGTGAGCATGGTCGGCGCAATGTCCGCCAGCCGTCCGCCGGAGCGGAGGGTCTTTCCGACCAGCGCTTCGTCGCAGGCGATGAAGGGCACGGGGTTAGTGGAATGGGCGGTGAAGGGCTCCTTGGTAATGGGGTCGATCATCTGGTCAGCGTTGCCGTGGTCGGCGGTGATGAAGGCACGGCCGCCTTTCTTGATGATTTCGCTCACCAGCATGCCCACGTCCTTGTCCACTTCGCGCACAGCTTCGATGGCGGCGGGGATGACGCCGGTGTGGCCCACCATGTCGCAGTTGGCGTAGTTGAGGATCATCACGTCGTACTTGCCGCTGTCGATCAGGTCAAGGGCTTTGGCGGTTACTTCGGGCGCGCTCATTTCGGGCTTCATGTCGAAGGTAGCCACCTTGGGGGAATCGATCAGGAAGCGTTCTTCGCCCGCGTTGGGGGCCTCCACGCCGCCGTTGAAGAAGAAGGTGACGTGGGCGTACTTCTGGGTTTCGGCGATATGCGCCTGGGTCTTGCCCAGCTTGGCCAGGTATTCGCCCAAGGTGTTGTCCAGGTTTTCCGGGGGATTGACGACCTTTAAGTTGGTGAAGGTGGCGTCGTACTGCGTCATGGACACGTACTGCACGGGGATATAGCCCTTTTTGCGCTCGAAGCCCTTGAAGTCGGACATGATGAACGCGCGGGTGATCTGGCGCGCGCGGTCGGGGCGGAAGTTAAAGAAGATCATGCTGTCGCCGGGCTCGACCGTCGTGAGGGGTTTTCCGTCCTTTTCGATCACGGTGGGGATCATGAATTCGTCGGTCTTGCCGTTGTCGTAGCTGTGCTGGATGGCGTCCACGGGATCGGTCTCCCGGATGCCCTCGCCCAGCACGATAGCGTCATAGCCCTTCTCCACGCGGTCCCAGATGTTGTCGCGGTCCATGCCCCAGAAGCGGCCCTGGATGGACGCCACCTGGCCCACGCCGATTTCCTTCATCTTGGCGACGAGCTGGCGCATATAATCAATGGCGGAAGTGGGCGGTACGTCGCGGCCGTCCAGATAGCAGTGGACGTATACTTTGGAAAGGCCGCGCTGCTTCGCCATTTCCAGCAGGGCGTACAGGTGGGTGATGTGGCTGTGCACGCCGCCGTCGGAGAGAAGGCCCATCATGTGCAGGGTGCCGCCGTTCTGCTTCACGGTGTCCATGGCCCAGATGAGGGGCTCTTTCTGGAAGAACACGCCGTCCTGGATGTCCTTGGTGATGCGGGTCAGCTCCTGGTACACGATGCGGCCCGCGCCCATGTTCAGGTGGCCCACTTCGCTGTTGCCCATCTGGCCGTCCGGCAGGCCCACGTCCATGCCGCTGGCGCCAAGCTGGGTGTGGGGATACCGCGCGGTCAGCCTGTCCAGTTCAGGCGTGCCCGCCATATAAATCGCGTTGCCCTCGTGGCTGGGGTTAATGCCGAAACCGTCCATGATGATCAGGGCCGTCATTTTCTTGTCCATTGCTTTAACTCCTTTGCAAAATCATTCCGTTGACAGCGAGACGGGGGATTCCTCTCCGCTGTAAAGTCACATTACAACACTGTATATTATACCCAAAACAGCGCCGTCCTTCAAGCCCTTTCCGGGGAAAAATCAGAACGCCCACAAGTACAGGGAGCCGTCCTCGCCGCTCATGTCCACGGCATAGCGGTGGAACGTTCCGTCCCCATCCACAAAGGATATGCCGTTGTTGGGAATATCGCCGTAGAAGGTCAGGGAAACGCGAACCGGCGTGCCGGGCGTCAGCGTCCCCAGGGAATAAACGGTTTGCGCGTCAAAATCGTATTCCTCATTCATCTCCAGCGCCAGCACCTGGAAATCGCTCACCGGACGCCGGGCGATAAACAATATCCAGGTGGCGTATTCGTCGTCGCTGACGGTCACGGAAGGCGCAGCCTCGTAGTTCTCGGCCCAGTCCGCGAGGACGGCGGGCAGCGGGCCAAAGGTGATGGTTTGCAACGTATGCAGCAGGCGATGCCCCCAGCCTTCCCAGGCTTCCGTCAGGCAGTAAATGAATATGGCCACCTGGTCTTTATTATTGGAGGAGGCGGCGTAAAACCCCTGTATGACGTCATTATCGAACGCCGGTTTTACATAGCCAAGGATTTCCGTGCCCGTATCGGTGTAATAGCTTTCATATTCGGTATCGAAGCCCGTGTTGCTTTCCAGGTATTCCCAGGAATCCATGCCGATCGCTTCCGGCAGCATGATTTCCATGTACACCCCAAGAACGCTGTCCGTGGGATAAACCGTCAGGCTGTATCCGTTTTCCGACATGCTTTCGTCCACGGTCAGCAAATCCGCGTCGTACCAGAAGGAAAAGCCCCACGGCGTTTCATACAGCGTTTCGGTGACGGGCTCCGGTTCGCCTTCCAGGTATATCACGCTCTCCCGCGTCTCCGCGCAGGCAGCGCCAGTCAGCAGCAGAAGAATCAAAGTAATTGAAAAAATTCGTTTCATGACATGTTCACTCCTTCCTGTCTTTTTTACATTATAACGCTTTTCACCGTTTTTCGCAATGAAAATACTCGCCGGAGAATCTGCGGGAATTGCAATTATGACGGAAGCATGCTATAATTTGCTGGTGAAAAACGGCATGTCCGCACACGATCCGCCGCTTTTCCATCCATAAAATCATTTGGGAGGAATTTTCTTGGACGACCCGATTGGCCGATGGCTGATTGAAATTGCTTTGATGCTGCTTTGCGCGCTGCTGGCACTTTGCCAGGCGGCGCTGACCCATGCCAACGAAACCAAGCTCCGCGCCGCCGCCCAGGATGGCAACGGGCGGGCGAAAAAGCTGCTGCCCTACCTGGAGAAGCCTGAACCTGTGATTGCCTTGCGAGGCTTGCGCACGCTGTTTTTGCTGTTCTTCGGCGTGCTGGGCGTGCAGTTGTTTGAATATATGGGCCTGCCCTTCGCGGGAGCGGCGGTGGTGTTCTGCCTGATCGCGGCGCTGGTGATCGTAACGCTTTGCAAGCTGACGCCGGAAAAGATCGGCAAGCGACGGGCGGATAAGCTGGCGCTGGCTTTGCAGCCCGTCATTTCCTTCGTTACCCGCGCCATGACGCCCTTTACCCTGCTGGAGCAATGGGCGGCGCGGGGCGTCGTGAGGGTGTTCGGTATTGACCCGCATGCCAGGGACGAGGAAGTGACAGAGGAAGAGATCCGCGCCATGGTGGACATCGGCGAGGAATCCGGCGTGATCGAGAGCAACGAGCGCGACATGATCAAGAACGTGTTCGAGTTCGGTGATCTGACCGCCGCGGACTGCATGACCCACCGCACCGACGTGACCTCCATCTGGATCGGCGACGACCAGCAGACCATCCTGGAGGCCATCAAGGAAAGCGGCCTGTCCCGCTTCCCGGTGTATAACGACGATATCGACGACATTGTGGGCGTGCTGTCCACGAGGGAATACCTGCTCAACATGAGCGAAAACAAGCCCAAGTCCCTGAAATCACTCCTGCGCGACGCTTATTTCGTGCCGGAGACCGTACCCGCCGAAGTACTGCTGTGGAACATGCAGCATGTGAAAACCCATATCGCCATCGTGGTGGACGAGTACGGCGGCATGAGCGGCATCGTGACGATGGAGGATTTGCTGGAAGAAATCGTGGGCAACATCTACGACGAGTTCGACCCCGCCGCCGAAACGGAGATTCAGCCCCTGGGCGACGATACCTGGCGCATCAGCGGCTCCGCCGATCTGGAGGCTGTGAGCGAAGAACTGAACGTGACCCTGCCCGAAGATGAGGACTACGACACCCTGGGCGGCCTGATCTTCAGCCGCTTCCGCTCCATTCCCGAGGACGGCTCCACCCCCAGCCTGACCCTGTACGCCACCGAGGACGGCGAAGCGCCCGAGGAAGGCCAGGCGGATACCATCGAAATCCAGGTGGAAACCATTGAGGACCGCCGCATCGAATGGGCGAAGGTGCACGTGATCCGGGCGGAAAAGGAAAACGAGGACTCCGATAAAGAAGATTGAGAAAAGCAAAACCAACGCGAATCAGTTAGGAGCGAGGAGTTATATAGTGATCCCAATGTGCGCAAGCCTGACTTGCGTTCAATGATCCAACTATATAAATCTCCTCACTCCTAACTTTTTTTGCACTGCGCAATTACATATTTATCTGTTTGCGAATATCCTGCCGACTGCCAGCCTAAGTCGGGTGAGGGGGGATGCCGCACCGCGCAAAGCTCGGTAGATGCCGGTATAATCGCGGCCGTTCGGACGGCGGCGTCCGTAAAGCTGGGAAGCGTAGGCGTCTATCAGCGGCAGGACAGAGGGCAGTTTTTCTTTCCGCAGGGCGCTGTCCGCCCGGCGCGCGAAATCATGCATGGTTTCGTTCTGCGAGCGCTGCAGGCCGCGGGCCGCAAGCAGCGCGAGGACAGCGCGAAGCAGAATGAGCACTGCTTTGTCGGGATGCTTTTCCGCCCGGCGAAGCGGTTCGGTCAGGTAAACGCGCAGCGCGGCCAGCCCGATCAGCGCCAGCAAGAGCGGCAGCAGCCACCAGGGAAAGCTGTTCCCGGAATCGTTCTCCGGCGACGCGGGCGGGGGTTCATCCTGCGCGGGCGGAACAGGCGTCGGGGTTGGCGCGTCGCTTTCTTCAGGCGGCGTTTCCGAAGGCGTGGGAGAAGGTTCGGGCGTGGGCGTTGCCGCGGGCGCCAAGGTGGGCATGAGCGTCGGTTCAGGCGTTGGCGAAGGCGCGGGGTTCGCAGCGTTTGGGCTGCGCTCCGGTTCTTCCTCCGGCTGCTCGCCTTCCCCGTAATCATCCCGTGGCGTGGGGTCAAACGCCAGCCAGCCGAAGCCGTTCAGATACACTTCCGTCCAGGCGTGGGCGTGTCGGCCTGTGACCACCGTCACGCCGCTGTCGTTCGGCAGCGCCACATAGCCCGTCACATACCGCGCGGGCAGGCCGACGATGCGGCAGAGCATAGTCATGGCGGAGGCGAAATAAGTGCAGTACCCCTGCTTTTCTCCGATCAGGAACCAGGCAATGAAGTCCACGCCGTCCGGCGGTTCCTGAACGTTCAGATTATAGCGGTAATTCCGCCGCAGATAATTTTGCAGGGCCAGCGCTTTTCCGTAGGGCGTTTCCTTCCCCGCCGCCGCGTGACGGGCGATATCATAGATTTCTTTTTGAATATGGTCGGGAATTTGCAGGTAACGCGCCGCCGCTTCCTGATAATAGGGATCATCGGCAGACGCGTTTTCGTTCACCAGCGCGGAAACGCCGCCGTGTCCCGCTTCGCAGGACAGATAGGAAAGGGTATAGGCGTCCCCCGCTTCCACGTTGCGGGTCAGGAAGTATTCCCCGGCGGCGTTGTAGTACAGCACCATCCGGTCGCCTTCCAATTGCAGGCTGCGGGTGCGGCCGGGGGCAAAGAGCGTGGTGGTGCCGCTGTTCAGCATGCGCACGCGCATCGAAAGCAGCGGTGTATCACTGCCGCCTTCCAGGGGGCGGTTCAGGTCGAACAGTTCCTCCCGCAGCGCGGCATAACGCGGGGATACGGACAGATACCGTCGGCTGGACAGCGTGTCATACCAGTTCAGGCCGGTGTACTGATCGTAGGTTTTGCCGCGCAGAAGCACTTTTCGGTCGGTATTTACTTCCATCACGGGATGGTCCGCGGGTTCCGCGGGGCCGCCCAGGCGTTCGTCCAGCGGCTGAAAGCCTTCGGAAACCAGCGTGAACGCCGAGCGGTATTCGCTGAACAGCAGGTAATCCTCCACGAATTGCCGGATGCTCTGCGCCGCTTCCTGAAACGGCGACACGGCCTGCGGACGGGCGGGCAGAAGCAGAAAAGCCAGCACGGCCAGTCCCGCGGCAACGGGCAGGACGGACAGCCTTTTTCCGTCTTCCCGCGCCATCATGAGCAGAATGCCCGCCGCCGCGGGCAAGGCGCACAGAAGCAGCGAATCCCGGGAACCGAAGGCAAACGATATGCCCACCATGCTGATCACTGTAAACAAAGCCAGCCCCACCGTATGATCCCAGTACAGCGCCGCGCCGAGCAGCGAAAACAGCAGGCAGACCAACCAGCGGACATCCGCGGCGTATGGGGCTAGCGCGTCGGGAACGCCCTGGAAGGACAGAAAGGCAGCCTTCGACATCTGAATCAGGCTGAACACCGGCCCGCCCCCCAGCGCGCCCCACGCGCCAAGCGCCGCAGCAGCGCCGAGCAGCAGCCATATTTTGCTTTTAAAGCGGAACTCGAACAGGATATAAAAAACGAGCGCCATCCCCGCGCACAGCGGAAAAACGGGCCAAAGAGCCTGCCGCGGCGCGAACGCCCGGAACAGCGCCAGGCTCATGCCGAGCGACAGCAGCAGGGAGGCGAGATAGCCCATCAGCGCCGCTATTCCGTTTTTTTCACGCAGGCGTGACATAGCATACCTCCACCAAATGATGCTGCAAGCGGGCGACGTATGGCTGATAATCCGGGGCTTCGGGGGTATAGGTGACCAGATACAGGCGGACGCTGGGTCCCATCCGGCGGATATGGGTCACACCCTCCACCACCCGGGCGTCGAGCCGCGTGGTGATGATCACCGCCGCGCCCGTCCTGCGCATCCGGCGAAGCTCCAGGTTCAGCACCCGCGCGAAATCCTCGCCGCCGCCAAAGGGCTGGGCGGCCAGCATTTCCTGGAGCAGCGTCAGACCCGCCGCGTGGTCAGAGGAAAATTCATTGGCGCGCTCGCCGTACAATGGCAGGCGCACGGGGCTTCCATCCTCCATCTGCATCCGCGCCACAGCCACCGCCGTTTCACACATCGCGTCGCGCAGGCATTCTTTGCCCTCGTTCACGTTTTCGCCGCCCAGAGGTTCGCCGCAGTCCAGCAGAATCAAAGTGTCCGGCGGGGCGGGCGTTTCAAACCGGCGCACCAAAATCTCCCGCTTCCGGGAGGATAGCTTCCAATGAATGCGCTTCATGGCATCGCCCGTGCGGTATGCGCGCACGTCCTCAGGCGCGTTATAGTCCTCCTGCGCCCGGGCGAGTGCCGCGCTGCCCTCGTCGCCCAGAATCATCCGGGGTTTTTCAATGTCAAAAGGCCGGGGCAGCACGGTCAGGAACGCGTCTTTTCCCTCTATCGGCACCCGGAAACGGAACAGGCCGAATATGTCCGACACGGTCAGGGCCTTCATCCCCGCCGTGTAAACGCCCACGTGGCGCGCGTCCAGCGGCAGCCGCCTTTCCTGCGCGCGAAAAGGACGGGTGGGGAACAGGTATTCCTGCTCCTGTCCGTTATACAGAAACACGCCCTGCATCGCGCCGACCGGCAGCGGGCACCGGTGCTCCGCGTAAACTCCCAGGGTCACGCGCTCCCCGCGAGACACAGAGGCGCTGCTCAGCCGCTGTCCGCACCGCGCGCTCAACCGGGCCCAGAGGCAGCTGACAAACGCGTACACAAATACCAGCGCCAGCAGCAGGGCGATATACAGATACAGCGCGTTGCCGAGCGACAGGGCAATCGCCGCGCTGGTGACAAAGACGGCCAGCGCCGCCCATCCCCGGCGCGTCATGCGCGGCCCGCGGGCACCGGCACGGTTTCGATCAACTGCCGGAGCAATTGCGGAGCGGACGCCCCTTTCATCCGGGCCTCCGGGGTAAGGATCAGGCGATGGGACAGCACGGGCAGCGCCATATGGCGAATATCATCGGGCAGCACATAGTCCCGCCCGGACAAAAGCGCGCACGCCTGCGCCGCGCGGAGCAGCGCAATGGAGCCGCGGGGCGACGCGCCAAGCTGCAGCGCGGGATGGGAGCGCGTCATGGCGACGATGCTCGCCACGTAATTTCTTGCTTCCTTGCTGGTATACACCGAACCGAGCTGCTCCTGCATGGCGATGATATCTTCCGACCCGCACACGGGGGAAAGCGTCTGCAGCGGCGTTACCTGGCCGGAATAGCGCTCCAGCATATCCATTTCCTCCTCCACCGAAGGATAGCCCACGGTGATCCTGAGGAAGAACCTGTCCATCTGCGCCTCGGGTAAGGGATAAGTGCCCACGAAGTCAATCGGGTTCTGGGTGGCCATCACCATAAAGGGCCGAGGCAGGGTATGGGTTACGCCGTCCACCGTCACCTGGCCTTCTTCCATAACCTCCAGTAGCGAGGACTGGGTCTTGGGCGATGTGCGGTTGATTTCGTCGGCCAGCACGATCTGGCTCATAACGGCGCCCGGCTTGAATTCCATCTCGCCGGTCTGGATATTCACCATGGTAAAGCCCGTGATATCGGAGGGCGTCACGTCCGGGGTGAACTGGATGCGCTTGAAGCTGCACTGCAGGGATTTCGCCAGCGCTGCAGCCATGGTGGTTTTTCCCACGCCCGGCACGTCCTCAATCAATACGTGGCCCCGGCAGATCAACGCGATGAGCATCAGTTCTATGGCTTCGTCCTTGCCCACGATCACCCTGCGGATGTTCTGCTGCAAAGCGTACACCAAAGGCCGGGTCTGGCCCGGAACGGAAGCGGACTGCATCGTTACAAATCTCCCTTCAACGGATAAAACAAATGTAAAAATCGATGATCTTGTGGATGGCGGGATAAGCTTCCCAACCCGTAGTATATCAAAAACCCCTGTAGATTGCAACAAAAGATGAAACAAAGATGTAATGATTTTGAAATAGTTTACAATTCAGAAGTGTTCCTTTCCCCTTGTTTTTGTGGCGGAATTGTGTTTTCCTTTGTTTTTGGGGTTTACACAATCGGAAAATCATTATATAATAGTCAAGCATACTTTTTGATTGAAAGGCGGTTTAACACCCATGATCAAAGAATTCCTGTTTGGTATTTCCTCCGCCCTGGCTGAAGAAGCTGCTGCCGCGGGCGCTGCTGCCGGAGACGCTGCCGGTGAAGCTGTGGCGGAAATGTCTCCCGTGGCCGCGATTCTGCAGATGGTGCTGCCCCTGGTGGCGATGGGCGCGATTTTCTATTTCATGCTCATCCGTCCCCAGCGCAAGAAGGACAAGCAGGTCAAGGAAATGCTGAATAACTTAAAGCACGGCGACCGCGTGACCACCATCGGCGGCATCTACGGCACCATCACCGCCATCAAGGACGACACCATCACCCTGGCCGTCGGCCAGAAGGGTGGCGCGCCCATGGAAATGACTGTTGCCCGCTGGGCCATCCGGCAGGTGGAAGAGGTCTCTGTGGAGAACGAGGGCGAGATTTTGGCGTAAAGACAAGAGATAAGGGAATAGGGATTAGGGATTAGGCATTGGCTCCAGCTATTCACCTAATCCCTGATCCCTATTCTCTAATCCCTATTCCCTAAGCCCTTAACCGAGGCGAGCGTATGGATTTATTCTCTCTGTTTCTGCTGGCGGTCGGGCTGTCGATGGACGCGTTCGCCGTTTCCATCTGCAAAGGCCTGGCGCTGAAAAAAATCAAGTTTCATCACGCCCTGACCGTGGGCCTGTGGTTTGGCGGGTTCCAGGCGCTGATGCCCATGATCGGCTATTTTCTCGGCGCGCAGTTCAAGGCTGCCATCGCCGCCTACGACCACTGGATCGCTTTCGCCCTCCTGGCGCTCATCGGCGGCAACATGATCCGGCAAGCCCTGTTCGACAAGAACGAACCCGAAACGGACAGCGCCCTGTCTTTCCGCTCCATGCTGCTGCTGGCCATCGCGACCAGTATCGACGCCCTGGCCGTCGGCGTGACGTTCGCGTTCCTGGATGTGAACATCTGGACATCCGTGGCGCTCATCGGCGTGACCACCTGCGTCCTGTCCATGATCGGCGTGAAGGTCGGCAGTGTGTTCGGCGCGAAGTACGAAAAGAAGGCGGAGTTCATCGGCGGCCTGATCCTGATCCTCTTGGGAATCAAAATCCTTCTGGAACACCTGGGGATTTTATAATCCGAACAGGCTGAGAATCCAGCTCCAGATCGGCCAGACAAATTCCACCCGCTCCGGTTCTCCCGGGATATCCTCCGCCTTCGCCATCAGCAGCGAATCGGCGTACAGCACGCCCCAGCAGTTATGCCCCCGGCCCTCTTCTATCGTGATATACAGGGTGAGCGCCGGGGGTTCGCTTTCATCCGGCGACCATGCTACGGTTTCCACGCGGCAGGGAGCGACGCTCTCCGCCGCTTTTTTTATTCTGTTTAGAGCGGAGGGCAGTTCCGCCGCGCAGGCCGGGCAGGCTTCCAATACAGCGTCCCGCACCCGGAGCTTCTCTTCCTGCGCTTCCGTAGAATCATTCCTGGCGATCACCCGATAATACCAGCCCTCCTCCGCCTTTGCTTCCGCAGCGCCCAGCAGCGCCGCGCATAAAACCATTGCTGCAAAAAAACGTAATCCGCGCATCCTGATCTCTCCTTTCAGTGTCAGTATGCGCGGACACAGTGATTGATATACAAAATATTGTCAGTTGATCCCCACGCGCAGGGAAATCCTGTAAGTGTCCCGCTGATGGTTGACGGGAGAATAGACCACCCAGCCGTATAAATCTCCGATGGGAATCAGGCTGTGCTGTTCGATGTATTCCTTGAAAGGCTGCAGCGCCGCGCAGGGAATGCTGTCCAGCCGCCGCGCTTCGATCGTGCCCTGGATGCATTTGCAGGGCGGCGTGTATTCCATGGGCTCCTGAAACGTTTCGTTGATGCGCTTGAAATTGCCGCTCAGCAGGCCCAGGCCCACGTCCGCCTGGCAGGTTTCCGAAGCGGGCAGCAGCAGCGCCTTCTGGCGGATGCGGATGGTGGAGTAGGTGTAGGGCACCTCCATCATCCAGCGCCGGAAAATGGCGGCGGTGTTGGGATGGTCTGCCTTGGGCGAGCGGTAATAAATTCGGTACGCGCCGATCATCCGCCCCTCCTGCACGGCGGTTTCGTTCGCCGCGCATTCCCTGAAAGCGTCCACATGCAGCCGCAGCCGGGACAGCTTTTCATACATCTCCTCGATTTCGTTTTCGATCTGCTGTTCCTTGCCAATCAGGCAGCGGTAAATATCCGCGCAGGACACCTGGTTCTTTACGTCGGGCAGCTCGCTCAGCTCCACGCCCAGGGCATTGAGCTGTTTGATCTGCACCAGGCTGAGCACGTCCTCTTCCGAATACATCCGGTAGCCGTTTTCTCCGCGTTCCGGATCAAGCAGACCCTCCGAATCATAGTACCGCAGCGCCGTGCGGTTCATGCCCGTCAGCTTTTCCAGTTCACCGATCGTCATTTTCATGCGTTCGTTTCCCTCCGTGCGGCATACAAACATTCCAGCCGGATATAAGGTTTTATCCTTCCCCAATTTGCCCTTTTTTCCGCTGCCTCTTCCATATTATAAGGGATCGGACGGGATATTTCCACCCATTTTCTGAACTTTTTTCAGTAGCCAGCCGAGTTTCTTCGTGTAACCCAACCGTGACGGCAAAGAAAAACCGAAGAAAAACACTTGACTGTCCAGTTGGATATAGCCTTATAATACGATGCAGGAACACATATTAGATAAAGGAGGAAAAGTACATGAAAAAAGCTATGTGTTTCATTCTGTCTTTGGCTCTCGTGATTCTTTCCCTGGTTCCCGCCATCGCTGAACCCGCCACATTCACCGGCAAAGCCCGCGGCATGCAGGGCGACGTGATCGTGAACGTGACCATCGACGACGGCAAAATCACCGACATTCAGTATGAAAAGTATCCCGAAACCGAAAACATCACCTATGTGGCGCGGGACCGCATCCCCGCCCAGATCATTGAGCATCAGACCCTTGCCGTGGACACCGTGACCGGCGCGACCTTCGCCAGCTACGCTATCGTGGGCGCGGTGAAGAACGCCATCAAGGAATCCGGCCTGGACGTGCCCGCCCTGACCGCTGAAGCCTGGAGCGAACCCGCCGGTGAAGACCAGACCTGGGACACCGACGTGCTGGTCATGGGCGGCGGCGGCGCCGGTCTGGCTGCCGCTATCACCGCCGCGCAGAATGGCGCGAACGTCATCCTGATCGAAAAGAGCAGCGTCATGGGCGGCAACACCATGGTCGCCGGCGCGGCCTACAACGCCGTTGACCCCGGCGCCCAGAGCACCGCCATCCTGACCCCCGCCCAGAAGACCGCCATGGACAGCTATCTGGCCCTGGATCCCGCTGATCCCGCCCTGAAGTTCGACCTCTATCCCGAATGGGCGGAAGTGCTGGAACAGCTCAAGAAGGACATCAACGAATTCTACGCCGCCAACGAAGGCAAGACCCCTGGCGTGGATATGCCCGGCTTTGACGCCATCTCCCTGCATATGTGGCATATCTACACCGGTGGCATGCGCGAACTGCTGGACGGCTCCTACATCGCTCCCAAGATCGAACTGGCCCGCGCCCTGGCTGAAAACGCCCTGGGTTCCTTCGAGTGGATGGGGAGCATCGGACTGAACGCCGGTTACGGCGAGGGCGCCCGTCTGAGCACCGTGCTGGGCGCTATGTGGCCCCGCACCCACAGCTTCATGAGCGGCGCGCAGCGCATCCCGCAGCTGGTCAAAGTGGCTGAAGAAAACGGCGTGAAGATCTACACTGAAACCCGCGGCACCGAACTGCTCGTGAACGAAGCTGGCAAAGTAGTCGGCGCGAAGGCTGAGCAGGCCAACGGCACCAAGATCACCATCAACGCCGCCAAGGGCGTCGTGCTGGCGACCGGCGGCTACTGCGCCAACCCCGCGATGGTGAAGGAATATGACAACTACTGGGGCGACGACCTGACCGACCATACCCTGAGCACCAACCTGGGCACCAACGAAGGCGACGGCATCGTGATGGCGACCGCTATCGGCGCGGACACCTTCGGCCTGGGCGTGAGCCAGATGATGCCCTCCTCTTCTCCTGTGAAGGGCACCATGACCGACGGTATCTGGGCTGACGCTGCCGAGCAGATCTGGATCGACGGCAACGGCGACCGCTTCGTGAATGAATACGCAGAGCGCGACGTGCTGGCCAAGGCTTCCCTGGCGCTTGACGGCGGCATCTTCTACATCATCTACGCAGGCCGCGGCGACATCACCAAGCCCGAAGTGAAGCTGACCGGCTGCGCCTATGACGGCCGCACCGCCGCCATGGTGGAAGGCGGACACATCTGGTACGCTCCCACCCTGAAGGAACTGGCTGAACTCACCCAGACCACCGCTGCCGCTGGCTGCACCCCCGCGTTCACCGAAGAAAAGCTCCGCGAAACCATTGAAAAGTACAACGCCTATGTAGCCGCCCAGAAGGACGACGACTTCGGCAAGGAAGTGCTGGCCGGCGCGATCGACATCGACGCCATCGACGCCAATCCCGAAGTGGGCTACTGCATCAGCCCCCGTAAGTCTTCCCTGCACCACACCATGGGCGGTATCTGCATCGACACCGAGACCCACGTCCTGCGCGCTGACGGCTCCATCATCGAGGGCCTGTGGGCGGCTGGCGAAGTGACCGGCGGTATCCACGCCGGCAACCGCCTGGGCGGCAACGCCATCGCCGACATCTTCACTTTCGGCCGTATCGCCGGCGAACAGGCCGCCGCTGCCGAGTAAGAATCGTTGTTATTGCAAACTCAAAACGACCAGGCGAACCGGAGAAATCCGGTTCGCCTTTCGATTGATGCTTCCCGCCATATCCAAGGAAGAAGTAAGGCATACTTAATCATTACAATAATGTTGATTTTTTGAAAAAATGCTTGCATTTTAACGCGGGTTATGCTATGATATTCAAGCTGTCATGAAACGGGAGAAGTGTGCCACTCGCAAGTCGCCCGCATGACGAATTCCCGGGGAGGTAATGACAATGGGCAAGTTTTGTGAAGTGTGCGAAAAGGGCTTGATGACAGGCCATAACGTGAGCCACTCCAACCGCAAGAGCAGCCGTACTTGGGCTCCCAACGTACAGCCTCTGCGCGTGATCGTGGACGGCCGTCCCATGCGCCTGAACGTTTGCACCCGCTGCCTGCGCACCATGCGCAAGAACGGCGCGATGCAGGCTTTTGCCGCTCCCGCTGTGGAGACCGTGGCGGAAGAAGCCTGATGGAAAACGCACCGCAATGAACCACCTGTGCAGAAGGTGGTTTTTTGCGTTTTGGGATTCAAATGCGGATGCAGAGAAAAACGCCATGCCGGACGGCCCAGCATGGCGTGTTCAGTTTTTATTTGCTTTCGGGCGTGGCGACCAGGAAGCACATGTCGTTCAGTTCGCCGGATTCTTCACTGAAGAAATTGTAGAAGGTGAAGTTGTAGATGAAGCGTTCGGCGGGATAGATGCCGTAGCCGTCCTGGTTATGGTCGGTGGTATCGTAGGGATCAGCCACGATGATGACGTCGTCCTGCTCGATCTCGGTTCCCATATCGTCGTAGCCGATGATCACCTGCCAGTGTCCGCCCCAATCGTTCCAGCCGATCATGATGGGATTGCCGGCGGCCAAGGTTTCCCGGATGAAATCGAAGGTGAAGATACCATACACGTCTTCTCCCTCGTCAATGGCGGAATAGCAGGTGAAGCCGCCCACGCCGTCAAACATCGCGATCATCTGGCTCAGGCTGGTCGCGCCGGGCTCGGTTCCGTGGGGCCGAAGTGCGGCCAGGGTTTCCTCGTTATAATCGCCGCGCAGACCGTACCACTCCAGCGTCATCAGGGCGCTTGCCACGCCGCAGCTCCATTCGCTGGACTGCTGGATGGTTTTGAAATGCGTCAGGATCGTGAGGGTGTCGGTCGATTCCATGTTGTAAAAATCCGGATGGCGGAAGTAGTGGCTGTCCACGTGGTCGCTCACGCGCTCCACGCTGTCCGCGCCGTCTTCTTCGCTCAGATCAATTCCGTCGTCGAACTTCATTTCATCGGTGTAGTTTCCCTCCGCAAGCGCCGAAAACGCGGTCAGGGACATGCACACGACCAGCAGTCATACCAGCATATTTTTCATAGTGAATCACTCCTTCTTTGGTTTGTTTCCCTGAATTTGGGCACCGCCGCCTATCTTACCATAACGCGGCTTTTTTATCAATAAAATTATTGTATTTGTCGTTACCATTCAGGTATCGAAGTCAGATGAGGAGGCTACGATGGGGCCGCGGAGGCCCCAGCGTCCCTTTGTTGGATTATTATTGCTCGCCCAATTGAATCGTGAATTCAGATGCGGGATGAGAAATCGTTCCAGACAAGGAACGAAACCGCAGGAATACTGGAGGTATTTCAAGGTTGAGTGACGCAGGATGGACCGATTTATCGCCCGCAGATAA
>JAFWQM010000079.1 GCA_017509065.1 Clostridia bacterium
AGCTCAGTCGGTAGAGCATGTGACTGAAAATCACAGTGTCGGTGGTTCAATTCCGCCCCAAGGCACCTTCAAATAAGCGGTAGTAGCTCAGTTGGTAGAGCGCCACCTTGCCAAGGTGGAGGTCGCGAGTCCGAGCCTCGTCTACCGCTCCATTTTTTAAGGCGCCATAGCCAAGTGGTAAGGCGAAGGTCTGCAAAACCTTTACTCTCCGGTCCGAATCCGGATGGCGCCTCTGACAGCGAAGCCTGAAACGGCTTCGTTTTTTTGTATGCTGTTTTTTCGTTTAATCGCGTTTTTCTGCATATGCGGCGCCGCCGCCCGGTTGGACGGCGGCGCTGTGTGAATGTCTGCTTTTCTTAATTCGCCGGAGCTGTTTTGATTTTCTTCATCCATTTGCGGCTGCGCAGGCGGAAGAAGCACCAGACGCACTTGATGATCTGGTCGATTTTCAGCATGGTGTAGATCCAGAAGGGCGGCCAGTGGAAAACGAAGCCGGCCAGGATGCCCAGCGGAATTGAAGCCACCCACAGGAAAAGGATATCGCCCGCCATGAGGAAGCGGGTATCGCCGCCTGCGCGAAGCACACCTTTTGTGAGGATAGAGTTCATGGCCTGGAAAATGACGATGAAACCGATGGCGTCCATCAGCTCCCAGGCAATCAGCTTGGTTTCATCGGACACCTTGTAATAGTCGATGATCGGCCCGCGCAGGAGCAGGATCAGTCCCGCCGCTACGCAGCCCAGTGCGAAACCCAGGCCCAGGAAGGTGTATCCCTGGCGTTGAGCTTTTTCCAGGTCGCCCTCACCCATGGTGTGGCCGGTGATGATGCCGCTGGCATTGGCGACGCCCTGGGTGAGCACGGAGGACAGTTGCTGCACGATGGTGGTGACGGAGTTCGCCGCCACGAAGGTTTTGCCGATGCGGCCCATGACCATGGCCACGGCGTTGTTGCCAAGGGCCAGCAGGCCGTCGCTGATGAGCACCGGGATGCACACGCGGAAGTATTCGCGGATCAGGTCGCCGCATTTCATGCAGATGTCCTTGATCCGGTAGGCGATTTTCTTGTCCTTGAAGAAGAAGTGGCCGCAGATGAAGGCAAGCTCAAACAGCCGGGCGATCAGCGTGCCCAGCGCAGCCCCGGCGATTTCCATGCGCGGCGCCCCTAAATGGCCGAAGATGAAAACCCAGTTGAAAAAAATATTCACGAAAAACGCGAAGATGGAGCTGAGCAGCGGGATCTTCACCTGGCCCACGCTGCGCAGCACGATGGTGCAGGTCAGCGACAGGCCGATGCAGAAATACGTGGGGATCAGCCAGCGCAGGTACAGCACGCCGTAATCAACGATTTCGGTTTCCGGTGTGTAAATGCGCATGATCATCGCCGGAGCGATGATGGTCGCCAGGGTGAACACCGACGACAGCGCCAGCACGAACCGGAGCATGATCGTGACCGCTTTGCGCAGGGATGGCAGCTCCTTCATGCCCCAGTATCGCGCCGTCAGCACCGACGCGCCCATGCCGATGCCCATGCAGAAAATCTGGAACAGGTTAATGAATTGCCCCCCCAGGGCGGAGGCCGATAACTGCGCGTCGCCCATGGAGCTGAGCATCACCGTGTCCATCAGGTTCACGCCTACTGTAATCAGCTGCTGGGCGGAGATGGGCAGGGCAATCGCAGCGATTTTTTTATAGAACGCCTTGTCTCCGCAGTATGCTTTCCAGTTGTTCATGCTAACGCTTCTTTCGTTTTAAGGTTATTCCTGTTTGTTTCCAAACACCCGCTTTTGCAGCCTTTGCCCGGTGGGGGTGTCGGCGAGGCCGCCCTTGGCGGTTTCTTTCAGGGAGGAGGGCATGGAATCGCCCACAGCGCGCATGGCGTCCAGACATTCGTCGGCGGGGATTTTCGCTTCGATGCCCGCCAGGGCGAGGTCGGCGCTGGAGAAAGCAATCACCAGGCCGGACACGTTGCGCTTGATGCAGGGGATTTCCACCAGCCCGGCCACGGGATCGCACACCAGGCCCAATTGATTCGCAATGGCGATGGCGCAGGCGTCCGCGCACTGGGACGGCGTGCCGCCCATCAGCTCCACCAGCGCCGCCGCCGCCATGGCCGACGCGGCGCCGCATTCCGCCTGGCACCCGCCCTGGGCGCCCGCGATGCTGGCCCGGTTTGCGATGACCATGCCGACGGCCCCGGCGGTGAACATGGACATCACAATAGCTCTTTGATCGAAGCCCTTGTCTTCCCACAGCGACACCAGACACCCCGGCAGGATGCCGCAGCTGCCCGCCGTGGGCGCGGCCACGATCCGGCCCATGGAGGCGTTGCACCCGGCCACCGCCAGCGCCCGGGAAATGGCCCGGGCCATGAACGGTCCGCATAACCCGCCGTCGGTTTTCTCAGCGTAGGCTTTCATTTTAAAGCCTTCCCCGCCGGTCAGCCCGGACATGGATTTCTGATCTTCTTTCTGGCCTTCCCGCACGGAATCCACCATGATGAGAAAGTCGAGCTCCATTTTTTCATACAGCTCCAGCTCAGGCATTTCCATGGCCTCGGCCTGGTCGGAAAGCGCCAGTTCGCTGATCTTTACGCCCCGCGCTTCGGCTTCCCGCACCAGTTCATCGATGGATTCATATTTCAGCATAATGGCTCCTTTCCAACTGCTGTATTAAGGAATCATACTGTCAATTGACATTTACCTTCTTATCGCCTTTCTCGGAGGGGGCCTGGGGGAACCGCTCTTTGGGCAGCAAAGAGCGGTTCCCCCAGTTTATTAAATTCTGCGAATCAGGATGGCGTTGGAAACATGTTCGATTTTGCGGATGGCGGGAATCAGGTTTTCCGGCGGCTGGCCGTCGATCTCGATGGTCATCATGGCCTCGCCGCCTTTGCTCTGGCGGGAAAGATGAAAGTTGGAAATGTTCAGGTCGGCGTATTCCCAGTGCATCAGCTGGGTGACGGCGGCAATGACGCCCGGCTTGTCCCGGTGCATCACGAGGATAGTGTTGTTCTCGCCGGTCAGTTCCACGCTCATCCCGTTGATCTGGTTCACCAAGATGTTTCCGCCCCCGACACTGGCCCCCTGCATCACGCCGTCGCTGCCGTCCTCCAGGTAATAATGGACGCGTGCGGTGTTGGGGTGCGCGCCTTTGATGTTTTCCTTTGTGAAGGAATAGTCAATGCCGCGTTCCCGGGCGATGGTCAGCGCATCGCGGATCTCGGGGGAATAGCTGTGGTAGCCCATGATGCCGGCCAGCAGCGCGCGGTCGGTGCCGTGGCCCTTGTAGGTCTGGGCGAAAGAACCCGAAAGCGTGATTTCCACCCTGTCCACCTTCCGGCTGTCAATCAGCTTGTTCACCACCCGCCCCAGGCGCACCGCGCCTGCGGTATGGGAACTCGAAGGGCCGATCATCACCGGACCGATAATATCAAAAACGTTCATACCGATTCCTTCCCGTTTTGCAATCATACTGACAGGCGCTCAGCCGTCAGGGAGATACGCCTTTTCATATTCTGCGCATTTATTGTACTGAAATAAACAGGCTTTTGCAAGGCTTTCACGTGCGCAAATAACCGATTTAACAGAAAAACGTTGCCATTCAGGAAATTGATTCGACGGAAGTGAGGTATAAAGCAACCCCGGGAAAGTATGAAAGGGCCCGCAGGCCCGTTCATCAACAATCCGCAGGCGGCGTGTACGTCCCGAACGAAAACGGAATCCTGATTCTGTTTTCGTTCGACCATTCAGCGTTAGCTGAATGGTAATGAAAAACCTTCGGAGCGTTCTCTGCGTTCCGAAGGGTGTCAATGTCATTCGGCCGTGGATTATGGGTTGAACGGCATGCGGCACTGGGGGCAGCATCCGTAGCGCCTGGCTTGCTCGGCCGACAGCGTATAGCGGCAGTTGGGGCACTGGACGTTCTGCGTGTCCACCTGCGTCCAGCCCGATTTGCCGGTCAGGCTGGAGGCCTGGTGCTGGGACGGCGGATAAGAACCGGCGCGCTGATACGGATTGGGCTGCTGCGTATAGGCGGCAGGCTGGCGGTTCTGGTTATAGAGCGGCAAAGTCTGCGGCTGCTGGTAAGTGCTCTGGTTCTGCTGCGGCTGCGCGGGCTGGGCAGGGCGTGCGGCGCGTGCACCGCCGACCGCTTTCGCCAGGCCGTTGAAAGGAGACGTTCTTTTTTCCACTTGATCCGCGGACGCGCTGCCCGCGAGCATTTCCTTGATGATCGTGGAATTGTCCACCAGTTCGCCGTACCCGTACAGCGTGATGGAACTGAGCCAGGCCAGCAGGCAGCCGACCAGGGCGATCAGCACGCCCAGCAGGATGGCATTGCCGACGCCGAACAGCTTGCCGAAGTTGAAGATGACATAGAAAGCGCCGATCACCGATGAAACAGCCATTATGTAGAACAGCACTGTCGCTACGGTTTTGATTTTTTTCCCGATCCTTGTGAACATACGCACAGCCCCTTTCGTATTCCCGACTCGTCACCAAGCGCCGCGATGAAATGTATACCCGCCTTCCAGGCGCAAGCGGTTTCTGTACAACGTTTTTTGTACATTTATGTTACATATTATAATAATTTCGACACTGAATTGCAATATGTTTTTGAAAAAAGTATCTCCGGCGGCAGTTTCTGTAAAAAGGGAAAAATTGGATTCTAATTGGAAAATGTATAAAAAATGCATAATCGCTGCATTTATTCTGTTTTTCGCTTGACAGAAAGGGAGCGTGTCTGTATAATATCGTTTAAATTCCATTCGATGGATAACGTATTGAAGGAGGACTCATTCATGAAGAAACTGCTTGCTCTCATGCTGGCCGCGATGATGCTCGTCGGCGCGGCGAATATCGCTTTCGCCGAAGCTCCCGCCTACAAAATCGCCATTATGACCGGCACCACCTCCCAGGGCGAAGAAGAAGTCTACGCCGCCACCTCCCTGCTGGAAAAGTATCCTGACATCGTCATTCATGACACCTATCCGGACGCTTTCTCCTCCGAGGTTGAAACCACCATTTCCAAGCTGATCGCTTTCGCCAGCGACCCCGAAGTGAAGGCCATCATTTTCGTGCAGGCCGTGCAGGGCGCTACCGCCGCTTTCACCCAGATTGCCAATGAAATGGGCCGCGACGACATCCTGTTCATCGCCGGCGTTCCCGCTGAAGACCCCGCTGACATCGCCGCTGCCGCCGACATCGTGCTGGCCAACGACGAAATCGGCTGCGGCTACCAGGTGGCTGACCTGGCCAGCGGCTGGGACTGCGACGTGCTGGTGCACTATTCTTTCGCCCGCCATCTGTCCTATGAAACCATCGTTGCCAAGCGCGACGCCATGAAGGCCACTGCCGAGAGCATGGGCATCGAATTCGTGGAACGCGACTGCCCCGACCCCACCGGTGACGCCGGCATGAGCGGCGCTCAGGCGGCCGTGCTGGAAGACATCCCGAAGGTCATGGCGGAATACGCCGGCAAGAAGGTGTGCTTCTACTGCACCAACTGCGGTCTGCAGGTCGCTCTGCAGCAGGCTATCGTGAACGAGCCCAACGCCTACTATGCTCTGCCCTGCTGCCCCAGTCCCTATCACGGATTCCAGGAAGCCTTCGGTCTCACCGCCACCTACGGCGATGTGGACGGCGCTATCAAGAACCTGGCTGTCTACCTGAACGAGCATGACGCCGTGAACCGCTTCTCCACTTGGAGCCTGCCCGTGAACATGTCCATGATCAACGCCGGCTTTGAGTATGCCTGCGCTTATGCTGAAGGCAAGACCAACGGCAAGATCGATATGGACGTGCTGAACCAGTGCTTCACCAACGCCACCGGCGGTGAAATCGACCTGGGCACCTATGTGGACGCCGCGGGCAACGAATATGCCAACTACCTGCTGATCGCCCTCGAGCCCATCAATTTCGCGGATTACCTGAACTAAAACCGAATCATACAGGGCTGTCCGGGCAACCGTTTTTCGGCCGTCCCGGACAGCCCTCCATTTTTGTAAAGAAGCTTCATTTATAATTCTGTCTGGGTGAATAGAGTGCTCTGTTCTCCTGACAGTCAGTCAGGCGGTTTTTCCCGCGTACACCCCAAAAAGGCGTTCGGCGGAAAGCCCGCTTTCAGGAAGCGCGGACGCGGTTCCTGTTGCTTACAGAGGGAAGGAGTTGTGGTTGTTGGCAAGCGAGTTTATCCTTGAAATGAACCATATTACCAAGATGTATGGTTCCAACGCGGTGCTCAGGGACGTGTCTTTGAAGATCCGTCCCGGCGAGATCCATGCCCTGCTGGGCGAGAACGGCGCCGGGAAAAGCACGCTGATGAACGTGCTGTTTGGCATGCCGGTCATTCATTCCACCGGCGGCTTCGAGGGAGAAGTGATTTTTGACGGAGAAAAGGTAAACATCGCCTCCCCCATGGCCGCCATGGAAAAGGGCATCGGCATGGTGCACCAGGAGTTTATGCTCATCCCCGGTTTCAGCGTAACGGACAATATCAAGCTGAACCGCGAGATCACCAAGAGCTGGGCAATCAGCAAAATTCTGGGCAAGGACCTGGAATTCCTGGATATGGAAGCAATGGCGAAAGACGCCCGCAAGGCGCTGGATGACGTGGGCATGAGCATCGAGGAATACACATTGGTCAGCGGCCTGCCGGTCGGGCATATGCAGTTCATCGAAATCGCCCGTGAAATCGACAAGTCCGGCATGAAGCTGCTGGTGTTCGACGAGCCCACCGCCGTGCTGACGGAGAGCGAAGCCCAGCAGCTGCTGGACGTAATGAAATCCATCGCGGCCAAAGGCATCGCCATCATCTTCATTACCCACCGTCTGGACGAAGTGATGAACGCCGCCGATAGCGTGACCATCCTTAGGGACGGCCAGCTGGTTTCCTCCTTCCCAAAAGCCGAAACGACGCCTGAAAAGCTGGCCGCGCTGATGATTGGCCGCGGCAGCGAGAGCGTGGTTCAGGTGGAGAAGCGCAAGGAAGAAGTGCAGGGCGGCATTGCTATGTCCATCCGTGATCTCTGGGTAAACATGCCCGGCGAAGTGGATAAGGGGATTAACCTGGATGTGCGCGAAGGCGAGATCCTGGGCATCGGCGGCCTGGCCGGCCAGGGCAAGATCGGCGTTCCCAACGGCGTGATGGGCCTGTACGAAGCCGCGGGTGATGTGGAGCTGTTCGGCAAGAAGCTGAACCTGGGCGACGCCGGGGCCGCGCTGAAAGCGGGCCTCGCCATGGTGAGCGAGGACCGGCGCGGCGTGGGCCTGCTGCTGGACCAGTCCATTGAAAACAACATCGTGTTTACCGCCATGCAGGTGAACGGCGCTTATATGAAAAGCTTCCTGCGCCAAAGAGATTCCCGGGCCATCCGCCGCTACGCGGAGGAAATGATCAAAGAGCTGGATATCCGCTGCACTTCCCCCGCCCAGCCCGTGGGCACCCTGTCCGGCGGCAATCAGCAGAAGGTGTGCGTGGCCCGCGCGCTGGCGCTGAATCCCAAATTTCTGTTTGTATCCGAGCCCACCCGCGGCATCGATATCGGCGCGAAGCAGCTTGTGCTGGAAACGCTGGTGCGCCTCAACCGGGAGAAGGGCATGACCATCGTGATGGTATCGTCCGAATTACAGGAACTGCGTTCTATCTGCGACCGCATCGCCATTGTGGCGGAAGGCAAAGTAGTGGACATTCTGAAAGTGGACGCTTCAGATACTGCTTTCGGTCTGGCGATGTCCGGCGTGAAAAGCAAGGAGGGTGAAGGAGCATGAGCGATAAGACCAGGGAAAAGCCGGGCATTCGTTCCCGGATCGTGCCCATCGTGCTGTTCATCCTGGCGGCGGCGCTGATCGGCTCATCCATCGGCGGCTATGCGCTGCAGGGCACACAGGAGAGCGTGGCGAGCCTGGACAGGATGCGCACCAATGCCGTGCTGCACGCCGCGTCCGAAGGATTGATCAACAGCATCGCCCAGCAGGCGCGCGCCGATAAGCTGGCAGAGCTGCGCAAGGACAAGAATTTCCGCAAGCGCGGCCTGGATGAAGTGAATGCCATCTGCGACGGAGCCATGAACGAAGCCCGCGCCGAAGCGGAAAAGCTGTACGCAAACCCCGTGGTACAGGATCAGGCGGCGCTGGAAAACGCCATCAGCGCTTTTGAAAAGGCGCTGGGCGAATCGGAAAGCCTGTCCGCCGCCGAACGCGCGGCATACGCGGATCTGTACGTCCAGCTGGTGGACAGCGTTTCGGACTGGAAAGCCATCGCGGCCGAAGAAATCGCGGATGACGATGTATTCGCTGCGCTGGGAAAGACCGCGCCCGACCTGCTCAAGGAAAGCAACGCCCATTTGAAGGATGGCTTTGTGCGCCTGGCACGGGATATGGCGGTGAAGCAGCAGGCCAAGGAAGACGCCGAGTTTCAGAACCAGCTGTTGACCGCGCTGGCCACCGCTATCCCGGACTGGTCTGAATACGCTGGGCTGGAAAACGACGCCCTGTGGGACAAGCTCACCCAGGAAGCGCCCGAACTGGCGGGCGGCGAAAAGTTCCGGGACGCGCTGCTGAAATCCGCCGCCGAGCACATCGCCGCCGCGGAAAAGGGTGAAACCATTCCCCCGCCCGCCGAAGCGGAAGCCGGCGCGGAGACCGTGGGCGAAACGCTGGCGGATTATCAGTACTTTACCCCCACCGAAGCCCTGAATAAAGAAGAATCGGAAAAGAACGCCGCCTATGAAGAACTGAACAAACAGCTGGTGGCGATCATTCCCGATCTTGGCACCCTGAGCAGCAAACTGCAGAACACCCTGCGCGGAAACATCGAAAAGGTACTGTGGCTGGAGGAAAACACTTTCTCCGCCCGCTACGCCACGTATAAAACCTACCAGGCCGCGCCGGACAGCGAGAGCGCCTGGAAAATGAACCTGGCCTCCATGGCCCAGACCCTGCTGCTGGCGGGCGTGGCCGTGCTGCTGCTGGGGCTGGTGGTATTCTTCTGGAAGCCTCTGACGGAGCGCTTCGGCGTGCCGCGCACCATCATCGCCCTCTTCTTCGTGTATCTGTGCCTGCTGGCGGAGTTCTACAATATCAGCGTGCGCATGATGCTGGGCAACGTGCTGGAGCGCATGACCATGTACGGCGTGCTGGTGCTGGCCATGATGCCCGGCATCCAGTGCGGCATCGGCCTGAATATGGGCATGACCATCGGCTGCATTTCCGGCCTGCTGGGCATTGTGATCGCCTTGCAGTTCAATATGGTGGGCTTCCCGGCGCTGCTGTTCGCTTGCGCTGTCGGCGCGCTGGTGTCCCTGCCGCTGGGCTGGGCGTACTCCAAGCTGCTCAACCGCATGAAAGGCAACGAAATGACCATTTCCACCTACGTGGGCTTCTCCTTCGTTTCCCTCATGTGCATCGGCTGGATGATGCTGCCTTTCAACAATCCCAAGATCATCTGGCTGCTGAGCGGCAAGGGCCTGCGCGTGACCCACAGCCTGCTGGGCTCCTTCGCCCATCTGCTGGATAACTTCCTGGCGTTCAAGGTGCTGGGCGTCAAGGTGCCCACCGGCGGCCTGCTGTTCCTGTGCCTGTGCTGCCTGGGCGTGTGGCTGTTCTCCCGCTCGCGCCTTGGCATCGCCATGACGGCGGCGGGCTCCAACCCCCGCTTCGCGGAAGCCAGCGGTATCAACGTGAACCATATGCGCACGGTCGGCACGGTGCTTTCCACCGTGATTGCCGCCGTGGGTATCGTGATCTACTCCCAGGCGTTCGGCTACGCCCAGCTCTACACCGCGCCAAGGCAGCTCGGCTTCATCGCTTCCTCCGCCATCCTCATTGGTGGCGCTACGGTGAGCAAAGCCAAGGTCAGCCACGTGCTCATCGGTGTGTTCCTGTTCGAGGGCGTGCTGGTGTTCGGCCAGCAGATCGCCAATTCCGTGGTGGCCGGCGGCGGCCTGAGCGAGGTCATGCGCATCATGATTTCCAACGGAATCATCCTGTACGCCCTGACGCAGACTGGAGGTGGACGCCGTGCGTAAGGAAAACCAATTCAAGGCGCATCTGGAGAAATACATCGTCACGTACCTGTTCATCGCCCTGAGCGTGCTGTTCATCATCACCTCCGGCCTGGACATCAACTATGTGGCCAGCCAGCTGCTGCTGCGTCTTAACCGCAACGCCTTTATCGTGCTTGCGCTGATCATTCCCATCATCGCGGGCATGGGCATCAACTTCGCCATTACCATCGGGGCCATGGCAGCCCAGATCGGATTGCTTCTGACCATCAGCTGGGGCATTTCCGGCGTTCCGGGCATCCTGCTGGCCGCGGCCATCACGCTGCCGCTGGGCGCGTTCTTCGGCTTCCTGATCGGCAGGCTGCTGAACAAGATGAAGGGCCAGGAAACCATCGGCTCCCTGATTCTGGGCTACTTCGCCAACGGCGCGTATCAATTGCTGTTCCTGTTCATCTTCGGTTCCATTATTCCCCTGAACAGCAACGTGACCATCGTGGGCGCGTCCGGCGTGCAGAACACCCTGAACCTGACCGGTTCCGTGGGTCTTTACACCGCCATCGACGGCATCGCTCATATCTCCTTCCTGCTGGCGCTGTACGTTTTCTGCGGCGTGCTGGCCTTAGCTTCCATCGTACAGCTAATCCGTAAAAAGATCACAGTCAAACGGATGATCGGCTGCGTGGCTGTCGCCGCTGTGATTGCCGGCGTGTTCAGCATTCCCCAGGTGGCGGCGATCGTCAACGGCACTCATGGCCGCGAACTGAAGCTGCCCCTGGTCACCTGGCTGCTGATCCTGGGCCTGTGCCTGTTCAACTCCACCATCATGCGCACGCGCCTGGGCCAGAAGTTCCGCGCCGTGGGCCAGAATCAAACCGTGGCCAACGCCTCCGGCATCAATGTGGACCGCACCCGCGTCATCGCCATCATGATTTCCACCGTGCTGGCGGGCTGGGGCCAGATCGTGTTCATGCAGAGCGAGGGCATCGGTACCTTCCAGACCTACGCCGCACATGAGCAGGTGGGCCTGTACGCCGGCGCGGCCATCCTGGTCGGCGGCGCGTCCATTGACCGGGCCACCAACTTGCAGGCGTTGGTCGGCACTTTCCTGTTCCACTCCCTGTTCATCACCGCCCAGAGCGCCGCGTCCAACATGTTCGGCAACTCCGCCGTGGGCGAGTACTTCCGTGCGTTCCTCAGCTACGGCGTCATCGCCCTGGCCCTCATCATGTATGCCTGGCGCAGCGCCAAACAGAAGAAAGCCGGCCAGATGAACCTGGAAGAGCAGCGCGCTGCGAAATCGTGATTCAGAGAAGCTAATATGTTTATTCTGAAAGCCTTCCCCCCTGCGGGAAGGTTTTTGTTTAAATATTCTTGACTTATGTTTTTCCGCGTATTCGCGGAAAGAGATTGCCATTTCTGAGATTCTATGATACAATCCTGAACTGCCGATTGCTGATCGGCGGAAGGAAGAATGAGCTATGAAAAAGTATTCTGCTGCACAAAAACTGTGCTTCGGCGGGTGTATCGCGGCGGTGTATGCCGGCCTGACGATCCTGCTCCAGGCTATCAGCTTCAGCGCTGTGCAGGTGCGCGTGTCCGAAGCCCTGACCCTGCTGCCTGTTCTGTTTCCCGCGGCGATCCCCGGCCTGACGGTGGGGTGTTTCCTGGCGAATATCCTCAGCCCTGTGGGCTGGATGGACATGGTTTTCGGCACGCTGGCCACCCTGATTGCCGCTGTGCTGACCCGGATCCTGAGAAAGAACCTGTACCTGGCCGCGCTGATGCCCGTTCTGAGCAACGCCATCATCATCGGCATTATGCTCCACGTGGCCTTCGGTGAACCGCTTTGGATGAGCATGCTCACGGTCGGCGCGGGCGAAGCCCTGGCTTGCTTCGTGCTGGGCATTCCGCTGATAAAAGCGCTGGAAAAAGTGGCGGAAAAAACAAAACCGTAATGGGGACTTTTCCGGCGAAGGAAGCCGTTTCAGCGCTCAGTGAATGAGAGAAACGCCAACAAGGGGGGAAACGAAGATGCCCTATCGGTTTTACGGCTGGGAGCAGGCCGACGCGCGGGACGCGAACGGCCTGACACCCTGCGATTACTACGATCTCCTGGAGGATATCTGGAGCGCGGAGACTTGCGCGCCCAGGATGCGCGGGGACTGGACGCCGGAGAACCGGACGCTGGGCCAATGCTCCATCACCGCGTTTCTTGCGCAGGACATGTTCGGCGGCAAGGTGTACGGTGTGCCGCTGGGAGACGGAAATTTCCACTGCTACAACACAGTGGGCGGCTGTGTGTTTGACCTGACCAGCGAACAGTTCGGAGAAACCGCGCTGTCATATGAAAACAACCCGGAGCAGTTCCGGGAAGTCCACTTTGCCAAAGAAGAAAAACGCCTCCGCTATGAATTGCTGCGGAGGCGGTTCAAACAGGAATACGCCGTGATGCTCAAACACAGCGGCTATAACTGCTGCCAGGCGGTGCTGTGCGCGTTTGCGCCGGAAGCCGGGCTGCCGGTGGAAACGCTGCGGAAAACAGGCGCGGCGTTCGGCGTGGGCATGGGCTGCATGGAAGCGACCTGCGGCGCGCTGTGCGCATCGGAAATGCTGCTGGGCTGCTTTACCTGGCAAGGCGCGCCGATCCTGCGCTCCGCCAAAGCAATGCACCGGGCTTTCACGGAGGAATGCGGCGCATCCGTCTGTAAGGATCTGAAGGGCCTTGCCACCGGCCGCGTCCTGTGCGAGTGTGACGATTGCGTGCGCTGCGCTGTGAAGCTTGCGCTCGAGGCAGGGAAGCGTCAGGAGTGAGGACCGACTGAATCAGCCCCTCACACCCGCATCCGCTCAGTATGGCTGTTCCGTTTCCAGAGCGCCGGCGAGGATAAAGCCGCGCATGATCTGGTTGTTGGACAGCGCTTCCACGTAAGCCCATACGGCGTCGGAGGAATACACGTAGCCCAGGAATTGCACGTAGGTGCCGGAGGGAAGGGAAGCCACGGCCGAACTGGTGTACAGGGGATCGTCGGTCAGCATGGCAGTCATATTCAGACGGCGTGTCCGGTAAGTCAGCTTCAGTTCGGGTACTTCGTTGAATCTCGCGCCCAGCGCTTCCGCCCGGATGTAACCGATCCGGTATCCGCCGGAAGTCATATAGTATCCGATCATGACCCAGTTGCTGTAGCCCAGGTTTTCGATGCCGTACACATGGCAGGAGCCTTCTCCCTTGGTCGCTTTGCCTTTGTTGGCGCGGTAATAGTATTCGCCGGGACCGGAGTACACGGGCCAGTTTCCGGTCAGATACAGGGTCATTGGCGTGGGCAGCCATTCATTGGCGCTCGTGGACGGGGCAGAGGTGGCCAAAGGCTGGGCTGTGATCAGCGGGGCAGCCGTGGCAATGTGCGAGATGGTAACGGGCGACTTGGTCACCCATGGAGCGGTGGGCTTTGGCGTATTGGTCGACAGTTTTAAAGCCAGGGACTCCGCAGATAAGTTGCTCATAGGAGACGACGTTGGCGCGGGGGAGACGAGGATGCTGTCGCTTTTCAGGTGCGTGCTCCAGATGAAGCCGCGCATCCAGCCCTGGGAAGTTTTTACTTCGACATACGTCCAGGAATTGCCCATGGTAGCAAGCACGATGATGGGCGTGTTTTCGGGCAGGCTGCAGATTATCTTATTATTGATGATCGGGTCGTCGGTGATGTAGCAGTTATTGTCGGCGAAAGCGATGTCATGATCGAAGGACAGCGGTTCGATTGTGCCTTCCAGGTATTTGGCTGTTTTCAGGGCGTCTTTGTGTATGTAGCCGATACGGTAGTCGCCGTTGGACAGCTGGTAGCCGATCATGATCCAGTCGCCGTCCATGCCGTACACGCGGGCAGAGCCGCCGCCGTACATGGCTTTGCCCATGTTGGCGCGGTAATAATCTTTGCCAGGGCCGGAATACACGTCGTAGCTTCTGCCGAAATTGGCGTTGAAAAAATGATCCAGAGTCGCCATGGCCCGCGCCTCGGGCACAAAGGAGAAACACAGGATCAGCAGCAGCGTAATGCAAACAACCCGGCGTTTCATCGAAAAGCCCCCTTTTCTTGTTTAAATTTGGGTTTCTGACAATAGGATTGTACCATTTTTGTCCATAAAGCGCAAGAAGCAGGAAAAAGTTTTACAGTTATTACATTGAGACGAGAGGCAGTATGATTGGAACTGACAAAAAAGAGGGGAAACAATGACCGTACTGGAAGCGATCAGGGCCGCCGAACAGCGGCTGCGGAACGTTCCCGACCCGCGGCTGGACGCGGAATATCTGCTGGCCGAAGCGCTGCGTACATCCCGGCTGATGATGCTGGTCGACAAGGGCCGGACGCTGACGGACACGGAGGAAGCAGCCTTTGACACAATGGTCGCGCGGCGCGAAAAGCGGGAGCCGCTGCAATACATTCTTGGCAGTCAGAGCTTCATGGGCTTTTCCTTCAAAACCGATCCCCGCGCGCTGATTCCCCGGAACGATACGGAAGCGCTGTGCGAGGAAGCGCTGCGGCATATCCGGCCGGGCGACGCTGTGCTGGACTTATGCACCGGCACGGGCGCTCTCGGCATAGCGATCAAAAAGCTGTGTCCGGGGGCAATCGTCACCGGGACAGACATCAGCCGTGATGTGCTTTCCCTGGCGACGGAGAACGCGCGGGATCTGCAGGCGGAGGTTCGTTTCCTGCAAGGCGACCTGTTCGCCCCGACAGCGGATGAACGGTTTGATGTGATCATCAGCAATCCGCCCTATATTCCCGACGGCCTTCGCGGCAAGCTGCAGGCGGAGGTGGAAAGGGAACCTGCCCTTGCCCTGTTTGGCGGCGCGGACGGACTGGATTTCTACCGCCGCATTGCCGCGGAAGCGCCGCTCCATCTGAAGCCCCAAGGCTGGCTCTGCCTGGAAACGGGCGACGGGGAAGCGGACGCCGTGGCCGCGCTG
The DNA here is from genome assembly GCA_017509065.1 of Clostridia bacterium. Next base: position 14,967 of record JAFWQM010000079.1, read on the forward strand.
CTGGAAAAGGACTTTCAATCCATCCGCATCCTTCCCGACCTGAACGGCCTGCCCCGTGTAGTCAGCGCTCGCCTTGGTACAGAGTAGGTTATTGTTTATGCTTTTCTGGGGGAAACCATTCTTTGGGGGCCAAAGAATGGTTTCCCCCAGACCCCCATCCAAGAAAGCCATAAAGGGAAACAAACACATTAGGCTGGTACTTATAGCAAAGGTTTTTTCTCTTCAGCAGCCTTTCTCGGAAGGGGCCTGGGGGAACCGCTCTTTGGGCACCAAAGAGCGGTTCCCCCAGAAAAAACAGAAAAAAAATAATCCTTGCATTCTTGCGCCATCCATGCTATAATACCATCTGCGGCTCATGGGCAGCCCCCCATGAATCCCAATTGCAAGGGCAAAAGAGGTGAAAACAATGAAGGAAAAGATCCATCCCAAGTACGAGAAGTGCATCGTGCGCTGCGTGTGCGGCGAGACCTTTGAGACCGGCTCCACCAAGAAGGAACTGAGGGTTGAAATCTGCTCGAAGTGCCACCCCTTCTTCACCGGCAAGCAGAAGCTGGTGGACACCGGCGGCCGCGTCGACCGCTTCAAGAAGCGCTTTGGCATGCAGTGAACCCAATAAAAGCAGTGCCGCCTGAAAGTGGTGGGTGCTGCTTTTCTCATATTCAGGTGAATTGTGTCAAAAAATAGTTAGAGGTATATAACCATGAGCAAAAAGGAGAATACCGGCGCGTCCTGCCCCCGGGCGGACATCGGCGGCCAGGCGGTGCTGGACGGCGTGATGATGAAAAGCCCGGATGCTATCGCCGTGGCGGTGCGCCGGCCCAACGGTGATATCGTGGTGAAGCGGGAGGACTATGAAGCCCCCAGCAAAAAGCATCCCTGGATGGGCAAGCCCTTTATCCGCGGCTCGGTGAACATGATCCAGATGCTGGGCATCGGCATGCGCGTCCTGGAGGACAGCATGAAAATGTCCGGCAATGAAGAAGAGGAAGAACCCAGCAAGTTTGAAAAATGGCTGGCGGAAAAGCTGGGCAAGAACGTGGACAAGGTGGTTATGGGCGTCGCCATCGTGATGGCCGTGGCCATGAGCATCGGCCTGTTCGTGCTGCTGCCCAACCTGGTGATCCTGCTCTTCCCCAAGAACCCGACCGGCGGGACGCTGCTGGTGAAAAACCTGGTCAGCGGCGTCATCCGCATCGCGCTATTGATCGCGTATATCGGGTTCGTGGGCCGTATACCCGAAATGAAAAAGACCTTCCAGTACCACGGCTCGGAACATAAAACCGTGTACTGCCATGAGCACGACCTGCCGCTGACGCCGAAAAACGCCCAGCAGTTCACCACCCTGCACCCCCGCTGTGGTACCAGTTTCCTGCTGCTCACCTTCTTCCTGAGCATCATCTTCTATTCGATAATCGACGTGCTGGTGCTGCAGCTGACCGGCTTCGACCTGGGCGCGCATTATCTCCTCCGCGTGGTGAGCCGGCTGCTCCTTTTACCCTGCGTGGCGGGCATCAGCTATGAGGTGCTCAAAGCCGTGGCTCACGCGGAGAATCCGTTTACGAAGGCCATGCGCTGGCCCGGCCTGCAGATGCAGCGCCTCACCACCCGCCAGCCCAGCGATGAACAGTGTGAGGTGGCCATCGTCTCCATGAACGCCGCGCTCCACGGCCTGCCCGAAGGGGAAAAGACCCCCGAAGGATGGATCATTCTGCATAAAGAAGCGATATAACCAAACATGTACTGACAGGGGACGGTTGAGCGCCGCCCCTGTTTTTTGCCGCGCTTGCGGGAGATGGCTGTTTGTGTTATAATATAAGAGGTGAAATGGCGTCCGCCATACACCGGAGAGGAGAAACAAAAATGGCAGCGGAATCGAAGGCTGTGGTCACGGTGCTGGGCTTTGACCGGAAGGGGATTATTGCCGGGGTCAGCAACGTATTATTCGAGCGGGGCGTGAATATACTGGATATTTCCCAGACGATTGTGGACGGGTTTTTTAATATGGTGATGGTGGTGGATTTATCAGAGCCCACCTGCCCCTTTGACGAACTTCAGGGCGCGCTGAATGATTTAGGCAAGGAATTGGGCTTGCAGATCCGCATTCAGAAAACCGAAATTTTTGAAGCCATGCATCAGGTGTAAGACGGGGGAACTGCCGTATGATTCAAACCAGCCAAATCTTTGAAACCTTGCGCATGATCGACCAGGAAAAGCTGGACGTGCGCACGATCACCATGGGCATTTCTCTGTTCAACTGCGTGTGCGACGACAAGCGCCGTCTGGCCAGCCGGGTCTACAGCCGCATTGCACGGCAGGCGGAAAATCTGGTGAAGGTCGGGCGCGAAATCGAGCGGGAAATCGGCGTGCCCATCGTGAACAAGCGCATTTCCGTCACGCCCGTGTCCCTCATCACCGGGGCCATCGACGACCCCATCCCCGTGGCGGAGGCGCTGGACCGCGCCGCCAAGGAAACGGGCGTGGACTTTATCGGCGGCTATTCCGCCCTGGTGCAGAAGGGCATGACCGCCGCGGATCAGCGCCTGATCGCTTCGATTCCGCAGGCGCTTTCGGAAACCGACCTGATGTGTTCTTCCGTCAACGTGGCCTCCACCCGAGCGGGCATCGACATGGACGCCGTGCGCCTGTGCGGCGAGGCCATCAAGGCTCTGGCTGAAAAGACCGGGGACAAGGACGGCCTGGGCTGCGCCAAGCTGGTGATTTTCGCCAACGCGGTGGAGGACAATCCCTTTATGGCCGGCGCGTTCCACGGTCCCGGCGAAGGCGACTGCGCGGTCAGCGTGGGCGTCAGCGGCCCCGGCGTGGTGAAGAAGGCGCTGGAAAACGTGCGGGGAGAATCCTTTGACGTGGTGGCCGAAACCGTCAAGCGCACGGCCTTCCGCATCACCCGCGTGGGTCAGCTCGTCGCTATGGAAGCCAGTCAGCGCTTGGGCGTGCCCTTCGGCATCGTCGATCTTTCTCTGGCCCCGACGCCCGCAATCGGCGACTCGGTGGCGCATATATTGGAAGAAATGGGCCTGGAAAAATGCGGCACCCACGGCTCCACCGCAGCGTTGGCGCTGCTCAACGACGCGGTGAAGAAGGGCGGAGTCATGGCATCCTCCCACGTGGGGGGCCTGTCAGGCGCGTTCATCCCCGTCAGCGAGGACATCGGCATGATCGAAGCCGCCGCCTGCGGCGCTTTGACGCTGGATAAGCTGGAGGCCATGACCTGCGTGTGTTCCGTGGGCCTGGACATGATCGCCATTCCCGGCGATACCTCTGCCGCGACGATCTCGGCCATTATTGCAGACGAAGCCGCCATCGGCATGGTCAACAACAAGACCACCGCCGTCCGCATCATCCCCGCGCCGGGGAAAAAGGTTGGGGACTATGTGGAATTCGGCGGGCTGTTGGGAAGGGCCCCGGTCATTCCCGTGCATCCCTTCTCCTCCGACGCATTTATCGCCCGGGGCGGCAGGATTCCCGCGCCGCTGCACAGCCTGAGAAATTAAAAAGGAGAGATCGGCAGTGCTGTATCCATTCATGACCCTGAATGACGAGACCGAAATCGTTCATTCCGAAAGCATGACCCAAAACGGGCGGGAACAGGTGAAGGTCTGTATCGAAAAGCCCGTTATGGGCGGCTTCCATTCCGCTGTCTGCTGGCTTCCGGATTACAGATGGGAAGAAGTCAAAGGATTTACTCCGGAGGAAATCCGGAGCTATCAGGAGTATCTGGAAAGCCTCGCCCATATCATCATAGAGCTCGCCAGGGATGGAGGCTTCAGCCATGCCGCAAGTTTTTAAGATCGGCGGGTATCTGGTGTATTTCTGGATCAATGAGAACAATCCTCTGGAGCCGGTTCATGTGCATGGAAGGAAAGCCAGCGCCGAACGTCACGAAAATATGGATTTTACGCTCCGGCAAATGCCTGCTGGAAAACAATCGTTCCGCTATTCCTGAAAGACAGCTTCGCGTGATCATGCAGGTCATCGAGGCCAGAAGCTTTGAAATCATCAGGAAATGGAAAGACACTTTCGGCGAAATCAGCTATTATTGCTGATATATAGGGAAACGCTTATGAATTGCAGTACATCAGGCGATAGGAGAAAACCATGAGCGCGTGTATCCAATGCGGCGGGCCGAACGGGGAGGAACTCCTGTATGCCTGCGTGACGACGGAAAGAGAAACGAGTCCGGCGGACAGGTGGGGATGGTATAAGCGCGTCACGCGGGAAACGCTGACGGAAATCAAGCCCTATGCCGTGTGCCCGGATTGCGCGAGGAAAGCGAAGACCAAAGCTGTGCTGATGACGATTCCCATCACGCTCATCGGCACGGTGGTACTGGCGGTCCTGTCCTGGTTCGTCGCTAAGCCCAACCGGAATATCAGGAAGGAAATCACCGCTTATCCGGTTGTGCTGCCTGCCGTGGCGGTGATCCTCTGGGTGTGCGGGCTGTCCGTGTACCTGCCCCGGCCCAAAGAACTCTACGCGGCGGAGATCGTGCATAAGCAGGTTGGCATGAACGGCAGCTCGTTCCTGCTTCCGCTGGAGGTTCGCTGCTACACCCGGCGAAAGAGCGGCGTGCTGAAACCGGAGGATATCAAATACAAATCCCCCATGAGGACGGAGCTGGCGGATCAGCTGATCCCGGTGATCCGGGGCGAAGCGGACGAAGTCTATACGCAGGCGTTGATCGGCCAGACCTTCATCAAAGAAGAAGATGTCCGCCGCCGATAATCGCGCGGATGGTCAAAGGAGAAAAACATGGATAACTGCCTGATCTGCGAGCGGATCGCGCAAATCAAAAACGGAACCAACCCTTATTTCGTCCGGGAGACAAAGACCGGTTATGTGGTGATCGGCGACCAGCAGCGGATACGGGGCTACACGGTGTTTCTCTGCAAACAGCATGCCACGGAACTGCACGAATTGGAACCTGCCTTTCGGGATGAATTCCTGCATGAAATGGCGCTGGTGGCCGAAGCGGTTTATCACGCGTTCCAGCCGGATAAACTGAATTATTCCCTGCTTGGCGCGGGGAAGGGACTGCATATGCACTGGCATATCCATCCCCGGCGTCAGGGCGACACACCCGCTCCCGGTCCGGTCTGGCAGCTGGGGAAAGAATTGTCCGACTCGCGCTTTACGCCCTCGCCTGAGGAACTGGAAGAACTCAAAGCAAAGCTGGGGGCCGCGCTGGATACTCTATTTTGAAGAAGGAAACATGTTATGACGATCAGACGGTTTGACCCCGCGGACGCCCAGGCGGTATCAGATGTCATCATCACCACCCTGCGGATTTCCAACACGAAGGATTATCCCCCGGAGATGATGGAGGAACTGATTCTCCACATGCGGCCGGAGGACATTGTCAAGCGCGCCTCCTGGACGCACTTTTATGTAGCCGAGGAAGAAAGGGAGATCATCGGCTGCGGAGCTATCGGCCCATACTGGGGCAAGGAGGACGAAAGCAGCCTGTTCACTATTTTCGTCCTGCCGGAGTATCAGGGCAAGGGCATCGGCAGGAGGATCGTGGAAACCTTGGAAGCGGATGAATACGGCCTCCGCGCCAGACGCATCGAAGTGCCTGCCTCCATCACCGGCCTGCCATTTTACCGGAAACTTGGCTATGACTTCAAAAACGGTAATGATCAGATAGACGAAGAAATGTTGTACCGGCTGGAAAAATACCGTTCGGGGAGAGATAGTTGCATATGAAGCTGAACAGACTGACGGAAAGGATCTGGGTTTTTCCGTTTGAGCAGGAGCGCGACCGCCCGAACCTATCCTACATCCGGGGCGACAGATGGAGCCTGGCAGTGGACGCGGGACACTCCGAAGCGCACACGCAGGAGTTTTACCGCGCGCTGGAAGAAGCGGGCCTGCCTCTGCCAAGCCTGACCGCGATCACCCACTGGCACTGGGATCATACTTTCGGGATGCACGCCGTCCACGGCCTTTGCGTCGCCAACGAAAAGACCAATGCTTATCTGAAAGCGATCCGGGATAAGATCGAACGGGAGGGTGTGGAAGCGTTTTTCTCTTTCGATGAATCCATCCGCAGGGAATACGCCGGGAACCGACCTGTGATCGTGACGCTCGCTGATCTTGTTTTTTTCGGTGAAATGCTGCTTGACTTGGGGAATTGCCCGGTACGGCTCTTCCAGGTGGAAGCGCCGCACACCGACGATTCCACGCTGATTCAGGTTGTGGATGATAAGGTGCTGTTCCTCGGCGACGCGCCGTGCGGAGCCTTTCCCACGTGGGAAAAAGACCCGGCCCTGTGCAAAAAGTTCATGGACACGGTTGCCGCCGTCGACGCGGACGTCTGCCTGGAAAGCCACTGGACGCCACTGACAAAGAAGGAAACGCTGGATGATATACTGGCGGACATGTGAAAGAGGCGAAGCATGTTTTTTGAAACCGACGACCTGAAAACCCCGGAAATCGTTCTGCGGCTGGACAGGACCTGCGAGGCACAGCCCGAAAAGCGCTGGGTGCCTACATATTATTTTGACATCTGTCTGCCGGACGGGACGAAGATTGGCCATTGCGACCTGCGGATCGGGCACAACGACAAGACCTACATCGGCGGCAATATCGGATATGGCATCGACGAGCCGTACCGGGGCCACCGGTATGCCGCCAAAGCCTGCAAGCTGCTGTTTCACCAGGCCAGAAAGCATAGGTTGGAATATGTCATCATCACCTGCGATCCGACGAACACCGCTTCCTCCAGAACCTGTCAGCTCGCAGGCGGGCAATATATCGAAACCGCCGACATTCCTCAGGACAATGAAATGTACGCTGAGGGAAAGCGGAAGGTCATGATTTATCGGTTTGAATTATGTCAATAGGAGAACCCAATGAACGAAAACTATAACGTATTGAACCTCCCGGACGAAATGCTGCATATCACCTTGAAAGGCGGGCAGGCGAAGGTGCTCATGTGCCGCACCACGGCCATGGCGCGGAAGGCGGCGGACATTCACTGTCCGTCCTCCACGGCGCTGGCGGCGATGAGCCGCACGATGACGGCGACCGCCATGCTGGGCGTGATGATGAAGGATGCGGAAGCGTCCGTCACCGTGACTGTGGCGGGGGACGGCCCCATTGGCAAAATGACCGCCGTGGCCCACGGTGGCAAGGTGAAGATTTCGGCGATGCACCCGGAAGCCGACCTGCAGCTGAAAAAGGACGGACATTTGGATGTGGGCGGCCTGGTGGGTCATCACGGACGGCTGACCGTCATCAAGGATTTGGGCATGAAGGAGCCCTACATCGGCCAGAGCCAGCTGGTGTCCGGCGAACTGGGCGAGGACTTTGCCCAGTATTTCACCGTTTCCGAGCAGCAGCCCTCCCTGGTGGCGCTGGGCTGCCTGGTGCATGAGCGCTACTGCCTCAGCGCGGGCGGCGTGCTGGTGCAGGCTATGCCGGGCTGCAGCGAGGAACTGCTGGAGCAGCTTGAATTCCGCTCCGTCTTCTTTACGGCTATCAGCCGGGAGGTGGCGGATGTAGCCCTGGAAGACCTGGCCAAAGCCTGGTTCGACGGGCTGGACATGGAAATCCTGAGCCGGGAGCCGGTATGCTATCAGTGCGACTGCAGCCGGGAGAAGATGGAAAAGGCGCTGATTGCCCTGGGCCGCAAGGAACTGAATCAGCTCATCGACGAGGACGGCGGCGCGGAACTGACATGCCACTTCTGCCGTACGGCACACCGTTTCACCAGACAGGATCTGACGAATTTATTGGAAAGGGCGACGCGATGACCCGCGCAAGAACCAATATTGTCCCTTTTGAGCGGCCGGCAGCGTACTGGGCGGTGAAGGCGCGAAAGCACTATACTCCCGCCCAGCTTCCCGATGCCGCGCGGATGATGCGGAAGGCGCTGGAAAAGAGTGGCGATACGGGGCTGGCCCTGGAACTGGCGGAGATTTATTCCGGCATGGGCTGTTACACCGCCGCGGAGCGCTGCCTGCTTCGGGCTGCCGCCAGGCACGGGCTGACGGGCAGTTTATGCTATGCCATCGGCGTATGCGCCTTGAACCGAGGCAATGAAGATTTGGGCGACCTTTCACTGGATCAGTGCCTGCGCCTCGATCCCGACGGCCTTCTTTCCGAACGGGCGCAGGATCTGCTGGAATACTATGCCTGGAAGCCGGTCTGGTATCCGCCCCATACCGCGCGGAGCGACGAGCTGTGCCGCCGTTCTGTCCGTGCGCTGGCGCGGGCCGACGTGGAAGAAGCGCTGAAGCTGGCCCGGAAAGCCTGGAAAAAAGGGCATTCGCCCCGCGCCGCGCTGTGGCTTGGGATGCTGCTGCCGCCGAAGGAAGCGCTGCCCTATTTGAAAACCGCGGCGGAGAAGCTGCCGCAGGAGCTGAAACCGCAGCTCAAATACGCGGAAGCCTGCTTTCTCTGCCAACGTTATCCCGAAGCCCGAAAGCGGCTGATTACCGCGCGGCAGCTTTGCCGCACGATCACCGACGCGGAGGACTACTGCCAGACTGCATGGGCGATGAACCGGGCCCGGGACGCTTTGACGCTCATCGACAAAGAACTGTATAAACTGCCCCAGAGCGTGGATTACCTGCGGCTGAAATATCTGACTTTGCGCCGGATGGGGGAGGAGGAAGCCGCAAGCCGCGTCCTGGAAACGCTGCTTGAAATCGACCCGGACGACGCCGACGCGCTTTTTGACCGCCGCCATCCCCGCCAGATGGATCTTCACGGCGACCGGGGGATGCTGCTGGCTGTGCTGGGAAGCCTGGTGTATTCCCTGCCGGATACGAGGCGTCCAGGACCGCTGAACCGCGCGCTGCATCTGATGGTGATGAATCTGAACGGCACGGTGGACGCGGAGACGATTTACCGCCTGCTGCCGCCGCTTTGGAGGCGCTTGAGTCCCGCGGAGCAGTACGCCTGCGACGAATACCGGGATGTATGTTTCCCCGCGCTGTTTACGGTTTATTTACTCATTTGCACCGGCCGCTGGGAGGAAGCCCATCAGGCTCTCGCCGCCGCCCCGCGCAGGAAGCGCATCCTGCGGCTGCTTGCCAGGTGCACGGGAATTCAGGAGAACAGTTAACAGGAGAATAACATGAAACGAGAACTTGGAATTGCACGCTGCGGTTTAGCCTGCTGTTTATGCTCCGAGAACACCGAATGCAAGGGATGCAGGCGGGACGGTTTTTTGGAGCTGTCCTGGTGCAAGGACGCGGAATGGTGCGAGATCAGGAAATGCGTGATTGCAAAGAACCTGAACGGGTGTTATGAGTGTGAACCGGAACAGTGCCGCAAAGGGCTGTACGCGGAGAAGATCAAACCGCGGGCTTTCGCGGAATTTGCGCACAGATACGGCCTCGCGGAATTGTTGGACTGCCTGGAGCGCAATGAGCAGGCGGGAATTGTTTATCATCGGGGAGGCATCATGGGCGACTATGATGAATTTGATGATCTGGAAAAACTGATCCATTTTATCAAAACCGGAGAACGGTGACGAATCGTTCACAGCATGACGCCATACAGCTAAAAAGGAGCGAACACAATGCGCTGCATCAATTTTGACAAGGAATTTGAGCGGTATCTTTCCGTCTGGATGAAGGAGAACGCCAAGAAGTACAAAAACTACGACGAAATGGAAGCGGCCATGCCCGACGTATACGCGGATTTTCTGGACACGCCGGTGAACTGGCTGGGCGGGGCGAAGCCGGGGGAATACTTCGGCCAGTTCGACAATGCCCATCAGCTGGTGAACTGGATGGAGGATTATTTCAAGCAGCGCATTCCCTGCCCGGATATGCTGCTCAACCGTATCGCGGAGCTGGGCCTTTCCGCCGAAGAATCGCTGATGAACCTGCTGAAAAAGGAAAAAGCCACCCATGACATTCGGATGGCGGCGATCACGCTGCTGCGGGAAATCGAGTCCGTCGCCCCGCTGGAATACTACATTGGCCTGCAGGCCGTCCGGGAAGAGGGCGAGGACGAATTGGCCGACAACGCGCTGGACAGCCTCGCTTCCATGGGCGAACAGGCTGTGGATGCCATGCGCCGCGCCCTGCCTCTGGCTTCCCCCAACGGGCAGGAAGCCATGCTGACGGTGCTCTGTGATTATCCGGGCGATGAAAACGTATTCCAGACTGCCCTGCGTCTGTTCCGGGAACGCAGGGAGAGCGTAGCCATCCTGGCCGACTGCCTGGGCAAGCTTGGGGATGAACGGGCGCTGCCTTCGCTGATGGCTCTGGCTGCCAGCGAGGAAACTCCTTATCTTGACTATATCGAGCTTCGCAGCGCCATCGAAGCCCTGGGCGGCGATGCGCCGGAGCGCAGTTTCGACGCCGAAGACCCGGCGTATGAGGCCATGCGGAGTATGCAGTGAAGGTTGAGGGATTAGGAATTAGGAATTAGGGATTAGGTCATTTACAGTTAATGACAAAAAGTCAGATACTCTCAACAGCTTATTGCTCGCCCAACTAAATCATGAATTATCTGCGGGCGATAAATCGGTCCATCCTGCGTCACTCAACCTTGAAATATCCTTCGGCCCTGGGCTGCCGCCCGGCCTCCGCTAAAAACAATCCACCGGATTGTTTTTCGAGC
>JAFWQM010000080.1 GCA_017509065.1 Clostridia bacterium
CAAGAAAAAACCAACTTATTAAATTTCCGGGAATTTGACAGCGAAACTGCAGACAGGAGAGTGCAAAGGCTTACGGGGCCTTTATTTTTTTGTCAAGTACGATAATTTTACTATTACATAATATATCGTAATATGATATAATAAAAGAGGGACAGAAGAAAGGAGATGTTTCTCGTTAATCGGGCTATATTGTGCATTAGCGAAAGAGGCGCAAACCTTTATGTCGCTTGGGTTCGCGCCTCTTTTGCTGTCAAAGTCGGGAGTATGCAATCCCCGTCGGAAGCAAAGCCAGGGAAAAACATTTTCCGTTACGATTCAGGTATATGAATGGTAACTTTTTCCGTGTCAAGGAAAAAAGCTTGACAGAACCGAAAAACCGTGTATAATATACCTCTGTCAAGGAACATGGCTTGACAGGAGGCAGGACCGGGATGGCAAAAGAAGCGATTTCCGTCATGGAAAAAAACGCGATGGAAAAGAAAGTGATGCTCTCCTGGCTGCTGGCGTTCTACGGCGAAATGCTGACGGAGAACCAGCGGGAAATGGCGCGGCTGCATTGGGAAGAGGATTTCTCCCTGGCCGAGATTGCAAGCCAGTTTTCCGTTTCCAGACAGAGCGTGCATGACACTGTGAACCGCACGGAAAAGCAGCTGACGGCGCTGGAAGAAAAGCTTGGGCTGCTCAGCCGTTTTAGGGAAATGGAAACGGGCCTCAGAGCCTGCCAGGCGGCGCTTATGAAGGTGCGGGCCACAGAGGAAACGGAAGGGCATTTAAACGAAGCCCGACGCTGGATCGATGAATTGTTGAATCAGGAGGAAGCGTAATGGCCTTTGAAGGGCTTTCGGACAAGCTGCAAAAAGCGTTTAAAAAGCTGACCGGCAAGGGCAAGCTCAGCGAGCAGAACATCAAGGACGCAATGCGCGAGGTACGCATGGCCCTGCTGGAAGCCGACGTGAACTACCTGGTGGTGAAGGACTTCATCAAAAAGACCACCGAGCGCTGCATTGGCGCGGAGATTTTAGCCAACCTGAACGCCGGGCAGCAGGTCATCAAGATCGTCAACGAAGAGCTGACCGCGCTCATGGGCGGCAGCAACGCCAAGCTGACCTGGTCGCCCTCGGTGCCCACGATCTATATGCTCTGCGGCCTGCAGGGCGCAGGTAAAACCACCATGGCCGCCAAGCTGGCGGGCTACCTCACCAAGCAGGGCAAAAAGCCCCTGCTGGCCGCCTGCGATATTTATCGCCCCGCCGCTATCAAACAGCTGCAGGTCGTGGGTGAGCAGGTGGGTGTGCCGGTGTTCGAGAAAGGCACCCAAAGCCCCGTCAAGACCGCGAAGGAAGCGGTGGAATACGCCCGGTATTACGGTCAGGACGTGCTGATCATCGACACCGCCGGCCGCCTGCACATCGACGAAGCGCTGATGCAGGAGCTGCAGGACGTGAAAGCTGCCGTCCGGCCCCAGGAAATCCTGCTGGTGGTGGACGCCATGACCGGCCAGGACGCCGTGAACGTGGCCAAGACCTTCGATGAAAAGCTGAGCATCGACGGTGTCATCATCACCAAGCTGGACAGCGATACCCGCGGCGGTGCGGCGCTCTCCGTGCGGGCCGTGACGGGCAAGCCCATCAAGTTTGCCGGCACCGGCGAAAAGCTCGGCGATATCGAACCTTTCCATCCTGACCGCATGGCCAGCCGCATCCTGGGTATGGGCGACATCCTGACCCTGATCGAAAAGGCCACCTCCGCCGCCGAACTGGAAGAAGCCGAAAAGCTGGCGGCGAAAAACAAAAAGAACCCCACGGACATGGATCTGAACGATTTCCTGGATCAGATGCGTCAGATCAAGAAAATGGGTCCGCTGCAGAACGTGCTGGGCATGCTCCCCGGCGTGGGCAGCAAGCTCAAGGACGTGGAAGTGGACGAGAACGCCCTCAAAAAGCCCGAAGCCATCATCTGTTCAATGACGCTCAAGGAGCGCCACAACCCCTCCATCCTGAACGCTTCCCGCCGCAAGCGCATCGCCGCCGGCGCGGGCGTGACGGTGCAGGACGTGAACGCCCTCATTCGCCAGTTCGAGCAGATGCAGAAAATGATGAAGCAGATGATGGGCAACAAGCGCGGCATGATGCGCGCCATGCGGAACATGAAGGGCTTGCAATAATCGCGGTTATCATATTCCTATGATTACCATATAAAATCAATTCAATTTAGGGAGGAAAAAATACCATGGCTGTGAAAATCCGTCTCAAGAGAATGGGCATGAAAAAGCACCCCTTCTACCGCGTCGTCGTCGCTGACGAGCGCAACGCCCGCGATGGCCGCTTCATCGAGGAAATCGGCTACTACGATCCCATGAAGCAGCCCGCCGACATCAAGATCGACAACGAAAAGGCCCAGAAGTGGATCAAGAACGGCGCCCAGCCCACCGATACCGCCCGCATTCTGCTCAAGAAGTCCGGCGCGATCGAAGGCTAAGAAAGGAAAATTCATGCGGGAACTCGTTCTTTTCCTGGCAAAATCACTGGTGGATCAGCCCGACCAGGTGCAGGTAATGGAAACCGAAGGGCCCGAAGCCATTATCCTGGAGCTGACCGTAGCGCCCGACGATATGGGCAAGGTCATCGGCAAACAGGGCCGCATCGCCAAGGCCATCCGCACCCTGGTCAAGGCCGCAACGTCGAAAGACGCCAAGCCGGTGTTTGTGGAAATCCAGTAATCAATCGGATGAAAACAAGTTTTCATCCGATTGCGAAAGAAAGGCCAATGAATTGTCCTTTCTTTCGATCCATCAATTTCTTGTAAAATGGCATTTCCTACGGAAACGCTCATTTTACGGTCAGAAATTGATATAGGAAGCAACCTACGGTTGCTCCTCGGCGACGTACATGCCGCCGCCTGCGGATTGTTGATGAAGGGGTTTTGACCCCTTTATACTTCCCCGGGGTTAAGAAATCGTGGGCGGCAGACCTTTGCCGCCCTTTGATTATATGTGTATATTATGGCTTTCTCGGAAGGGGGTGCGGGGGAAAGCGCTCTTTGGCCTCCAAAGAGCGCTTTCCCCCGCAAAAACAAATGTTGTCAGAATATTTATTGATCGGCCAGGTGCTGCGTCCCCAGGGCATCAAAGGGCTGGTGAAGGTGCGGCCGGACACGGACGACCCGGAGCGGTTTCTGGACCTGGAAACCGTGTTTGTGAAGCAGCGCGAAGGATATGCCGAAGTGTCTGTGGAGGAAATCAGCGTGCGAGAGGACGGGGTGTATCTCCGGCTGAACGGCGCGAAGGACCGGGACGCAGCGGAAAAGCAGCGGAATGTGATGCTGTACGTGGACAGGGCCCACGCTGTGGAACTCTCGGAGGACGAAACCTTCATCTGTGACCTGATCGGCTGCAAAGTGATCGACCTGCAAGGCAATGAACTCGGCACGGTGAAGGACGTTCTGCAGCCTGGCGGCAACGACGTGTATGTGATCAAAACGCCGAAAGGGGAAATGCTGCTGCCCGCCCTGAAGCACGTGATTCCTGCCGTGGACGTGAAGAACGGCTTCATGACTGTGGACGAAAAGCGCCTGCCCGAGGTGGCTGTGTGCGATTGGGAGGCATAAATGGCTTTACCGCAATTGGACAACCACGATGCCCGCATCCGGTATTATGAGCTGATGCTGCGGGGCGAAATCGCTGGTATGGAAGAAATCCCTCTGCCATCGGGCTATCATTATGAAATGTACCGCGACGGCGACCGGGACGCCTGGATTGCGATTGAAAAGAGCGCGAAGGAATTTGATACCTGGGAACAGGGCCTGGACGCCTGGAAGCGGTACTATGCCGACCACACGGACGAACTGCCGGGCCGCATGGTGTTCGTGGTGAACGAGGCGGGGGAGAAGGTTGCCACCGCCACGGCATATTACGACATTCGCGGCATTGACCAGAGCGGCGACGGCTGGCTGCATTGGGTGGCGGTACGCAGGGAAGAACAGGGCAAAGGTTTGTCCAAGCCCATGATTTCCCACGTCATTCAGATCATGAAGGGCCTTGGCCAGACCCACGCCAAAATTCCCACGCAAACCACCACCTGGCTGGCGGTAAAAGTCTATCTGGATTTAGGCTTCCGGCCCATCGAAAAGAATTACGTCCGCTGTCGGGACGGGTGGCGCATCGTGAAGCGGCTGACCAACCATCCGGCGCTTTCGGAGCTTGAACCCGCGAATGATGACGAGGTTTTGAATGACAATTGATATTTTGACGATTTTCCCGGAGATGTTCGACAGCGTCCTGACCGCCAGCATCCTGGGCCGCGCGCGGCAAGCGGGGCGCGTTGAGATCACGGCTACGGACATTCGCCCCTTCTCCGCGTCCAAGCACAAGAACACCGACGATTATCCCTTCGGCGGCGGAGCGGGGATGCTGATGATGGCTCAGCCCATCGCGGACTGCATCAAAGCGGTATGCGAAAAGCGCGGCGTGCCTTGCCTGTCCAATCTGGAACCGCACGAAAGCGTTCCCGTAAAAAGGATTTATCTCTCTCCCCGGGGCGTGCCCCTGACCCAAAGGCTGGCCCAGGAATTATCCAAGGAAGAACATCTGATTCTTTTGTGCGGGCACTATGAGGGCGTGGATCAGCGGGTGCTGGACAAGTACATCGACCTGGAGGTGTCCATTGGGGACTATGTACTCACCGGCGGCGAGCTGGGGGCGATGGTGCTTACGGACTGCGTGGCGCGGCTGATTCCCGGCGTGCTGGGCAGCGAGGAAAGCTCCCAGGACGAGAGCTTTTCCGATGCAGGCCTGCTGGAATATCCCCAGTACACGCGGCCCAGGGAGTTTGAGGGCATGGAAGTTCCTGAGGTATTATTAAACGGCGACCACGCGAAAATCGCCGCCTGGCGCAGGGAACAGGCCATCGCCGTGACCAGGGAGCGAAGGCCCGACCTGTTGGAAAAAGCGATGCTGACGGAGGAGGAAAAAACATGATCAAGCTTGGTATCATAGGCTGCGGCAACATGGGCGGGGCCATGCTGCGGCAAATGCTGAAAGCGGGGATTTTAACCCCGGAGGAAGTGCTGGTATCGGACAAGAACCCCGGCCTGCGCACGCAGCTGAAAAACGATTTGGGCGTGAACGTGACCTATCAGAACGCGGAAGCCGCCGCCGCAAACATGCTGCTGCTGGCGGTAAAGCCCCAGTTCATCCAGGCGGTAGGCGCTGAAATCGCGGGCGCGGCGAATCCCAACGCGCTGATCATTTCCATTGTGGCGGGGTATGATTTATTCATGCTCCACCGCCTGCTGGAAAATGAAACCGCCCACATCATCCGTGTGATGCCGAACACCCCCGCCATGGTGGGCGAGGGCGTGATGGCCGCGTGCCGCGGGGAGTTTGTGACCGACGCGGAATGGGCGTTCGGCATGAAGCTGCTCTCCTGCATGGGCATGGCGGAGGAAGTGCCGGAGCGCTTAATGGACGCGGTGACAGGCCTGAGCGGCTCCTCCCCGGCGTTCGTGTTCCTGTTCCTGGAAGCAATGGCGGATGCGGGCGTGCGGGGCGGCCTGCCGAGAGCCACTGCCCAGCGCTTCGCGGCGCAAACCATCCTCGGCAGCGCGAAGCTGGCCCTGGAAACCGGGCTGCATCCGGGACAATTGAAGGATATGGTCACTTCCCCCGCCGGCACCACCATCGAAGGCGTGGCCGCGCTGGAAAAGAACGCTTTCCGCTCTGCCGTGATGGAGGCTGTGGACGCCGCGATTCAAAAGTCAAAATCCTTCCATCAATAATCATGCAAACAGAAAAAGCGCCGTTTCGATGGCGCTTTTCTTATGCCGCAGGAAGATCGTCAGTTGGCTTGCAGCAGCATCCTGTCGTTGTCCAGCGCCTTGTGGCGGCTGGCGGAGTAGGAGCGCAGCAGGTCATCCACGGTGGTATGTTCGCGTTCCTCGCCGGAAATGTCGAACAGGATCTGCCCTTCATCCATCATGATCGTGCGTGCGCCGGTGGACAGGGCGGAGGCGATGTTGTGAGTGATCATCAGGGTGGTCAGACGGTACTGCTCCACGGTGCGCCGGGTGATATCCATCACCTTGTCGGCGGTGGCGGGGTCGAGGGCGGCGGTATGCTCGTCCAGCAGGAGCAGCTTGGGCGGCACGATGGTACACATCAGCAGCGTGACCGCTTGGCGCTGGCCGCCGGAGAGCAGGCCTACCCTGGTTTTCAGCCGGTCTTCCAGGCCCATGCCGAATTCGGCGATGCGCTCTTTGAACAGCGCCACCTGCTTGCGGGAAGGCGCGAAGCTGAGGGGCTTCGCGGTGGCGCGGGAATAGGCCAGGCTCAGGTTTTCTTCGATGGTCATGTGCGGCGCGGTGCCCTTCATGGGGTCCTGGAATACCCGGCCGATGCTCAGGGCGCGCTTGTGCTCTTTCAGGAAAGTAATGTCCTGCCCGTCCAGGGTAATCGTGCCCTCGTCCAGCAGGAAGGTGCCGCAGATGGCGTTGAACAGCGTGGATTTGCCCGCGCCGTTGGAGCCGATGATGGTGACGAACTCCCCGGCGTCCAGATGCAGGTTCAGGTGATTCAGGGCGGTATGCTCAAGGGAGGTGCCCCGCTCAAAGATCTTGACCGCGTTCTTCATATCAAGCATGGGCTTTTCCTCCCTGCATTAAGCGGTTCTTGCGCATGTTCTCCCGCAGCGCCGGGATCATCAGCGCCAGCGCCACGATGACCGCTGACACCAGCTTCAGCATGTACGCGGGCAGCGGGCTGTAGCGCGTGGCCAGCGCGATGATGTAGCGATAAATAAGCGAACCGGCCACGGCGGAAATGAAGCCCAGCGTGACGCTGCGTCTGCCGAAGATGGCTTCGCCGATAATGACGGACGCCAGGCCCACCACCAGGATGCCGGTGCTGGAGGATATGTCCGCATAGCCCTGGTACTGGGCGATCAGCGCGCCGGACAGGGCGATCAGCGCGTTGGACACGGAAAAGGACAGCACCTTGCAGGCGTTCACGTTGATGGACGACGCCCGCACCATGTCCTCATTGTCGCCCACGGCGCGGATGCACATGCCGATGTGCGTGTGGAAAAACAGGATGACCAGCAGGAGGAACAGAAGCGCTGCTGCGACAGGCAGCGCGGTCATCGCGTCGCTTTTGCTCAGAAAAGGAATGAGCTTGAACAGCGTCGCGGCCCGCACCAGCGACAGGTTGGGCGACCCGCCCAGCACCGCCAGGTTGATCGAATAGAGCCCGCTCATCGTGATGATCCCGGATAAAATGGGATGGATTTTGAACCGGGTTTGCAGCAGTCCCGTCACGCTGCCCGCAATCGCCCCCGCTGCCATGGCGGCGAACACCGCGAGCACCGGATGCCCCGCGGCGGTGACCGCGGCGGAAACGGACAGACCGAAGGCAAAGCTGCCTTCGGTGGTCAGGTCGGGTATCGACAGGATGCGGAAGCTGATGTAAATCCCCAGCGCCAGGATGCCATACAGCAAGCCCAGCTGGAGCGAGCCGATCAACAGTTTCATGGTGGGTCAGTCCTTTTCTGCTTTTTTATTCAGAGTATATAGCGAAGAGAACAGAGTTCAGAGTACAGATAATCATACGCGCACATTTTGAAACCTTTCGTGCTGTGTCATAATAATCTGCACTCTGTACTCTGTACTCTAACCTGTGAACAGTGTTTTTTAACGGACTTGCGGTTACTCCGCCTTCAAATACTGCACTTCGCCCATGGCCAGCACGGATTCGGGAAGCTCCAGGCCCAGGGCGGCAAGGGTGTCGCTGTTGACGGACACGATATCGGCGGGCACCACGATGGCGGGAATGTCGGCGACGGGCGTGCCGGAGAGAACCTGCGCGGCGATGCCGGCGGTGACGATGCCGATGTATTCATCGCTCATGGCGAGGGTGGCGAGGCAGCCGGACTTGACAGTGGTGGCGGAGCAGCAGTAGGTGGGCACGCCCGCTTCGATGCAAAGCTCGGCCAGAATGTCCACGGCGGCCTGCACCACGGAGTCATTCGCCACAAAGAGCACATCCGCGCCCTGTTCCAGCACGGCCTGAGTGGCGGTCTGCACTTCGCCGGAATTTGCCACGGTCTTTTCGATATACTTGAAGCCGTTGGCGTCCAGGAATTCCTTGGCGTTGTTCATGGCGTTCACGGCGTTCACTTCGCTGGTGGAATAAACGAGGCCGAAGGTCTTTACGTCAGGCGTGATCTGCAGGCCCAGGCCGATGATGTCGCCCGCGGGAATGGCGTTGGAGGTGCCGGTGGCGTTCATGTCCGGGGTGTCCAGAGCGCTCATGACGCCCGCGACGACCGGCGCGGCCACGGAGCAGAACACATTGGGCGTTTCGGATTCCAGGCCGACGAACGCCTGGGTGGGCGGCGTGGCGACGGTGACGACCAGGTCATAGCTGCCGTCGTCCATGTTCTGGCAGATGGTCTGCAGGTTGGTGGCGTCGCCCTGGGCGCACTGATAGTCGATGGTCAGGTTGTCGCCTTCCACATAGCCCAGGTCGTTCAGACCTTTGATGATGCCGTTCTTCATGTCCATGAAAGCGCCGTTTTCGATCATCAGCACGATGCCGATCTTATACTGCTTCTTGTCTTCCGCAGCCGCGCCGAATACGCAGCAAAGCACCAGGGACAGGGCGATCAATAAGGATACCAGCTTTTTCATTTTCGTTTCCTCCTTCTAAATTACGGTTTCATATCTTGCAGCTTCCGGAACGCGCCGGACAGCATATCAAGCGTGATGGGGTAGGGATTGTGGGCAATGTCGGGCATGGAGAGGACCTTGGGCAGCACCTTGTTAAGGTCCGCTTCCGTGACGCCGATGTGCTCCAGCCGGGTCGGCAGGCCCACGGAGCGGTTGAAGGCGTACATCTTTCGGAACATCTCTTCCTGGCCGTCCGCCAGCAGCAGGATCAGCACGCCGAAGCCGACGACTTCGCCGTGCAGGTGGTCGCGCTCCATGTGCAGCTCCGGGAACGCGGTCAGGGCGTAGAACACGGCGTGGGCCAGGCCGGTGTTGTAGTCGATGATCTTGTCCGCCGTGAGCAGGATGGAGGCGATGGCGGTGGTCACGATGACGGTTAAAATCACCTGGGTCAGTTCCTCGGTCACTTTCTTTTCCTTGTGGTCGCGGAACGCCTTTTCCCCGTATTGCAGCAGGGGATCGAGGCAGGAGCGGCTGACGCTGACGCCCAGGGCGTGGTAGTAAGCCAGCTCGTCCCCGCGGCTGGATACGGAGGACTCAAAATACTTGGCGTAGGTGTCGCCCAGCCCGGCCCACAAGTACCGCTCGGGCGCGGATGCGATCACCTCCGTATCTATAAACGTGTGTTTGGGCGGTCCGGGCAGGAAGCAGGGAGCGGCGAAGCTGCCGTCCGGGTGGTAGAGGATCGCCACAGCGGTGCAGGCGGCGCAGGTGGAGGCGATGGTGGGGAAGGCGTACACCGGCTTTCCGATGCGAAAGCCCAGCGCCTTGCAGGTGTCCAGGGCCTTGCCGCCACCCACGGCGAAGATCATATCCGCTTGCTGAACCGCGTCCTCTGCCGCCAGCATTTGGATGTTTTCGTCCGACGCTTCGCCGCCGTACCAGAGGAAATCCAGGATGGAAACATGATCTGCGGCTGCCTTTTCCAGCCGTTCCCGGATGGCGGCGGTGCCTTTCCTGCCGCCGATCACCACGGCGGTTTTCCCGGCGGGGATGATCTCGCGGAGTTTGTTCAGTGCATCCACGCCCACCGACCAGGAGGGCAGGGTCAGGGAATAGTTCGGCATGGACGGAATCACGGCGCGCTCACCTCGCAGTCAAAGGAGGCGATGGCCTCCACGAAGGGATTGTACCGCTTCCCGATCCCCTGGTGCAGCGGGTGCTGCAAATACAAGGGCAGGGAAGCTTCATCCTTCAGGATCATTTCGATCATGACCGTCATGTTCTGGGGCCGGTCAACGATGTTCGCGTATACTTTCGCGTCCAGGATATCTTCCGGCAGCGCCGCTTTCAGGGCGGCGAAGGTTTCTTCATAATCCCGCCGGGCTTCCGGGGTAAACACGCCGGGCTGCAAACGCATCAGCACCAGATGACGGATTGCCATGGAACACGCCTCCTTGCAAAAAAACAGCCCTGTCCTTCTTCAAAGGACAGGGCATGATAAACTGCCTTGCGGTACCACCTTTGTTGATGTGCGGGGAATGACCCGGCGCATCCTCTCTTTAGGAAATGCCATCACATTTCCTGCCTTTAACGCAGGCATACGGTCCGGATACAGGGCGCTTTCGCCGTTCACCTTTCCCTCGGCGGTCCATTTGCCGCGCCGCTTTCTGCCGGTTCCCAGCTGCCCCGGCTCTCTGTGAGTGCGCTCGACGGTTTGATCTCCGCGTCAACGGTTTGTGTATACAGCATAGCGTATTTCTATTCATGTGTCAAGGGATGGACTGTACTTCAAATGTTTTTTGTCAGGAATGAGGTAACGATTCAGGCCCCGAGAAAGACTGTAAAAAGGAAAAGACTTTTGTTGTAGAAACTATACCTACTGTGTTTGCTTTCCTTTATGGCTTTCTTGGATGGGGGTCTGGGGGAAACCATTCTTTGGCCTCCAAAGAATGGTTTCCCCCAGCGTCTTCTCCTGCGTAGTCTCGCTCCATTTCCAGCAGGAAGCGCTTGCGCTCGATTCCGCCCGCGTAGCCGGTCAGGCTGCCGTCCGCACCAACCACCCGATGGCAGGGCACGATGAGGGAAACGGGATTGCGCCCCACCGCTCCGCCGACGGCGCGGGCGGATATGCGCGTGATGCCTGTCCTCCGGGCGATTTCACCATAGGTCATTGTGCCGCCGTAGGGGATGAAAAGCAGAATATCCCATATCGCTTTTTGAAATGCTGTTCCGCGCAAAGCAAGCGGCGGGGTGAAGTCCGGCTCCTTCCCACCGAAATATATGTCCAGCCAGCGTTCTGTTTCTTTGAACACGGGCAGATACTTGCTTTCATGCGCCGGGGCCAGTGCGGCGGCAAAATACTTCTGTCCGTCGAACCATAAACCAACCAGCGCTTCGCCGTCGCTGGCCAGGGTGATGCCACCCAAAGGCGAATCAATATGCCATGTATAATCCATGCCGTTTTCCTCTTTCTTTGCTTTGGAATCATTTATCATTTTACAAGATTTTCTTATGATATGGAAGTCGTTTATCTTCATTTTACGTTTTTTCTGTGGTATAATTGTTAGGAACAAAAAGGAATCCTCCCAGTATGAAAGGACTCCTGTTGGTTAGGCCATTTATAAGCAAAAGTTTTTCGCAAAATGGTATAAGTCTGATTGTAACTTTTATGGCTTTCTTGGAAGGGGGACGAAGCGCGGACAGCCGCCGGTGGCGGATATCTTGTCCGCGCTGAGATCAACCGAAACGAGCAATGTCCGCATGAAGCGGACTTGCGACAATTGAGGTTGCGGAACTGGGGGAAACCTTCTTTGGGGCCGAAGCGCCCGGAAAATATGCCCTTTGGCATATTTTCAGCGGAGGCCGGGCCGGAAGGCCCCGGACAGCAAAGAATGGTTTCCCCCAGAAAACTCCTCTTGTTTAGTTTTCAGATCGTGCCGCGCATCTGCTGGTACTTCTGCTTGGCGGTCTGGATGTCGGGCTGCTGAGCGGACTTGACGGGATACCAGCCCTTCTGCTCCATGGCGTTGAAGATGCTCAGATGATCCTGACCGATCTGCATATAGCAGTCGTTGAGCACCTGGCGCATGCCGGGCTGGCTCACCTCCAGCACCTCGGAAGCGATGTTGGCGAGCAGGGCCTTTTCCTGGTAGAGCAGGTCGAAGGCAAGTTCCTGATCGGTCAGGGGCTGATTTGCGGCCTGCTGGTTCTGGGCGTTCTGGTTCCAGGTTTGATTCTGCTGATTCATGGTTTTCCCTCCCTTACTGACAGCCGTTCAGGAACGCGAAGAGCGCGTCGAAGTGCTGGCGGTGATGCTGGGCCACGGTGGCGGCGACTTCTTTCAATTGCGGATCCTGGAACGCTTCGGCGTGGTGCTGGGCCACGCGGCAGCTCATGGCAACGTGGGTCAGCTGGTCTTCCAGCACGCTCAGGTCTTTGCTGGTCAGGGCGCATCCATTCTGATTGGGCATTTTGTTTTCCCTCCTTTTAATCGGGTATGGGCATATTGTGCGCGGAGGGAACCCATTTTATGCAAGGAGAACCACAATGAAAAATTGGGGACTGTACCGGTTGATTCTAAGTTTTTTTCCGGCGAATCGAAAAATGAACGCCTCCGATATGCCGAAGGCGGATGCCAGCGCGGTGGAAAATGTGCTGAACAAGTATCACTGCCTGGGTGCTTCCCTGTGTTTATTTGATCAAACGGGAATCACAGGCATAGCGGCTTTCGGCGTTTCACACGCGCCGGACACACCTGTTACAATGGACACCGTCTTCCGCACCGCGTCAGTGAGCAAATTCATCACGGCCTTGGGTGCGATGAAGCTGAAGGAACAGGGAAGGCTGGATATTGACCGGGACGTGAACGAATACCTGCCGTTTCCGCTGCGCCACCCCAAAGCGCCGGATACGCCCGTCACGCTCAGGATGCTGCTTACTCACACGGCTGGGATACATGACGGAGTTGATTACAATACCGGCATCGTCAAAAACGTGCCTTTGAGCGACTTGCTGCAAGGCGATAGCTTCACCGCCCATCTGCCGGGGACGAAGTGGGAGTACTCCAATTTCGGCGCGGGCATCGCCGGCGCGGTGATGGAGGCGGCGACAAACACAGATTTTGAAACGCTGATGCAGGAAACCGTGTTCTGTCCCTTGGGCGTGACCGCGACCTATTATCCGCAGAAAGTCCAGGGGGACCTGGCCGACGCCGTCCGCATCCTGCCTCGAAGCAAAACCCCGAACTTCAACGCCGCGGAACGAAGAAACCGTCCCATGCCCCCCGCAGAAGTCAACCCGGAACTGCACTATAACCTGGCCCACGGTGCGCTGTGTGTGTCTGCGCCGGAGCTGGCAAAGCTTGGCATCGCCGGGATGAAGCCGGGTTTCCTGACCGAAGAAAGCCTGGACGAAATGCGGCATGTCGTCACGCCCTTCGGAGAGCGGGCGAGCAACCTGTCCCAGGGTTTCGGCACGTTTGTCCTGCATGACGGATATTTCCTTTCGCCCTTGCTTTACGGCCACCAGGGAATGGCTTACGGCGCGGTGCACGGCCTGTTCTTTGATCCGCAAAGACAGTGTGGTTTTTCCCTGCTGACCACTGGGGCCAGCGAAGCACGGCGCGGGGTGCTGGCGGATTTGAACTTTGAAATGATTTGCGTGTTGCTGGGGGATAAAGACAGTGGCCGATAAAGTGATCGATATCAAGCGCCAGCACGGCGTGGCAACGGTCAGATTGATGAGCGGGGAAACGTTGAAAATTCCCTCCGCGCTGTTTCTGGAACGGAAGCTGCATGTGGACCAGCCCCTGGACGCGGACGAATACCGCCTGTTCATGGCGCAGCGCGGGTATCCTCACGCTCTGGAAACGGCCATGAAGTATCTGGCGCAGCGCGAACGAAGTGAACAGGAAATCATTTCCCGCCTGCGGCGGTCACAGTACGGCGAAGCGACGATTCAGAAAGTGCTGGAGACGCTGAACCTGCATGAGCTTGTGAGCGACGGACGCTTCGCCGAGCAGTGGGTGCATAGCCGCAGCCGCAAGTACGGCAAGCGCCGCATCGCCCAGGAACTGCGCGTGAAGGGCATAACGGGACAGGAAGCCCAGGCCGCCCTGGACGCCGTGCCCGAGGAAGAAGAATACCGCCGCTGCCTGGAGCAGGCGAAAAAACTCCGCCGCAAATTCCAAAACGATCTGAAAAAAATCGCCCAGTCGCTGACGCGAAAGGGCTATTCCTGGCCGATGGCCAGGCGCGCGGCGGAGGAGGCGACGAAGGAGAGTTAGGAGTTAGGAGTGAGGAATTAGGAGTTCTATATAGTCGAATAATTGAACGAAAGCCTTCCTTGCGTTCATTAAAGGCACTATAAAATTCTTCACTCCTTACTCCTAACTCCTCACTGTTTTTTCCCTTCCCCCACCCGTCACGGCTTCGGCGTTTCGCTGGGCTTTGGGGTTTTGGAGGGCTTCGGCGCGGTTTCCGTTCTTACTGCGTTGCCGGAGAACACCAGCGCTTGCAGCGCGGGATCGGCAATGCCGGTTTCTTCCAGGCCGTTATACCTTTGCAGCTTTTTCACCCGTTCTTCCGTCAGGCTGTTGTATTCATCGGAGACGTTTTTGTCGTTGAAATATCCAAGCCAGTACATGGCGGCTTTAAAGCGCTGCACGTCCTTGCCGTTCATGCCTTTTTTCAGCGTACGGTAACCGGACGCGTCCGTCGCGTCTTCGGGTTTCGGCGTCGCGCTTGGGCCGGGCGTCGGTTTCGGCGCAAGCTCCAGCCAGCACCATTCAAGCGCCTTGGCGTCCTGAAACACATGATAGGGCATACGGCTGTGGGTGCATTCGAGCTCTACCGCTTCGGAAGTATATCCCGCCTCCTCCAGCGCAAAGGCGAAGTTCAGCGCCGATTTGGGCGGCATGTTAGTATCCTTCGAGCCCACGAACGTGCGCAGCTCGCAAAAACAGAAAGCGTCCTGCTTCACGTCGTCGTTTACGCGGCCCGATACGGCGACGGCGCGGGAAAAGCGTTCGGGATACAGATTGACCAGGTCGTACACCCCAATGCCGCCCATGCTGAAGCCCACCAGAGCGATTCTGCTTTCATCGACCCCGTATTCCTCCACCGTTCGGTCGATCATTTTCATCAGCGCGTTTTCTATGCTGATCCACTGGCCAAGATCGGATGGCATCTGGGGAACCAGCAGGATCGCGTCGTTGCATAAAACAGTGCCTTCCTTCACAAACAGCGGCAGACTGGTCAGCAGCGCGCCCTCGCCGCGCTCGCCCGAGCCATGCAGATAGACCACCAGCGGCATCCCCGGCTGAATATCGGGCGGCGCGTAAAGCCAATATTTGATTAACTGCTTCTGCCTGTCGTCCCGCGCGCCGTGCTGGACATAGCGCACGGCCGCGCCGGCCCGATTCTGGAACGGAACGGAAAAAAGCAGAACAAATAAAAGGAAATATGAGATTCTCTTTTTTGCTGTTGCCATCTGTTTCCTCTTTGAAAATCAAGACTGCCCATCTTTTCACTTTGATGATGGGCAGTCTTGTTTGATTGGCCGATCAGCCCAGATCCACGATAATGGGGAGGATCATGGGATTCCGTTTGATTTTCTCATAAATATACCGGTGCAGCTCGTCCTTGATGCGGTTCTTGATGCTCGGCCAGTCGCTGCCCTCGATGCGGCCGTAGCTGGCGATGATACCGCGCACCACCTCGCGGGTGCACTCGATGATGTCCTCGTTTTCGCGGACATACACAAAGCCGCGGGAGATCACGTCCGGGCCGGACACCAGCACGCCGTTCGTGCGGTCGAAGGCCATGGCCACGATGATCAGGCCGTCCTGGGAGAGGTGCTTTCTGTCGCGCAGCACCACGTTGCCCACGTCGCCGATGCCAAGGCCGTCCACCAGCACCTCGCCCACGGGCACGGTGCCCGCGATGGCCAGGCTGTCCTGGCTCATTTCGATCACCTGGCCCGCGGCGGGCAGCACGATGTTCTGCCGATCCATGCCCATGGATTCGGCCAGTTCCGCGTGCTGCCACAGCATCCGGTATTCGCCGTGAATGGGGATAAAGTATTTGGGCTTCACCAGCGCGTGCATCAGCTTGATTTCTTCCTGGCAGGCGTGGCCGGACACGTGCACCTCGGCCATGGCTTCGTAAATCACTTCCGCGCCGCAGCGGTAGAGCTGGTTGATGACGCGGGAGACGAATTTCTCGTTGCCGGGAATGGGCGTTGCGGAGATGATCACCTTGTCGCTTGGCTTGATCTGCAGCTTGCGGTGCTCGGAGAACGCCATGCGGGTCAGGCCGCTCATGGGTTCGCCCTGGCTGCCGGTGGTGAGGATGAGCAGCTCGTCGTCGCGGTAGCTGTCCAGATCGTCCACTTCCAGGCAATAGCCGTCCGGAATCACCAGTTCACCCAGCTGTATGGCCACCCGGCTGACCGAAATCATGCTGCGGCCCACGAAGCAGACTTTTCTGCCAAAGCGGATGCCGCTGTCGATCACCTGCTGGAGGCGGTTGATATTGCTGGCGAACATGGCCACGATCACGCGGCCCTGGGCGTTGCGGAACTGGTTGACGAACGTCTCGCCGATCTTGCGTTCGCTCATGGTGGAGCCGGGGCGCTCAATGTTGGTGCTCTCGCACAGCAGGGCCAGCACGCCCGCGTCGCCCGCCATGGCGAGGGAGCTCAGGTCGGTGATCTCCCCGTCCACGGGAGTGAAGTCGATCTTGAAGTCGCCGGAATGGACGATCACGCCCGCGGGGCAGGAAATGATCAGCGCGCACGCGCCGGGGATGGAGTGGCTCACCTTGATGAACTTCACCGTAAACGCGCCGATCCTGACCTCGTCCCGCGGGTTGATTGCGTTCATCTGGATGCCGTTCACCCGGTGCTCACGGAGCTTTAAGTCGATGAGGGCAAGCGTCAGGCGTGTGCCCCAGATGGGGGCGGGCGCCTGCTGGAGGATGTAGGGCGTGGCGCCGATGTGGTCCTCGTGCCCGTGGGTGAACACATAACCGCGCACACGCTCTTTGTTGGCGACCAGATAGGAAGCGTCGGGGATCACCAGGTCGATGCCCAGCATGTCTTCTTTGGGGAAGATGGAGCCGCAGTCCACCACCAGAATATCGTCTTCGTATTCAATCACGTATAAGTTCTTGCCGATTTCATCCACACCGCCCAGCGGGATGACGCGCACTTTGGGATATTGGGCCATAAAAACCTCCTTTATCATACTATGCCAATTGGAAAACGAACGCCTGGCATATTGCTTTTTCTTCGTTGAATGAAACAGTCACGAGACGACCATGACAATTCTGTAACTATTATATCACAAACTCTTCAAAATTACCAGAGGAATGAATAGATAAATTCACGGCTTAATTCTGTGATAATCTGATTAATTTTCTTAAAATACGGAGAAATTTTGACCGTTTTTTAGGACGACAGAATTTGTTCGCGCGGCTGCCCACCCGGTTCGTCCGTCAGAGAAAAAAGCTTCATTGCCATTTCTCCGTCTTTCTGTTATAATACGCAAAGACGGAGGAGGGATTCCCTTGCATGAACGGATTCGCCAGGTGAGAAAATCTTTTGGGCTCACGCTGGAGCAGTTCGGTGAAAAAATCGGACTGAAAAAAAGCGTGCTCAGCCGCATCGAAAACGGATACAGCGCGCCGCAGGAGCAAACGCTGCGCTTGATTTGCCGGGTGTTTACCGTTTCCTACGCCTGGCTGAAGGACGGGGTGGGGGAGATGTTCGCGGAAACCGACGAGGACGATGCCGTGAACCGGCTCATGCTGGAGGGGGATGAGTTTCCCAGGCAGGTGTTCCGTACCCTCGCCGCCATGCCGCCCGAAGGCTGGGACGCGCTTAAAAAACTGGTCGATATTCTTCGTGAGACGAAGCAGTGATCTTTAACTTTGGGAAACTTTCAGCCGGCGGATTTTTTATTCAGTCATTCTTTGGTCATGCGCACCGTGAGGACTGATCCCTGTTCGCTTTTCCCGTTCCCGTGATTCACGCCCCTTTTCATTGCCCTCGGCTTCTGCCAGAATACGCAGATAGGCCAGGGCCTTTTTTTGCGCCCATTCAGAATGGAGCTGACCGAAATAATATGCAAGCATTTCCTGATTTCTGTCCATTTTCCCCTCCCCTGCTTCCATCCGCTGGTCAGACGGAGTTTATAAAAAAGCAAACAAATGTTCCCTTTATTTCATCACGATTATATCCTACTACCCAGAATTTGTAAAGGACAAACGCAAAAACGCTTCCAGATAAAGGAAAGTATCACCAGTTTTGTTCACTGACTGCCGATTCTGTATCTTGCCGTTTTTTGTCCTGGGAAATTACGTTTTTCATTTCTTCTTTCGGAAACAGCACTGTTCTTACGGAAAAAAGCAGAACGAATGTTTCTGTATTCTCCGCCAATTTATGGTGAAAAACAGAAAACCATGTCCCCCCGAACGGGCTAAAACTGTCGAAATTCGACTTTTTTACAAATAAATAATTCTTATAGTAACTTTTATATTGTAAAAATAATGCTTTTTGTTACTATATTCTCTGTACAGCGCAAAAAACAGAAGGAATCAGATAAAATTGCAGAATCTAAAAAATGGGGGAAACACGGATGGACAGTATTCGATTGGCGATTGCGGAGGACAATGACGAACTGCGCGGATTTATGATCCAGTATTTTGGCAGGCAGCAGGACATCACGGTTGTGGGAGAGGCAGCCAACGGCGTGAATGCGGTAAAGCTTGCGCA
This sequence comes from Clostridia bacterium, assembly GCA_017509065.1. The sequence goes on from JAFWQM010000080.1 coordinate 18,436, forward strand.
GGAAGCCGGGGCGGATGTGATGCTGCTGGATATGATCATGCCGGGCCTGGACGGGTTCGGGGTGCTGACGCAGATGCAGAGCATGGAGCCTGAGAAGAAACCGGATGTGATCGCCGTGACTGCACTGGCCCGGGATGATTTTATCCGCCGGGCAGTGGAATTGGGCGTGCAGTATTACATGATCAAACCGGTCGAGCTGCAGGTGCTGCTGGAGCGCATCCGCGACGTGGCTCAGTCACGGCGGGACGAGCCGCCGGAAAGCCGCATCCCCTCCCCGAACACGCTGAGTCTGGATGACAAAATCTCCAACCTGTTTCTGGGCATGGGGATTCCGGCGCACATCAAGGGCTACCACTATCTGCGGGAAGGGATCAAGCTGGTCATCGCGGAACCCGGCATGATCGGCGGCATCACCAAGGAACTGTACCCCGCCATCGCGCACCGTTTCGGCACGAGCTCCAGCAAGGTGGAGCGCGCCATCCGCCACGCCATCGACGTAGCCTGGAGCCGTGGGCGGGTGGACACGCTGAATAAAGCCTTCGGCTGTGATGTCGCCCAGCCGAACGACAAGCCCACCAATGGAGAATTGATCGCCCTCATTGCCGATAAGCTCAGGATGGATCACAGCGCGTGAAATGAGTGAGGCGCTTAAAAAGTATAATCGTTCGCAAAATGACAAAAAGTTCGAAAACTCTCATGGCTTTCTCGGAAGGGGGTCTGGGGGAAACCTCATCCGGCGCTCTGCGCCACCTTCCCCTCGCAGGGGGGCCGCAGCGCCCGGAAAACAGTCCGGTGGACTGTTTTCAGCGTAGGCCGGGCGGCAGCCCCGGATGGTGGCGCGAAGCGCCGAATGAGGTTTCCAAAGAGCGGTTTCCCCCAGAAAACTCCTAACTGATCTCAATTCTCGTCAGCTTGCCGTCACGGTATCAGCGGCGTCAAGCGTGAGCTTCACGGTGCTGCTGCCGAGGATGCTGCCGCTGAGCGTAACGGTGCCGCTGCCGGGAGTCACGGTCAGGTCACCCGTGAAGGCCTTCGGCTGGCTGACCTCGCAGGCGATGACGGCCATATCCGCCGTCACGCCCGACGCGCTTTTCGTTACGGGCAGGCTGCTGACCGTGCCGAAATCCACCGTGATGGGTTTTATAAGATTCCCCCATTCCGCGTCGTAATTGGTGGCGGAATGCTTGCGCAGGATCTGCCCCGTGCTGCCTCCCGACGGCACACCATGCCCGTCGTTTCCGCGCAGGCTCGGGGTCGTGTAAGCCGTACCGTCGGTAAAGGTAAGGGTCAGCGTATCATCCGCGTTCATCTCGGCGTCCGCGATGCCGTTTCCGGTAGCCTGCTGCGTCATCTGCGCAATCTTCTGCTGCGCGTCGCTGTCCCGGATGGGGATGCTGGTTCCGTTCAGTTTTACGTTGTCAATGTATTCAGACATGCTTTCTTTTTCCTCCTGCCGTCTATTGCAGGTGCGCACCACGGAAAGAATCATAGCGCAAAACGCGCGGAAAAAAGAGCCCCCGTGGGGGTGAATCCGCAATCATGAACAGCGGGTGGACGGAAGCTGCCGCAAGATCGGCTTCTGTTCTTTTTTTGTGCGGCGAAAGCATATACTGCTCCGAGGTAAAGCATATGAAAACCAGCGGAATCGCCCCGCCGGAAGTAGGGAAGGGTGCGGCGCGGATCATTCTGACCGGCCGGACATAATGCCTGAACTAAGTCAGGGGTGATTGACATTGGCTGAACACTATGATATTATAACTCAGACTTCCCACATAGAAACTAACCGAAACCCCATACGCAGAAAGGGATGATCGGAAGAAAAAACTGAAATAGAAAGGCAAAGGCCTAGAAATCTGGTAAAATAGCAGGTGCCCAAACCAACTAAACCAGAGGAGGTCTTTGCCATGACAAGCATAGCACAAAACCATGAAAGTGACCAGAGGGAAATTGCGGAACGCTGAAGAAATTTTTCACAGCGTATGGGATTCAGAAACTACTACGGTTATGCCGGGGAGAAAAGCAGAAGGGACACTCTGCCTTAGAGATTTTCCGTTATCTGCTATGCCTGGTGTTCAGTGATCGGAGTATGTACATGCAGATCGTCACGAACCGATTCACAGAAGCGTTTGGCAAAAACACGGTTTACCGGTTTTTGAGTTCCGCGAAGACGAACTGGGAACGGCTGGTGTGCCTGCTGTCCGAGAGGATCATCAATCGGACGATCCGACCGCTGACAAGCGAGGAACGCAAAGACGTATTCATCTTTGACGACACGCTGTTTCAGCGGACGGGTGGGAAAAAGACGGAATTGTGTTCCCGGGTATTCGACCATGTCATCATGCGTTACCGGCGCGGGTATCGTCTGCTGACGCTGGGATGGTCGGACGGAAACAGCTTTTTCCCAATTCTTGGAAGACTTCTTGCTTCCAGCGATGAAAAGAACATCATTGGGACGACGAAACAGGTGGATAGGCGTTCCTTGGCCGGAAAGCGCCGTGCCCAGGCAGTCAGTAAAGCGCCTGACGTTATGCTGGATATGCTGAAAAACGCGATTCAGAAAGGACACCGGGCCAAGTATGTCCTGTTCGATACCTGGTTTTCCACACCCAAGGCAATCCTTCGCATCAACGAGGAATGCAAAATGCATACCATCGCCATGATCAAAAAGACCTCCAAGGTGTTCTACCAATACGACGGAAAGAACATGAACATCAAGCAGATTTTCGGGGCCTGCAAAAAGCGTCCAGGGCGCTCCAAATACCTCCTGAGCATTGACGTTATGCTGACTGACAAGGAGGGAACTTCCATTCCTGCCAGGATCGTCTGTGTTCGCAATCGCAACAACAAGAAGGACTGGATCGCTTTTATCAGCACAGACGCCGCGCTTCCCCCCGAAGAAATCCTTCGCATCTACGGCAAACGCTGGGATATCGAGGTGTTCTTCAAAGCCTGCAAGTCCATGCTGTACTTGGGTTCAGAGTGTCACTGCCTGTCTTATGACGCGCTGAACGCTCATGTATCCCTAGTTTTCATCCGTTACATGCTCCTTTCTCTACAGCAACGATGCAATACCGATGAACGCACGATCGGCGAATTGTTCCTGCTGATGGTGGATGAAATCGCCGACACCACTTTTGCACACGCTATGCAATTGATTGTGGATATCCTGCTCCAATCGGTTCAGGACCACTTTGCTCTCTCCAACGATCAATTGAATGCCTTTGTTCGGCAATTCTATGATCGTTTACCTGCTTCTTATCAGCATTTTATCGGGGCACCTGCCTCTTGATCCTTTTTCCTTTGGCTGCTATTAAGATGTTGTTTGGGTTTCTTGGTTATTTCGGTATGGGAAGTTTAAGTTATAAATTTATCCAAAACTTGATATTTTTGCAGGAGGTATTTTGGCATGAAGAAAAGGTGTTTGATCTGGTTGCTTCTCCTGATCATGGGGGTCAGCAGCGTCGGGCTTGCGGAGAAGATTCCCAATGTTCTCGGTGTCTGGAAAGACGGCTCAGATGAGATGGTTTATAGCAATAAATTCTTTGGATTTACTTTTACATACAATAAAATGCTCGAAGCCATGTTCAGCTGGCGTCATGAGGACATGAATTATTATTGTCCACGCGGCATGAGCTTAAATGCTTGGATCACGAAACTGTACAGAGGTTCAGAACTATACGATAAAAACGGCAAGATAGCCGTATGGGATGTTATGTCAGCCTCTAATCCGGCAGATTGTAAAGTTTACATCAGGTTGGCAAACAGGAATAAGCAGTCATTGGATGAAATCATCACGGCATATATGGAGCACCTCAAAAAAGATTATACTGTCTCTTGGTGGGGTATACTTAATGATATGTCAAAGAAGAAAGTAACATTCCTTGGAAAGAAACAGGATTGCATTAATCTAACGTTTAAAAAGGACAATTATGTTTTCGAGAACGGCAAATCTCGTACCGAGCAAGTGTCTTATCACGAGATTGTCATTCCAATTATAAAAGACAATCTTGTTGCTTTTGTATCAGTTGTGTCCCCATATAGTAAAAATCCCTGGTATGAAAGCGACCAATACAGAGAACTTCTGAACATGTTTGCGCCAGTGGCTGTAACGGAGTAAGCTGTGTTGAGAAATTGATCCGATGATCTATAACCGCCCATTTCCCGTCTGTTTGAAAGTGTCCATTCAAAAAGCATAGACTGAACAGATTCAGTGCGCGAAAAAAGCGTTTCCTCAGGGCAGCGCTGAATTACGAGAGAACGGAAACCGAGGCAAAGGGTTCTCCGTTCTTTTTTTGCGCCGCGAAAGCATATACTGCCCTGAGGTGAAGCATATGAAAAACAGCGAAATCGCCCCGCCGGAAGTGGGGAAAGGCGCGGCGCGGATCATTCTGACCGGGCGGGAAGAAGTGGTGATCGAGGGGCACAAGGGCTTATTCTCTTATGAAACCAAGTGCATCCGCATCCGCTCCAAATCCGGGCTGGTGACCGTGTCGGGCCATGACCTGATCATCGACCACCTGGGCGTGCAGGATCTGTTGATTCACGGCAAGGTGGAGGACGTGGCGGTAGACGGAGAAAAAGCATGATCGGACAGGTGCAGTTCCGGGTCAAGGGCCTGAGCGCGGAAAAGCTGCTGAACGAAGCGCGGAAACGGGGCATTGCTTTTAGCCTTGTGAAGCGGGAGAAGAGCCGTTCCCTGCTGCTCCGCTGCTCGCCGAAGGATTACGATGCGTTTTGTGAAATGGCACGGGAAAAGGGCTTTGAGGTCAGTCCCGCTCAGCCGGTCGGCTGGCTGCGGATGAAGACGCGGCTGACAAAAAGGATCGGCCTCTGGGCAGGCGCGCTGATCGTTCTGGGGCTGCTCATCTGGGCGATGGGCTACGTGTGGGAAGTACGGGTGGAAAACGCCGGGGCGTATCTGGGCGAGGTCAGAATGTTCCTGGATGCGGAGGGCGTTCGGCCCGGTATCCGGCGCAGCAGCGTCCGCCTGTCCGAATTGCAGGACAAACTGGTATGGCGGCTGCCCAAGGTGAAATGGGTCCGCGCGGAATGGCAGGGCGTCAGCCTGGTGGTGCGCCTGGAGGAGGGCGTGCCCCCGCCGGATACGGTCAGCGACGAAGGCTCCGGGGATGTGGTGGCGGCGGCTGACGGGCTGATTCAGCGCATCACCACCTATGCGGGCACCCCGGCGGTGAAAGCTGGTGACTTTGTGAAAGCGGGCCAGATACTGATAAAAGGGGAGGAACGCGGAAAGGACGGCGACGTGCATCCGGTGAGCGCCCGCGGCGAGGTGATAGCCCGGCAGTGGGTTGTTGCTAAAACCCGCGTGCCCGTTACGGAAACCGTGTCCGTTCCCACGGGCAGGGAAACCGTGCTCCGTGTGATCGGAACACCGGTTTTTACATGGCACAGGGAGGAGGCACCGGACTACCTCACCAGCGATATCGACTGCCGAGCCGTTCCTCTGGGCGGCGCATGGCTGCCGGTATGGATGGTGAGGGAAACGTTTATGGAAGTCTCGCTCCGCGAGCAAGGCCGTGATCTGGAAGAAGTGAAGCGCGAAGGAACAAGGGCGGCGGTTTTTGGCCTGAATCAAGCCACAATGAACGACGAAACGGTTGACAAATGGATAAATTTCAGTATGATAGAAGGGGATACTATGACTGTGACGGCCACCGCCGAGATCCTAAGGGATATCGGCCGCCGTCAGCAATAAACAGACCCGAAGGAGATGCGCAGTTTTTTGCAGTTGACGCTTGAAAACATGGAATCCTATCTTTCTCTGTTCGGCATGAATGACCGGAACATGGCCGCGCTGGAACAGGAACTGAACGTGACCGCTTCGCTTCGGGGCCAGGAACTGGTGCTGCAGGGCGGCGCGGCGGATGTGGAAACGGCAGAGCATGTGATTCAAAAACTTTTGGAGATGCTCCGCAAAGGCGAAATCGTAGACGCCTCCCGCATCCGCTACGCCGTGGCGCTGGCCCGCGACGGGCGGCTGGATGAAATCGAAGAAATCCTGAGCGACGTGGTCGCCATCACGCACCGGGGACGGCGCATCCAGTGCAAGACCCTGGGCCAAAGGGAATATGTGAACGCCGTGCGAAACGGGGAGCTGACTATCTGCGTCGGCCCCGCAGGCACAGGTAAAACCTATCTGGCCATGGCCATGGCGGTGGTGGCGCTGAAAAACAAAGAGGCCGAGCGCATCGTGCTCACCCGGCCCGCCGTGGAAGCGGGGGAGAGGCTGGGCTTTCTGCCCGGCGACATGACGCAGAAGGTGGACCCTTACCTTAGGCCCCTGTATGACGCACTGTATGAAATCATGGGCGTGGAAAGCTATCAGCGCCTGGCGGAGCGCGGTACGCTGGAGGTCGCGCCGCTGGCTTTCATGCGCGGGCGCACGCTTGGCGACGCCTTCATCATCCTGGATGAAGCGCAGAACACCACCCCCGAACAGATGAAAATGTTTCTGACCCGCCTTGGCGCGTCCTCCCGCTGCATCGTGACCGGAGACATCTCCCAGATTGACCTGCCGAAAGGAAGAAAGAGCGGCCTGGTGGAAGCCATGGAAGTGCTGCGCGGCGTGGAGGGCATCAGCGTGGTGGAGCTCACCGCGCGCGATGTCGTGCGCCATGAGTTGGTACAGAAGATCGTCCGCGCCTACGAAGCGTATGAGGCGAAAGAAGGGGACGGGGAATGAAGCAGAATCAGAAAAAGAGCAAGAAGGTTTCCCTCCGGGAGATTTTCCGTTCCGCCGAAGCGTTCCGGACGCTGATCTGCGTGCTGGGCACAGCGGTCGTGATCGGGCTGTTCGAGGTGGCCATCGTGCCCATGCGCTATAACCTGCAGGTCGGCATGGTGCCAACCACCACCATCTCCGCCACGAAAGACGTGGTGGACGAGCTGAGCACCGAACAGAAGCGCAAGGAAGCCGCAGCCCAGGTGACGCCGACGTACCGCTTTCAGGAAGGGATCACCGAGCAGGTGATGAACGATTTTGACAGTATTTTCGCCCAGCTGCGCTCCGTGCGCCAGTATGCGGGCACGCTGACTGACAGTTCCGCCTCCAAGGTTTACACCAAGGATGAATTGCAGTACGCCCGCGACCTGCTCACTCTCATCAGCCTGTCCGACTACCAGCTCACCAGCCTGATGCGCTGCAAGACGGAGGAATTAGAAGAAGCCTACACCCTGCTCTACGCTGTGCTGCAGAGCACCATGCAGGGCCATGTGACTCAGGGCCAGGAAAGCGCGACGGTATACAACATCCGCCAGATCGTGAATTACCGCATTTCCATCACGCTCGGCCAGAATATCGTGCCTGCCGTGCTGAACGCCTGCGTTCAGGCAAATATGCTCATCGACCAGGAAGTGACCGAAGCCGCCCGGGAAGCCGCCCGCGAAGCGGTGGAGCCCGTGATCTACAAGCAGGGCCAGAACATCGTTGTCCGCGGCCAGGGCAGGATCAGCGCCAACCAGCTCGCCATGCTGTCCACGCTGGGCCTGCTGAGCAACGGCGAGGTGGATATGACCATTTATCTCGGCGCGGCCCTGCTGGTGGTGCTGGTCATGGCCGTGATGCTGTTTTTGCTCGGCTATCTCAAGGATAATAATGTACTGGATGACACGCCCAAGATCTACCTGCTGTTCACCGTGTTCCTGATTACCCTGGCGGTCAGCCTGGTGGCGCGCATTGCCAACCCCTACCTGGCCCCCACTGTGCTCTGTGCGCTGCTGATGACCTCTTTGCTGGGGCTTCGTCCCGCCGTCATCTGCAACGCAGCGCTGACCATCCTGGTGGCGGCTGTGGCTGCCGGCGGCAGTGAGGAATACGCCGAAAAAATGGTCACCATGATCGTTACCGGCCTGCTCTCCGGCACTGCGGCGGCCATGATCATGCACCGCAAAACCAGCAGGCCGTGGGTGCTTCTCTCCGGCGCTGCGGCGGGCGGAATTGATTTCCTTACCATCCTCGCCTTCGGTCTGATGACCAACAGCGAGCTGTCCAGCTCGATGGTGCATGCGGCCTGGATGGGCGGCGGGGCGCTGATCGGCGCGCTGCTGTGCATCGGCGTCCAGCCGCTGCTGGAAATGATCTTCAACCTGCCCACGCCCATGAAGCTGATGGAACTTTCCAACCCCAACCAGCCGCTGCTTCGGCGGCTGTTGCTGGAAGCGCCCGGCACCTATCACCATGTGACGATCGTATCCAATTTAGCGGAGGCCGCCGCGGAAGCCATCGGCGCCAATCCGCTGCTTGCCCGTGTGGGCGGATATTACCATGATATCGGCAAACTGAAGCGGCCTTCCTATTTCACGGAAAACCAGATGAGCGGCGTGAACGCGCACGATCATGTTGACCCTTATGTGTCCGCCGCCATCATCACCTCCCACACCCGCGACGGCGTGGCGCTGGCGAAGGCGTACAGGCTTCCGGAAGCGGTGCAGCAGATTATTGCCCAGCACCACGGCAACACGCCGGTCATGTTCTTCTACCATAAGGCATTGCAGCAGGCGGATGGCAATCCTGTGGACGTCAATATTTTCCGCTATGACGGCCATCCCCCGACGACGAAAGAAGCCGCCATCGTGATGCTGTGCGACACCATCGAAGCCGCCGTGCGCACCATGAAAAACCCGACGCCCGAGGGCATCGAGGAATTTATCGTGAAGCTTGTGCGCAGCAAGCTGGAGGATGGCCAGCTCAGCGACAGTCCGCTGACGCTGCGCGATATTGAGCGCATCTGCGCCGCCGCCACGCAGGTGCTGGTGGGTGTGTTCCACGAACGCATTGAGTATCCCGATATGGACGAACTGAAGATTCAGCGCCAGGCGGAAAAAACGGCCGCTGAAATCAGAGGGGAAAAAGACGGCGCGAGCAAGGAAGAATACACCGTGCCGCGGGTATTGCCGGTCGGCCCGTCCCGGCTGGTGACGGTGGAGCCCATTCCCGCCGCCAAGCCTGTATCAATTGAAAAGCTGGTGAACATCGAGCCGCTTCCCACCAAGGAGATGGAACGGGAACTCAGGAGAAAGGAAGCGGCGGAACGAAAGGCGCGCCAGGCGGCGAACGACGAGCCTTACGATAATGAATTGCTGCCCGAAGAAGAGGAAGAGGACGAGCCATGAGCGCGCATTTGGATATCCTGTGGGACGTGCCCATGCCGGAAGGCGCGGACAGGCTGCTGAAAAAGACGGTCTCTGCCTGTGCGGAAACGGAAGGAATCACCCTGCCGGTCTACGCCCAACTGCGGGTGACGGATGATGAAACGATCCGGGAAATCAACCGGGATTACCGAAGCGTCGACCGGGCGACCGATGTGCTCTCCTTCCCCTCCACGGACTGCGGGCCTGAGAAAACCTTAGGGCACTGCGAAAAGAAGCTGCTTCGGGAGCGGGATGAAACGGGCCGCTGTTTTCTTGGCGATATCATCATTTCCCTCCCCCGCGCGCAGGAGCAGGCCGCGGAATACGGCCACAGCCTGGAGCGGGAATTCGCCTATCTCACCGCGCACGCGATGTTTCATTTGATGGGCTATGACCACATGCGGGACGAAGACAAAGAAAGGATGCGGGCTATGGAAGAAAAAGCGCTGAACAAAGCCGGTGCCGCCAGGGTGACGGACGGTGAACTGATCGCCATGGCAAAGGAAGCCATGCAGTTTTCCTATTCGCCGTATTCCCATTTCAAGGTTGGCGCGGCGCTGCTGGCAAAAAACGGCCGGGTGTTCACGGGCTGCAACATCGAAAACGCCTCCTACGGTGTTACCAATTGCGCCGAGCGCACCGCCCTGTTTAAGGCGGTCAGTGAGGGCGTCAGGGAATTTACCGCCATTGCCATCACCGCCGAAAAATCTATGGCCTGGCCCTGCGGCATCTGCCGCCAGGCGCTGAACGAATTCGCCCCTGACCTGCGTATCATCGTCGCCTGCGGGGACGAGCGGGACGAGGCCCTGCTCTGCGACCTGCTGCCCCACGGCTTCGGCCCCAATAGCGGGATGCTGGACATTTTAGGAAAAGAATAGGCAGTGTGTAACCGCGCTGATTTGAGAGGAAGGAATAACCGTGCCGGAATTAAGGAATTGTGATGTATGCTGCGCGGGGGAATTGCGCGAAGGAATTAAAGTCACTGAAGCCAAACCATTGCGCGGAGGAATGATGCTTGTCACTTTCTCTACCGGCGAAAAACGGCTATTTGATGCCACACTGTTAAAAGGATCGGCGTTTGCTCCGCTTCAGGATGAAGAGATATTTATCCACCCGGTTTTGTTTCACGGAGTCATCACCTGGAATAACGGCGAAATCGACATCGCGCCGGAAACAGTATATCAGGAAAGCTATGCCTATGACAGCATTGCGATGTAAAGAGAGGATATCATATGTCTGAAAACAAAAGCTTCCATTCCGGCTTCGCCACCATCGTGGGCCGGCCTAACGTGGGCAAATCCACGCTGCTGAATACCCTGGTGGGCGAAAAGGTCGCCATCGTGTCCAGCCGTCCCCAGACCACCCGCAACCGGGTCATGGGCGTGATGGGTGGTGAAAACTGCCAGATTGTGTTCGTGGACACGCCCGGTATCCACCGCCCCCGTACCAAGCTGGGTGAGTTCATGGTGCAGTCCATTGAGGAAGCCATGGAGGGCATCGACGCGCTGCTTGTGCTGGTGGACGTGACCGCCATCGGCCCGCATGACCGCAGCATCGTTCAGGAAATGAGCCATAAAAAGGTATACAAGCTGCTGGTGCTCAACAAGACCGACCTGGTGGAGCCCAAAAACCTGCTCGCCATCATCGACTCCTTCAAGGATGCGGGTTACGACGGCATCCTGCCCGTCAGCGCCAAAACCGGCGACGGCGTTGACGCCCTGAAAGCCGACCTTGCCGCCCATCTGCCCGTCGGCCCCAAGTACTTCCCCGACGATATGCTCACCGACCAGCCCGAGCGCGACATCTGCGCCGAGCTGATCCGGGAAAAGGCGCTGCGCAACCTGCGCGACGAAGTGCCCCACGGCATCGGCGTGGAAATGATGGCCATGAAAAAAATGAACGACCACTTCATGGAAATCGACGCTACCATCTACTGCGAGCGCGATTCCCATAAGGGCATCATCATCGGCAAAAAAGGCGCCATGCTGCAAAAAATCGGCGCGGAAGCCCGCGCCGATATAGAAGCCCTGCTGGATATGCATGTGAACCTGCAGCTATGGGTGAAAGTGCGCCCCGGCTGGCGCGATTCCGCCGAAGATCTGAAAACCCTGGGCTACGTCCAAAACCGCTGAACCCAGCGGTTTTTTTCTTTCAATACTGGCGGTAATTACCGTCCTCGTCGATCATGAACGGAGACCGGTTGCCTAAAATCAGCATGCAGTCCCCAAAGCTGAAAAACCTGTATTGCTTTTCCACCGCTTCCTTATATGCGGCCAGGGCCTCTTTCCGGCCCATCAGGGCGGAAACGAGCATGAGCAGTGTGGATTCAGGCAGGTGGAAGTTGGTCAGCAGCGCGTCGGTGGCTTTGAGCTTGACGCCGGGAGTGATGAAAATGCTGGTGTCCCCCATGCCGGGGTGCACGATGCCGCTGTCGTCCGCCACGGTTTCAAGGGTGCGCACGGACGTGGTGCCGATGCATACGATCCTGCCGCCGTTCTTCCGGGCGGCATTGATTTTGTCCGCTGCTTCCGGAGTCACTTCGTAGTATTCGGAGTGCATTTTGTGCTCGCTCACGTCTTCGGCTTTGACCGGTCGGAAGGTGCCCAGGCCCACGTGCAGCAGCACGGGCACGATTTCAATGCCCTTTTCCCGCACGCGCTCCATCACTTCCGGGGTGAAGTGCAGCCCGGCGGTGGGGGCAGCGGCGCTGCCCTCCTGCTTGGCGTAGATGGTCTGGTACTGGGAGGGGTCTTCCAGCTTTTCATGGATATAAGGCGGCAGGGGCATTTCGCCTAAACGATCGAGGAGTTCTTCAAACACGCCCTCATACAGGAAGGTCACGATGCGTCCGCCCGCGTCGGTGGTGTCGCCGATCTCGGCCCTCAGGATACCGCCGCCGAAAGAAACGATCACGCCCTTTTTCAGTCGCCGTCCGGGACGCACCAGGGTTTCCCAGCGGTCTTTGTCAATGCGCTTCAAGAGCAGTATTTCCACCGGCACATGGGTTTCTTCCTTTTCGCCCAGCAGGCGGGCGGGGATCACCTTCGTCTGATTGATCACCATCACGTCGTCGGGACGCAAATAATCCGGCAAATCACGAAAGATTTTATCCTCCCGCAGGCCCGTGTCCCGATGAATGACCATCATGCGGGCGGCGTCACGGGGTTCCATGGGGGTCTGGGCGATGAGGCGTTCGGGCAGGTCGTAGTAAAAATCAGAGGTTTTCAAACTTGCGTCAGTCCTTTGAATATTGATAAGCGATTCTCGGGTCACCGTTTTCCAGATAAATGATTCCACAGCGGACAAAGCCGTTTCTTTCCAGCGTATGCTGCATGGGCTTGTTGTCCGCGTGGGTGTCGGCGCGCACTTCGTCCGTGTATCGCAGGGCAAAATCAAGCGCAGCTTTCACCGCGCCTTTGATCATTCCGTCCGTGCCGATGCGGTGGATGGTGCCGTAAGGTTTGCTGGTGGGCCACTTACCATCCTCGATATAAGCGTATGTCGGGTCGTCGCCCAGGATGAAGGCGAACACGCCGTGGATGACGCCGTCTTCTTCGATCACGAACAGGCGTCCCTGCCCGATGTCCGCTTGCAACAGTTCCCTTTGTGGATAGCCGTGCACCCATTGATTCATATTCCCGGAAGCTCGCATAAAAGCCCGGGCGGCGGTATAGACATTTTCGATCCTGTCCAGATCGGTTCTTTCTGCGGGACGAATCTGCATATTTTTCTCCTGTCAAAAGTTGAACCAAGGATACCGCTGCTGTTCGTAAGGATAATACCGCTCCTTACGGGCGGTTTCCAGAATGATTTCCCGATCTTCCATGGGGAGCGCTTTCGCTTCACGCACGGAAAAATGCTTCGCTTCAGGCTGCTGATTCAGCCAGGTGACGAAATCACGTTCCCCATAGAAAAGGCAGTCATAGCTTTCACCGCCGGCATCGTCCATCCGACGCCAAAAAGGAGAGTCCAGCCGGTTGATTTCCTCCAGAAACTGATCGGCAAAATGCCACAGCGCTTCGGCGATGGCGTCGGGCGCTTCATAGATGGTGGGAGGGCTGTCGGCGCTCAGCAAAATATACCGCAAAGTTTTCCCTCTTTTCCGTTCAGTCCAGCAGGCTGGTCTGTTCCGCTTCCTGCACCTTTTCATTGAAGTTAGCGGGCGGCGTTTTTCCCAGATGTTCGTAGGCTAACGGCGTGCAGACGCGGCCCCGGGGCGTGCGCATGATGAAGCCGAGCTGCATGAGGTAGGGCTCATAAACGTCCTCGATGGTCACGGCGTCCTCGCCGGTCACAGCGGCCAGCGTATCCAAGCCGACCGGCCCGCCGCCGAATTTTTCCACCATGGCGGTGAGCACAGCCCGGTCGATGCGGTCAAGGCCCAGCCCGTCCACGTCCTGCATGTTCAGGCTGTCCCGCGCCACTTCGGCGGTGATGTGGCCGTCGGCCCGCACCTGGGCGTAGTCCCGCACGCGCTTCAAAAGCCGGTTGGCGATGCGTGGCGTGCCCCGGCTGCGGCGGGCGATTTCCATGATGCCGCCCTGATCGTAGGGCATCCCCAGGATGGCAGCGCTGCGGCCTACGATGCGGGAAAGCTCCTCCGGCGTGTACATTTCCAGGCGAAACACGATGCCGAAGCGGTCGCGCAGCGGCGCGGACAGGCGGCCCGCGCGCGTGGTCGCGCCGACCAGGGTGAACTTCGGCAGGTCAAGCCGCATGCTCCGCGCTGTCGGGCCCTTGCCGATCATGATGTCCAGGGCGTAATCCTCCATCGCGGGGTACAGCACTTCCTCCACGGCCCGGGACAGGCGGTGGATTTCGTCGATGAACAGAATGTCCCCCTGGTTCAGGTTGGTCAGGATGGAGGCCAGGTCGCCGGGCCGCTCGATGGCGGGGCCGGACGTGACCCGGATGTTCTGCCCCATTTCCGCCGCCACGATGCAGGCCAGGGTGGTCTTGCCGAGGCCAGGCGGGCCGTACAGCAGAATATGATCCAGCGCGTCGTGGCGTTTGAGCGCCGCGCTGATATAGATTTGCAGGCTGCTTTTCACCTTTTCCTGGCCGATGTATTCCCGCAGGCTATGGGGACGGAGGGACACATCCAGGTCCTCATCCTCTTTCCGCATCCCGGTCATCACCAGGCGATCGTCGTTTGGCACGTTTTTTCTCCTTAATACTTGTTGGCTAGGTGGTATAAGTTCTAAGTTCAAAGTTCTAAGGAAAATTTGTCATGAAACATTGGCCGTTTCTTATTGCAGGTATATAAAACTTAGAACTAAGAACTAAGAACTTAGAACTAAACAATCAGAATCCTGCCATATTCCGAAGCGCCAGCCGCACCAGCTCGTTGGCGGAATCGCTCTGTCCCCGCACCTGGGAAACGGCTTTGGCGGCTTCGGCGGCAGTGTAGCCCAGGGCCTGGAGCGCGGCCAGGGCTTCCTGAGCGGCGTCCTCCTGGATGGGTGTAATGGGGCCGGTATTGGAAGGAACAAAGCTCAGGTCGCTTTCGTCCACCTTTTCCTTCAATTCCAGAGCGATGCGCTGGGCGGTTTTCTTGCCCACGCCGGGCGCGCGGGAGAGGGACGCGGTGTCCCCGGTCACGATGGCCAATGTCAAATCCCGAAGGGGCATGGCCCCTAAAATGCTCAGCGCCACCTTCGGCCCGATGCCGCTGACAGACTGGAGCCTGCTGAACATCCGCTTTTCCTCCTGAGACGCAAAGCCGAACAGCTCCATGGCGTCCTCACGTACGGAAAGCAGCGTATATACTTTCATATTTTCCCCAATGGGCGGGGTTTCCTGCAGGGTATTCATGCTGACGCTCAGCAGATACCCCACCCCACCCACGTCGATCACCAGGCTGTTTTGGCCCTTCTCGGCCACTTTGCCGTTCAGGTATGCGTACATAAAAACTCCTTATAGGAGTTTTTTAGTTAGGAGTTAGGAGTGAGAAGTTAGGAGTTATATAGTGAATACTGTATTGTAGTCTAAATACGCGATATATCGAAGACCACTATTAACTCCTCGCTCTTCGCTCCTCACTCCTTACTAAACGAACTCCACAATTACTTCATCAAAAACTGTTCCTTCATCCTCCCCGACGCCGCGTGGGTCAAGGCGGCGGCGACGGCGTCGGCGGCGTCGTCCGGGCGGATGAGGGCGGGGAGGTTCAACAGCATCTTCACCATCTGCTGCACCTGCATTTTATCCGCTTTGCCGTAGCCCGTCACGGCCTGCTTGATCTGCATGGGGGTGTACTCGTACATGGGCAGGCCGCTGTCCGCGCAGGCGCATAGGGCCACGCCACGGGCGGCGGACACATTCATGGCGGTGGTGATGTTCTTGGCGAAAAACAGTTCTTCAAACACGATTTCTTCCGGCTGATACGTGATGATCAGCTCTTTCACGCCCAGAAAAATGGAATGCAGCCGCCGCTGGATGGGCATGTCCGGCGGCGTGATGACCGCTCCGCACTTTACCAACTGACTCCTGCTGCCTTCTGTGTCCAGCACACCCCAGCCCATGGTGGCCAGGCCCGGATCGATTCCCAAAATGCGCATACGGTTCCCCCTTCTGATAACGGGTTTATTATAGAACATGTGTGCGCTTTTGTCAATTCAACCGCCTGCGTTTTCGTATTGTATTTTCCCGGTGTTTTGCTTGCGTTGCCAACGAAAGGGGGATAGAATGAAAACAGCATAAATGGAAGGAGAAAAAACATGCTGATCCGTTCCGCGAATTTGGAGGACGCGCCCGTCTTGCTGCGCATTTACGCGCCTTATGTTCAGGAGACCGCCGTCACCTTTGAGTACGACGTACCCACAGAAGCGGAGTTTACGCGGCGCATATCGGAAACACTGAAAAACTATCCTTATCTGGTGCTGGAGGACGGGGGAGAGACGCTCGGCTACGCTTACGCAGGCGCGTTCAAAGCCCGTGCCGCTTATGACTGGGCCGTGGAAACCACCATCTACCTGCGCCGGGATTGCCACGGAAAGGGGTACGGCAAGGCGCTGTACACTGCTTTGGAGGAAGAACTCAAGCGCCGCCATTTCCTGAACGCCTACGCCTGCATCACCTGGGCTGACCGGGAGGATGAATACCTGACGCACGCCAGCCCGCGGTTCCATGAGCATATGAGCTATCATCTTTGCGGCACGTTCCGCCAGTGCGGCTACAAATTCGGCCGCTGGTACGATATGATCTGGATGGAGAAGCATTTGGGAGCGCACGGGAAAAACCCGGAAGAAATCCTGCGGCAGCGAACGTAAAGGAAAGAGTTTTCTTGTTTGATTATTCACCCAAAAACACTTTTGCCGGGGCTGTGTAAGCCCCGGCGTGTTGTTTTATTTCCCGCTTCTCGCTTTGCCGAGATACGCTTCCTTGACCTGCGGGTTGTCCAGCAGTTCTTTTCCGGTGCCATGCATAGTGATGGAGCCGGTTTCCAGTACGTAGGCGGAGTCGGCGATGCGCAGGGCGGCGTTGGCGTTCTGCTCCACCAGCAGGATGGTGATGCCCTCGTCGTGGAGGCGCTGGATGATCTTGAAAATGTCCCGGATGACCAGCGGGGCCAGGCCGAGAGACGGCTCGTCCATCATCATGAGCTTCGGCCGCATCATCATGGCACGGCCCACGGCCAGCATCTGCTGCTCGCCGCCGGAGAGCGTGCCCGCCAGCTGCCAGGAGCGCTCCTGCAAACGCGGGAACATCTGATACACGTGCTCGATGTCCGGGGTCAGGTCGTCCTTGCGCAGGTACGCGCCGACCTTCAAGTTTTCCAGTACCGTCAGGTTGGGGAACACCCGCCGCCCCTCGGGCACCATGCCGATGCCCTCGGACACGATCTTCTGGGGCGTCTGGCCGCTGATGACCTGGCCGTCATAGGTGATGGTGCCCTCCCGGATGGGCACCAAGCCGGAGATAGCGCGAAGGGTGGTGCTCTTGCCCGCGCCGTTGGCCCCGATGAGGGTCACGATCTCGCCCTTTTCCACGTTCAGGGAGATGCCCTTGATGGCCTCGATGCCGCCGTAGCTGACCTTCAAATCCTTGATGTATAGCAGGCTCATTCGTCATTCCCTCCCAGATAGGCGTCGATGACCGCCTGATTGTTTTGGATCTCCTCGGGGGTGCCTTCGGCAATCTGCTTGCCGAACTCGATCACGTAGATGCGGTCTGAAATGCCCATGACCAGGTCCATGTGGTGCTCGATGACGAACACGGTCAGGTTGAAATCCTTCTTGATCTGCTGGATGAACTGGCCCAGCTCCAGCGTTTCCTGGGGGTTCATGCCCGCGGCGGGCTCGTCCAGCAGAAGCAGCGTCGGTTCCGTGGCTAAGGCGCGGGCGATTTCCAGGCGGCGCTGCTTGCCGTAGGGGAGAGAGGTGGCCTTTTCGCCCGCCACGTCGTCCAGGCCCACGATGCGAAGCAGCTCCATGGCCTTTTCGCGGTTTTTCTTTTCTTCTTTATAGTTCAGCCGGAACATGGCGGTGAAGATGTTGCTGGTACGGCGCAGGTGCGTGGCAAGCAGCACGTTTTCAAAGGCCGTCTGGCTCTTGAAGAGGCGGATGTTCTGGAACGTGCGGGCGATGCCCATCTTCGTGATTTTGTCCGGGGTCATAGCCACGTGCATGTTCTGGAACTTTTCCGGATCGCTGCCCGCGTACATGCGCTTCATTTTCCCGGTAGGATGGGCGGCGGCAATCACCTTATCGTGGAAATATACCGCGCCGTTGGTGGGCTCGTACACGCCGGTGACGCAGTTGAACGCCGTGGTCTTGCCCGCGCCGTTCGGGCCGATGAGGGCCACGATTTCGCCCTCGTCAATGCGCATGGAGAGATTATTGATGGCCACCACGCCGCCGAACTGCATCGTGATGTTTTCCAGGCGCAATACGTTTTCGCTCATTTCGCCGCCCTCCTTTCACGCTTGATTGCAGCAGTACCGATGTCCCACAGCTCCCGGTCGCCCATGATGCCGCGCCTAAAGAACAGCACCACGATCATGATGACCACGGAGAACACCACCATGCGGAAGCCGGAGCGCAGGAAGGGCACCTGGAAGGAGCCGATGAACATTTCATTGTCCAGGAACCTGAGCCACCATTCGCTGCACGCGATATACAAGAAGGAGGCGATGACACTGCCGCTGACGGAACCCATGCCGCCAATGACCACCATCAACAGGATGTCGTAGGTCATAGCGGACTTGAAGGAGTTTGCCTGTACCGTGCCCTGGAACATGGCCAGCAGCGCGCCGCCGATGCCCGCGAAGAAGCAGGAAATCACAAAAGCCAGTTCCTTGTGGTGGAACAGGTTCACGCCCATGGCCTCCGCCGCCACTTCGTCGTCGCGGATGGCCTTGAAAGCGCGGCCATAGGTGGAGTTGATAATCAACAGTATTAGCCCGATACAGATGCCTGACACAATAAAGGGGAATAATACCGTCGTGCCCAAAATCTTCGTATTGGAGAAGGTTGGATAGGTTTTGAGCAGGTTGGAGCCGTTGGTGATCGGTCCCAAACTGTCCCACTGTACCACGGCGCGGATGATTTCCGCGAAGCCCAGGGTGGCGATGGCCAGGTAGTCGCTCTTTAATCTGAGCACCGGCAGGCCCACAAGCGCGGCCAATATCGCCGCCACGATACCCGCCAGCAGCAGCGCCACCAGCAGGGGCAGTTCAAACTGGATGATGCCGCCATTGTAGTACTGGTATACGGCAGCATGACGTTTCAGCGGAATCGTGAACACCGCGTACACATACGCGCCGACCAGCATGAACCCGGACTGGCCCAGGGAGAACAGACCCGTAAAGCCGTTCAGCAGGTTCATGGAAACGGCGATGAGGGCATACACCGCGCCTTTTTTCAGCACGGTGATGAGCATGTTGTTTGCGCCCATCTGGGTTTCGGCGTACCACGCGCCGACGTACAGCAGAGCGACCACGATCAGGCTGACGGTCAGCCGCGTCTTTGACATTTTCTTCATCCCGGCCACCTCACACCTTCTCGGCGGTCTTTTCGCCGAACAGTCCCGTGGGCTTGAACAGCAGCACCACGATCAGCAGCGCGAAGGTAAAGGCGTCCGAAAACGCGGTGTACCCCGCCGCCTTGATCAGGTTTTCGCAGATACCGATGATGAACGCGCCGATCACCGCGCCGGGGATGGAGCCGATGCCGCCGAACACCGCCGCTACGAACGCCTTTAGGCCCGGCATCGCGCCCACCGTGGGCGTGACGGTGGAATAGTTCGTAAAGTACAGCATGGACCCTACCGCCGCGAGGCCCGAGCCGATCACGAACGTCATCGAAATGACCGAGTTGATGCGGATGCCCATGAGCTGGCTGGTTTCAAAATCGTGGCTCACAGCGCGCATCGCCATGCCGATCTTGGTGTGCTTGATCAGCAGCACCAGCGCCACCACCAGCGCGATGGTCAGAATGGGGGTCACGATGGTGACCACCTTTGTGGACGCGGAGAAGATCATCACGTTGTCACTCAGCCACGGCAGCACGGGGTACTGCTTCGCCAGGCCGCCGGTGACGTACCACATCAGGTTCTGCAGCAGGTACGACGCGCCGATGGCCGAGATCATGACGGACATGCGCGGGGCCGTGCGAAGGGGCTTGTACGCCACGCGCTCCAGGGTAAAGCCCAGCGCCACCGTCAGCACGATCACCAGGGGGATGGAAAACTGCATGGGCAGCGACGCGGTGAGATACACCATAAAAAAGCCAGCCGCCGTGAAAATGTCGCCGTGGGCGAAGTTGATCAGGCGCAGGATGCCGTATACCATCGTGTACCCCACGGCGATCAGCGCGTACTGTCCGCCCACTGATATGCCTGCCAGGATATAGGGCAGGATTCTGTCAAACATGGGTCGATCCGCCTTTCGTAGTAGTGGATAAACCGGAGGAGATACTGGGGGAAACCGCTCTTTGGAGGCCAAAGAGCGGTTTCCCCCAGACCCCCTTCCGAGAAAGCCATAAAGGATTTCGGACTTTTGCCATTTTGCGGAATCTTTCGCTTATAAATGTCCTAAAATCAGGAAAAGAACCCGCGTTTTTGGCGCGGGTTCATTTACCCGATACGGGATTTATAACCGGATTACAGGCCGGCGACGGTCTGGGTCTTGACGAAGTCGAAAGCGCCGGTTTCGGTGTTGGCCTTCTTGACGTAAGCCATATCCTTATTGGCGTCGCCGATGTCGTCGAAGGAGATGGAGCCGGTCACAGCGCCTTCGTAAACGAGGGCGGGCAGCGCTTCGGCAATCGCCTTTGCGTCGATGGAGCCGGCAGCCTCGATGGCGGCCAGGGCCACGTTGTAGCCGTCAAAGCCCAGCGCGGACACAGCAGCCACGATGTCGTTGCCGCCGTTGTTGGTCTTCTTGTCGGCGTTGGCGTTCAGCCAGGCCTTGAAGCCGGAAACGAATTCCGCGGCGGCAGCGCCGTCGTCGTTCTCGTCAAAGAAGGTGGACACGTACACTTCGATGTTCTTGCCCTTCGCGGCGTCCAGGATAACGGAGGATTCCCAGGTGTCGCCCGCCAGCAGGGGGAAGCTGACGTTCAGGGAAGCGGCCTGGTCGATGATCAGTGAAGCATAGGTGGTGGCGCAGGGAGCGAACACAGCGTCACAGCCCGCGTTGATGGCGTTGTTGATGTAAGCGGTAAAGTCGCTGGTGCCTTCGGGGAAGGTTTCAGCGATCACTTCGCCGCCCAGGCCCTTGAAGGCGTCGGAGAAGAAGTGGCCCAGGCCGTTGCCGTAGTCTTCGCCCAGCATGGTGAGCACGTAAGCTTTCTTAGCGCCCAGGCTGTTGGCGAAGTTCGCCATCACGCTGCCCTGGAAGGGATCGAGGAAGCAGATGCGCCAGTAGTAGTCGCACAGGGTGGTCACAGAGGGGTTGGTGCAGGAAAGGCCGATGGCGGGCACCTCAGCCGCCGCGAACACGTCGCCGCCGGCCATTGAAGCGCCGGAGCCGTAGGAGCCGAGCACCACGGAAACGCCCGCGCTGACCAGTTCCTGGGCCGCGGTGACGGCCTTGGAGGAGTCAGACTGGTTGTCCACGTTCACCAGCTGCACGGTATATTCCACGCCGCCCACGGTGACGGTGGGCCGCAGGCTGTGGGCATATTCCACGCCCAGCACTTCCTGCTTGCCGCCCGCGCCGTTGTCGCCGGAGGAGGGCTCAAACACGCCGATTTTCACGATGTTCTCCGCCATGGCAAAAGCGGGAACCATCAGCATCAAAGCCAGAACCAGAGCGATAACCTTCTTCATGAATAATTCATCTCCATGTTTTATATTGCATCCGTCAGCGGATACTGTGAGTTATCATACCTTTTTTATTATAAATTTTCAAGTGATAATACAGAAAAATGCAAAACAGATACAATCCGCGCCGGTTTTTTTGCTGATTATACCGGAAATATCTTGTCATCCGGGCTTTTTTTGGCTATAATGATGCAAGCGCCGGACGCGGCGCTGCATGAAGAAATGATTTAAGAAGGAGGCCAGACGCATGGAAAACGAGAATGTACGCACGAATTTCATCTGGGACGCCATTGATCAGGATTTGAGGGAAGGGCGCGCTCAGCAGGTGCACACCCGTTTTCCCCCTGAACCGAACGGCTACCCGCACATCGGCCACTGCAAGGCCCTGGTGACGGACTTCGGTACGGCGGAAAAATACGGCGGCCTGTGCAACCTGCGCTTTGACGACACCAACCCTGCCAAGGAGGACACGGAATACGCCGAGGCCATCAAGCGGGATATCGAATGGCTGGGCTTCCACTGGACAGGTGGGCTGTACTACGCCAGCGATTACTACCAGAGACTGTATGACATCGCCGAGGATTTCATCAAGCGAGGCCTGGCCTACGTGGACGAACTGTCCGCCGAGGAAATGCGCGAATACCGCGGCACGCTGACCACCCCCGGCAAAAATTCCCCCTGGCGCGACAGGCCCGCGGAAGAAAGCCTCGACCTGTTCCGCCGGATGAAGGCGGGCGAGTTCCCGGAGGGGCGCTATATTCTCCGCGCGAAGATTGACATGGCGAGCCCTAACATGAACATGCGCGACCCGGCCATGTATCGCATTCTTTATAAAGAACACTGGCGCACGGGGAACACATGGTGCATTTATCCCATGTACGACTTCGCCCATCCCCTGTCCGACGCCTTTGAGGGCATCACCTTCTCCCTCTGCTCCCTGGAGTTTGAGGATCACCGTCCGCTCTACGACTGGTTCGTGGAAAAGGCAGGCTTCCGGGCGGGGGACGGCAAGGGCTATTTCGGCCCCCGGCAGATCGAGTTCGCCCGGCTCAACATCACCCGCACAGTGCTCAGCAAGCGCTACCTGCGCTGGCTGGTGGAATCGGGCCATGTGAGCGGCTGGGACGATCCCCGGATGCCCACCCTGGCCGCCATGCGCCGCCGCGGCTATCCCGGTATCGCCATCCGCAATTTCGTGGAGCAGGTAGGCCTTGCCAAAGCCGACTCCACCGTGGACGTGCAGATGCTGGACGCCTGCGTGCGCGACGTTCTGGGTGATTCCGCGCCCCGCGTGATGGCCGTGCTGAACCCGGTGAAGGTGGTGTTCACCAATGTGCCGGATGATTGGACGAACACGCTGACCATGGAAAACCATCCCGATCACCCCGAGCTGGGCGAGCGGGAAGTGACCATCAGCAAGGAAATCTGGATCGAAAAAGAGGACTTTGAGGAGGTTCCCCCCAAGAAGTTCTTCCGCTTGAAGCCCGAGGGCGAAGTGCGCTTGAAGGGCGCGTATATCATCAAGTGTGAAAACGTGGTCAAGAACGAAGCCGGCGAGATCGACCGCATTGAATGCTCCATCGATCTGTCCTCCCGCTCCGGATCGGAAGGCGCCAACCGCAAGGTGAAGGGCACCATCCACTGGGTCAACGCCCGGGACTGCGCGGAATTCGAGGCTCGGCTGTACGAACAGCTGCTCAGCGAAGAATGGGACACCGTGTCCGCCGAGGAACGCAAGGACGTGACCGCCTACGTGAACGAGAATTCCCTCCAGGTGGTGAACGGCTACTGCGAGCACACCCTCATTTCCGCCAACGTCGGCGACACCTTCCAGTTCCTCCGCATGGGCTACTTCTGCAAGGACAAGGATTCCACGGAAGAAAAGAGTGTATACAACCGCGTGGTGAGCCTGAAGGACAGCTATAAGCCGCAGAAATGAATAAGATAGAATACAGGAAACTCAACTTGGACGATCTGCCCCTGGCCCTTGCCATGAACAGGGATTTCCGGGAAGGCTTCGCGGAAAAAAGCAGCCTTCGAGCGTTCCTAAGCTCCCCGGACTGCTGGCTATTCGCCGCGGTATTGGAAAACAGGATCATCGGCTTTGCCTACGGCTACGCCCTGCAAAGGCTGAACACCCAAAGAAAAATGCTGTATATCCACGAGGTAGGCGTGCTGGACGATTGCCAGCGGCAGGGGATCGGCACCCGGCTGATGAAAGAACTGCTGAAAGCCTGCGAAGCGGAACATATCTGCAAAATGTTCCTGACCTGCTATCAGAACAACGCCGGGGCCAACGCATTGTACCGCAAAGCGGGCGGAAAACTGTGCGAGGAATCCCAGGGGAATGATACGGTTTACTGGTTTCCAATCGCCTGATCCGAGTTTTCATCAATCAATTAATAAGCTCCTTTCCATACGGCTTTCTTGGAAGGGGGTGCGGGGGGAACCATTCTTTGGCCCCCAAAGAATGGTTCCCCCCGCAAAAACAAAAGGAGGAAAACCATGACACAAGTTCGCACCCGCTTTGCGCCGTCCCCCACGGGCTTCATGCACCTGGGCGGCGTGCGCACGGCGCTGTATAATTATCTGTTTGCCAAAAAGATGGGCGGGAAATTCATCCTGCGCATCGAGGACACCGACCAGGAGCGCATCGTGCCCGGCGCGGTGGATGTGATCTATGACACGCTGAAAGAATGCGGCCTGAACTGGGACGAGGGCCCGGACATCGGCGGCGATTTTGGCCCCTATGTGCAGAGCGACCGCAAGAGCCTGTACCTGCCTTACGCCATGGAGCTGGTTGAGAAGGGCGCGGCCTATTACTGCTTCTGCACGAAGGAGGAGCTGGCCGAGCGCAAGGCCGCGGCGGAGGAAAAGGGCGAGGTATTCAAGTACGACAAGCACTGCCTGAACCTGTCCAAAGACGAGATTCAGGCGAAATTGGACGCTGGCGTGCCCTACGTCATCCGCCTGAACTGCCCCACGGAGGGGGAGAGCAGCTATGACGACGAGGTGTTCGGCCATATCTCCTTCCCCAACAGCGACCTGGATGATATGGTGCTGATCAAGGCGGACGGGATGCCCACCTACAACTTCGCCAACGTGATCGACGACCATCTGATGGGCATCACCCACGTCATGCGCGGCATGGAGTATCTGTCCTCCACGCCCAAATACAATATCCTGTACCGCGCTTTTGGCTGGGAGATTCCCACCTATATCCACCTGACCACCGTGATGCGGGATAAGGAGCATAAGCTCTCCAAGCGCGACGGCGACGCCTATTACAGCGACTTCATCGACAAGGGTTACCTGAAAGACGCGCTGATCAACTACCTTGCGCTGGTGGGCTGGAACCCCGGCACCGATCAGGAGTTCTTCACCATGGACGAGCTTACGCAGGCGTTTGACGTGAAGCGCCTGAACACCTCCCCCGGTATCTTCGACGTGACCAAGCTGGACTGGATGAACAGCCAGTACGTGGCGAAGATGGACTTCGACCAGTACCTGGAGATGGCTACGCCCTGGTTCGATCAGGTCTTGGCGGGCAAGGGCATGGACTACCGCCGCCTGGCCGAGCTGATGCAGAGCCGCACGGACATTTTCAGCCGCATCCCGGAGAAGATTCAGTTCCTGGCCGATATGCCCGATTACGACACAGCCATCTTCTTTAATAAGAAGCAGAAGAGCGACGAGAATGTGGCCCGAGAGGTGCTGCCCCTGCTGCTGCCCGTGCTGGAGGGCATCAACGACTGGACGGAGACGAACATCCACGACGCGGTGATGGCGAAAATCCCCGAGTGGGGCAAGAAGAACGGTGCGGTGCTCTGGCCCATGCGCATCGCCATTTCCGGCCAGGAGTCCACCCCCGGCGGCGCGTTTGAGATCGCCTACCTGCTGGGCAAGGACGAGACCCTCCGCCGGATGCGGGTTTCCATGGAGAAATTGGCCTGATTTATCCATGATTTGTCGTATTTAGCCATTGAATTTTTTCCCTGATTACGATATAATATGAACCATCATTGAAAGGAGGCGCGAGATTATGAAATCCGTTCCCATCAAACTGAGCTTTGCCGAAGAAGTAAAGGCTTTCGTCAACGCTGTCAACCGCTATCCCTATGAAATGGATTTGCGCGCCGGGCGGCACGTGGTGGACGCCAAATCCATCCTGGGCATTTTTTCCCTGGATCTGAGCAAGCCCATCACCCTGGATATTTATGATGACAATTGCGACGACCTGATCGCCGATATCCAGCAGTTCACCATTTAAAAGTATTCAATCTGCCGCCTGCGGGCGGCATTTTTAAGATAACCAAAGTAAAGGAGATTGATTGCCATGGAACGTCCCAACGCTTGGAAGAAGTATGACGAACAGACTCTTTTGGCCGTGGAGGAAGCGGCGAAGAATTACAAGGCTTACCTGGACGCGGGCAAGACCGAGCGGGAATGCGCCGCCGAGGCCGTCCGTCTGGCGAAGGAAGCGGGCTATACCGACCTGAAAGAAGCGATTGCCAGCGGCAAAGCGGTGAAGCCCGGCGACAAGCTGTATTCCCTGCACATGGGCAAAGCGGTGATGCTGTTCCATATGGGGAAGCAGCCCCTGGAAAACGGCATGAACATCATCGGCGCGCACATCGACTCCCCCCGGGTGGACCTCAAGCAGAATCCCTTCTATGAGGATACGGACATCGCCTACGCCGATACCCATTACTACGGCGGCGTGAAGAAGTACCAGTGGGTGGCCCGGGCCCTGGCCCTCCATGGCGTGGTGGCGAAGAAGGACGGCACGCTGGTCAACATTGTGATCGGCGAGGACGAAGATGACCCCGTGGTTGGCATTTCCGACCTGCTCATCCATCTCAGCCAGGAGCAGATGCAGAAGAAAGCCAGCGAGGTCATCACCGGCGAAGACCTGGACATTATCCTGGCGGGCCGTCCCCTGACCGGGAAAGACGACGAAAAAGAACCCGTCAAGGCCATGCTGCTGAAAATCCTGAAAGAGAAATACAGTCTGGAAGAAGAGGACATGCTATCCGCCGAAATCGAGGCCGTGCCCGCCGGGAAGGCCCGGGACTTTGGCCTGGACCGCAGCATGATTTTAGGCTACGGCCACGACGACCGGGTGTGCGCCTATGCGGAAATCGCCGCCATGATGAAATTGCCCCAAGTGCCCGAATACACCTGCTGCTGCCTGCTGGCTGATAAAGAGGAAATCGGCTCCGTCGGCGCGACCGGGATGCGTGCGCATTACTTTGAAAACGCCGTGGCTGAACTGCTTGCGCTGACCGGGAAGGAAAGCGACCTGATCCTTCGCCGCGCGCTTGCCAACAGCCGGATGCTGTCCTGCGACGTGAGCGCGGGCTTCGACCCCCTGTTCGCCTCCGCCTTTGAAAAGAAAAACGCTGCGATCCTGGGCCGGGGCGTGTGCTACAACAAGTTCACCGGCAGCCGGGGCAAAGGCGGCTCCAACGACGCCAACGCCGAGTATATCGGCCGCCTGCGCAAGATCATGGACGACAACAGCGTTTCCTGGCAGACCGCCGAGCTTGGCAAGGTCGACCTTGGCGGCGGCGGCACCATCGCCTACATCTGCGCGTTGTACGGCATGGAAGTGATCGACAGCGGTGTGGCGGTGCTGAGCATGCACGCGCCGGAGGAAATCATCAGCAAGGCTGACCTCTATGAAGCCATTCAGGCTTACGCGGCTTTCATGATCAACATGACCAAATAAGGAAAAAAAAGCAATTGCGGAGGCAGCAACTGTGTTGAAAGTATTAGAGAAAATGGGTGAGATAAGCGAAGATAAAAAGCGCTTCAAGTCAAATCAACTATAGAATTCTTCAAAAAGTTAAAACAAAAAGGCGACCACGCTTGACACATGGCCGCCCTTGCTGTAAAATAGTATTGCTGACAGAAGAAACCCCGCTGGAAGTATTCTGTACTACCAAGAAGCTCCTGAGTAGCCGGACACTACCCAGGAGCTTTTTTATCTGCTTAACGTTTCATTCCGAAGTATATCGTCAATGCAAGACTGGCTACGGCGATCAGTCCGAAGAATAATTCAACGTTCATCACGCTATCACCTCCCCGCATCTCCAGCGGGGCAGCTTCCGGGCGTTTGCCCTACCATGGTACAGCATTTTTATTATTCCATATTGAAAAGGGATAATCAATCGATATAATTTTACTGATTAAAAGGAAAGAACCGGCTTTCTGTATAGATTTCTCCTGAAAGAGGCATATTATTCCTGCCTGGGAGGGAATAAACATGCGCTGGATACTGCTGGGACTGTTTTTGCTTTTGATCGCGCCGGTGCGGATAGGCGCGGCGCTGCGATGGGAGCATGGCAAGTCCGCGCTGACAGTGGGCGTCATGGTGTGGGGAATTCGTTTTCAGACGATGATCGAAGCCCGGCGGGATGAGACGGGCGCTCTCCTGCTGAACGCCGCTGTGGGCGGGAAAACGCTCACCCTGCGTCCCGATGGCAGAAACGCGGCGAACGGAATCAAGGCCCTGGGTCTGCTGCTGAAATTCAACGCCAACAGGGCGAAAATGCGGAAGATGATTCAGGTGCAGGCCTTTGACATCTTCCTGCAAATCGGCGGTCAGGACGCCGCGTTTATCGCCCTGACATCTGGCTTCCTCCAAGCGCTGAATCCGCTGCTCCCCTTTGTCCACATAGATTGCTGTCCCTCCTTCAACGGCGAAACAAAAGCCCTCGTCCGGTGTATAGCGGGGACCAGGCTGGGTATTCTATTGTTAGCCTGGCTCCGCTTAAGCAGGCGGCGGGCCGGCCGGAAGGAGGACAAGGCATGGAGCATCCCATCGGAGATCTGATGCAGACGACGCTTGAAAATATCAAGGATATGGTGGACGTAAACACCGTGATCGGCGAGCCTATACCCACAGGTTCGGGGGCCACCATCATTCCGGTGTCCAAGGTGACGTTCGGCTTTGTGGCGGGCGGCGGAGAATACGATAAGAACCAGCTGCCGGAGGAAGATAAGCCCTTCGCGGGCGGCAGCGGCGCAGGGGTGTCGGTGCAGCCGGTGGGGTTTCTGGTGGTGCAGCAGGATTGCGTGAAGGTGCTGCCTGCCATGCAGCCCACCGCCTGGGAACGGGCGCTCAACGCCGCGCCGCAGCTCGTGGAGGACGTAAAGCGCCTCCTGCAGAATAAAGAAAAAGCGGCGCAGGAAGGGCAGAATCCATGAAATCTTTCCTGAAAATCGCTGTCTTTGCCCTTTTCTTCGGGGCGATTCTCCTGTATAATGGAAGCGGGATGGCGGAAGCCGCAGGCGGCTCGCCCCGCTCCTCCATCCTGATCGAGGCAAAAACGGGGCGGGTGCTGTACGAGAATAACGCTCACGAGTCGCTGCCCATGGCTTCCACCACCAAAATCATGACCGCGCTGGTCGCCCTGGAAAACGGCAACCTGAACGAGATGGTGACCGCCGGAAAGAACGCTTTCGGCGTGCCGGGCACCAGCATTTATCTTTCGCTGGGTGAGGAACTGCCTTTGATCGACATGCTGTACGGCCTGATGCTGGCCAGCGGCAATGACGCGGCGGTGGCGATTGCCGAGCATATCGGCGGAGACGTGGAGGGCTTCTGCCAGATGATGAACGAGCGGGCGGCGGACATCGGGTGCGAGAACACGGTGTTTTCCACGCCCCACGGCCTGCCCGCCGAAAACCATCACACCACCGCCCGGGATCTGGCGATGATCGCCCGGGAAGCCATGCAAAACCCCGTGTTCCGGGAGATCGTATCCACCCAGAGAGCCAGCATTCCCTGGGCCGATCACGATTACGACCGGATATTGAACAACAAAAACAAGCTGCTGTCTGAGTATCCGGGGGCCATCGGCGTGAAAACCGGCTACACCAAGGCGGCGGGACGGTGCCTGGTGTTCGCCGCCGAGCGCGCCGGCCTGGAGCTGATCGGCGTGGTGCTGAACTGTCCGGACTGGTTTCAGGAATCCGCGGCGCTGCTGGACAGAGGCTTTGACAACTGGCAAATGGTGAATCTGCTGAGCAAAGGCGAGACGGTCAGGAATATTCCGGTAAAGAATGGGACTGCCGACACGGTGCGGGTCATCGCTTCAGGTGACGTGAGCGCGCCGGTACGTATGGACGCCTGGCCTGATTTGATTCTGGAACTGCCCGACAGCCTGAGCACCGGATTGAAAAAGGGCGACGTGATCGGAACCGCCCGGCTGATCGACAACGGGCAAACCCTCATCACCGTTCCGCTCGTCGCGGCAGAGTCCGTTCCGGAGCGTTCCTTTCAATTCGGATGGCACCGCCTCATTGGGCAATGGCCGCTTGCAGCAGGAGAATGAAACCATCATGAGGCTGCTGTATCTTTGGGCTGGGGCAGGCGTGGCGGCGTGGGCCGCTGCGTTAAAAAGAACCTGATTGTACGGAGGTTATACATGCGCTTACAGAAATACATGGCCCTGTGCGGGGTGGCAAGCCGCCGCAAAGCAGAAGAAATGATCGCCGCCGGACAGGTGCAGGTGAACGGCATCACGATCACCGAAATGGGCACCCAGGTGGAGGACGGCGACGAGGTACGGGTGGACGGCGAAATCATCCATCCCGAAGCCGAAAAGAAATATGTGATCTATCATAAGCCCGCCGGGGAAGTGACCACCGTCAACGACCCGGAGGGCCGTGCCTGCGTGCTGGATCATTTCCGGGATTATCCGGTTCGACTCTATCCCGTCGGGCGGCTGGACTACGACAGCGAGGGCCTGCTGCTGCTCACTAATGACGGCGCGCTGACAGAGCGTATGCTGCATCCCTCCCATCAAGTGGACAAGACCTATCTCGCTCGCGTGACCGGCAGCGTATCCCTCGACACGGTGCGCCTGCTCCGCCAGGGCGTGATGCTGGACGATCACAAGACCGCACCCGCCAAGGTGCGTATCATCAAAACGGAAACCTTCGCCACCGTGGTGCTGGTCACCATCCACGAGGGCCGTAACCGCCAGGTGCGACGCATGTTCGAGGAAGCGGGCCACAAGGTGCTCCAATTGAGGAGGGTGCGCTTCGGCCCGCTGGAGCTGGGCGACCTGCCCCGCGGCCAGTGGCGCGAGCTGACGCCGGAAGAAGAACGCAAACTGATGGCGTATTTATAAGCGGCGCTTAATCCTTCGCCGCGACAAGGAACAGGTGGCCTTCCACTCCGTCGAAATGCAGCCGGGCGCATCCGGCGGCTGAGAACATGCGGGTCAATTTTTCCTTTGTGAGCAGGTGAATGTGCTCCGGATTGCTGTCCGGCTTGGAGGGCACGGTCACAACCACATACTGTTTCGCCATCTTCACAGCCGCGAAGATGGCTTTTTCAACATCCGGAATGTGCTCCAGCACTTCCAGCATCGTCACCACATCGAAGCTGGCGTCCGGGAAGGGCTGGCTGCAGATGTCTTTCTGTTCGGCGCGCAGCTGGGGGAAACCGCCGTCCGCCAGCTCGTTGAGGAACGTGACCCGCTTTTCCAGCAGATCAAGGCCCGTCACCCGCACCCAAGGGAATTCCTTCATGAACGGAATCAGAAACACACCCCGCCCGCTGCCCACGTCCAGCAGGGTTTCAAAGGCAATGGAATGAAGGAACCCGAGCGTCCGTTTCGTTCTTTGCAGCGTCTGGGTGCCCTTCTTGAAGGGGTACAGCTTTTGTCCTTCGTCCAGCCCGGCCGCGATGATCTGACGCAGTTCTTCCTCCGTGCATTCATTCGCTTTTTTTATCCCAAGTGGTTCCGGCAAAACCGGAATGCCGGAGTTTCTCGCGTGGCCCAGCAGCCACGCCGCCGCGGTTCTCATATCATACCGTTCTTCGATATCGTTCATTCTCCGCACTCCTTCTCATGCCGGCTTTCTCTGCCATCGTTCGCGAATCGCCTGTTGATTCGCCGCCGTGGCGGCTTTTTCCTGCCGCACGCGGATCAGAGCGCAAATGGAAAAGCCGTTACTACTCAGTCGTGACTTGAGAACCACCGAGGAAACGGCATCAGTGGGGGATTGTCAAGGGGAACTCCCCTTGACTGAAATCCGCAGCGCCGATCTGTGCGGCGCGAGGGGCCGAAACGCCCGGAAAACCTGCCCTTGGGCTGGTTTTCAGCGGAGGGGCCGAAACGCCCGGAAAATCATCCAGTGGATGATTTTCAGTGAAGGCCGGGCGGTAGCCCCGGAAAGGCCGGAAGGCCCTGTCCA
>JAFWQM010000081.1 GCA_017509065.1 Clostridia bacterium
AAAAACAATCCGGTGGATTGTTTTTAGCGGAGGCCGGGCGGCAGCCCAGGGCCGAAGGATATTTCAAGGTTGAGTGACGCAGGATGGACCGATTTATCGCCCGCAGATAATTCATGATTTAGTTGGGCGAGCAATAATACCTGATTTGTAACCATTCAAATTGGACTTTCCGAATCAATTTGAAGCATTTTCTTTTCATTTTGGCCCGTCTGTGGTATACTGAATTGAACAATCCCGCCGGACGGCTGTTCCGGCTGATGAGGTGATTTCATGCGGGAAACGCTGCTGGCCGTGGACGGCAACAGTCTGATGCACCGAGCCTTCCACGCCCTGCCGCTGCTGGACGCGGGCGGCATTTACACCAATGCGGCGCATGGCTTTTTGTCCATGCTTTTAAAAGCCATGCAGGAAGTATCGCCGCGCTACATCGCGGTGGCGTTTGACCTGCCCGTGCCGACCTTCCGCCATACTGCCTATGCCGAGTATAAAGCGGGCCGCCGCGCCATGCCGGAAGAGCTTCGGCCCCAGTTCCCCATCATCAAAGAGATTTTGGCGGATATGAAGCTGGGCGTGCTGACCTCCGAAGGCTATGAGGCCGACGATATTTTGGGTACGCTGTCGGTCAAGTGCCACGAAAACGGGCTGGACTGCGTGCTGCTCACCGGAGACCGGGACGCGCTGCAGCTGATCGGCGACGGAACGAAGGTGCTGTTCACCCGCAAGGGCATTACGGAAAGCACGCTGTTTGATTCCGCTGGGGTGAAGGAATACTTCGGCGTGACCCCCGAGCAGGTGACGGACTGGAAGGCCTTGATGGGCGACGCCAGCGACAATATCCCCGGCATTCCAGGCGTGGGCGAAAAAACTGCTGTGAAGCTGCTGAACGAGTTCGGCACCCTGGAAAACGTGCTGGCCCACGGGGATGAAATCAAGGGCAAACTGGGCGAAAAGGTGCGGGACAACGCGGAGCTGGCCCGGTTCAGCAAGGACCTTGCCACGATACAGCCCACCGCGCCGATTGACTTTGATTTGCGCGGCTTTGACGTGTCCCGCATGGCGGACGGCCTGCCGACGCTGCGGAAATACAAGCTGAACGGAATTGCCGAACGGCTTGGGAAATTTGCGTCCGGCAGCGCGGAGCCCTCCGCCGAGGCTTTGGAAGAGGAAACAGCGTTTGTGACAGAAACCCTGCGCAGCGCGGAAGAAATTGCGGCTTTCCTTCGTTCCATCCAGGGGCAGAAAGCGGCGCTGCACGTGACGCCCACCCGCATGACCGTCGCAGGTCCGGGACGGCTTGGAGAAATAGAATTGCAGCAGGACATGCTGTCAGCAGGGCTTCTGCCGGACGAAGCCTGGCAGGCGCTCCGGCCGCTCCTCTCCGAAAAGCTGTACGTCCACGACGGAAAAGACTTACTGCATCAACTTGTTGGTATGGGCTTGCCCCTGCCGCAATTTGCTTGGGACACCATGCTGGGGGCTTACCTGCACAATCCCCAGGAGAAATCCTACGCCCTGGCTCAGTTCGCAAGGGAGGACGCGGCGGGGGTGCTGACCCTGGCGGAAAAACAGAAAAAGCAATTGGAACAAGAAGGCATGACCGCGCTCATGCGGGACGTGGAAATGCCGCTGCTGTATGTGCTCTTTGATATGGAGCAGGCGGGCTTCCAGGTGGACGGGCAGGTGCTTCGGGAGCTCGGCTCGGAGTTCACAAAGCGGGCAGAGGAATTAAAGGAAGAAGTGTACAGGCTGACCGGCGAGCGCGGCTTCAACCTGAACAGCACCCAGCAGCTTGGCAAGGTACTGTTTGAAACGCTGAACCTGCCCCACGGGAAAAAGACCACGCGCGGCTATTCCACCGACGCGGAGACGCTGGAAAAGCTCATCGACCAGCATGACTGCATCGCGCCGATCCTGAAATACCGCCAGGTTGTGAAGCTGAACAGCACCTACATCGACGCCCTCCTGCGGAAGATGGACGCGACGGGGCGGGTGCATACATCCTTTGACCAGACAGGCACCGCTACGGGCCGCATATCCTCCAGCGAACCCAATTTGCAGAACATCCCCGTCCGCACCGAAATGGGCCGGGAGATCCGCAAGGCGTTCATCACAAAGCCCGGCTGCGTGCTGGCGGACGCGGACTACAGCCAGATCGAGCTGCGCGTGATGGCCCACTTCTCCGGCGACCCCGCCATGGTGGACGCTTTCCAAAAGGGCCAGGACGTGCACACCCGCACAGCAGCGGAGGTGTACGGCGTGCCTATGGAGCAGGTGACCCGGGAAATGCGTTCCAGCGCCAAGGCGGTGAACTTCGGCCTGGTGTATGGCATCAGCGAATTCGGCCTGGCCCGAAACATCGGCGTCAGCCGCAAG
The DNA here is from genome assembly GCA_017509065.1 of Clostridia bacterium. Next base: position 2,374 of record JAFWQM010000081.1, read on the forward strand.
CGGGCCGGTGAGTTCATCGCCCGGTATTTTGACCGCTATCCCGGCGTGAAGCGCTTTATGGACGAGGCCGTGAAGGAGGGTTACGACAAGGGCTACGCCGTTACCATGATGGGTCGTCGACGGCAACTGCCGGAGCTCAAAGCCAGCAACGCCAACACCCGGAACTTCGGCGAACGCGCCGCCATGAACACGCCGGTTCAGGGAACGGCGGCGGACATCATCAAGCTGGCCATGGTGCGGGTGCACGACGCGCTGAAAAAGGAAGGCTTGCAAGCCCGGTTGATTTTGCAGGTGCATGACGAACTGCTGATCGAAGCGCCCAAGGAAGAAGAAGAAACCGTCTGCCGCATCCTGCAGGAGTGCATGGAGCAGGTCTATCAGCTGTCCGTTCCCCTTGTCGCCGAGGTTAAGACGGGGCAGAGCTGGTTTGAGACAAAATAGCAGAGGAAAAATCCATGAGCAAATATGTGATCGGCCTGACCGGGGGCATTGCCTGCGGGAAGAGCAATATATCCAAGGCTTTAAAAGAAAACGACGTGCCGGTGATCGACGCGGACGAAATTTCCCGCGGCCTTACGGCGAAGGACGGCGCAGCCCTGCCCGCCATCCGGGAGCGCTTCGGAGACGGGGTGTTCAACGGGGACGAACTGAACCGCCGGGCACTTTCTGATATTGTTTTCAGTGACCCGAAGGAACGGGACGCGCTGAACGCCATTCTGCACCCCATGGTGCTGTCCGAAATCCACCGGCAGATGGACGAAACGAATGGGCCGGTGGTCATGGATGTGCCGCTTTTATTCGAGGTCGGCATGGATTCCTGGTGCCAGGAAATCTGGTGCGCCTACGTGCCGCAGAAAGAGCAAATTCGCCGAGTGCGCAAGCGGGGAGCGATCACTTTTAAAGAAGCCCTGCGCCGCATTCATTCCCAGATGCCCGTGATGGAAAAAAGAAAACGCGCTGACCATGTGATCCGCACGGAGGGTTCCAAGACTGAAAGCGCCGAAATCGCGCTGGGCCTTTGGCGGGACGCGGTGAAGCGGCTGGAAGCGAAATAAAACGAACAACAGGAGTTCTCAATGAGCGATTATCCTTCTCCCGTGCCTAACGCCGCCCCGCCCGTTCAGCGCAACCGCCGTTCCGGCCGGACGCAGGGCCGTCACGCCAGAGCGAAGAAACCGCCCCTCATTACCTGGTGGGAGGCATTAATCCTGCTCGCGCTGGTCTGCACGATCGTGTATCAGGTCAGCCAGCTCAATCAGGCAAATGAAAAGCTGGACGCGCTGTATAAAGAGCGTCAGGAGGAACAGGAGCGGTATGACAGAACCGTACAGGCCCACCAGCCGCGTTATCGTGACCTGATCGAGCAGTACGCAGCGGAATACAATTTGAATCCTGCCTATGTGTCGGCCATCATCAAGCAGGAAAGCAACTACGACCCGCGGGCGCTGAGCAGCAAAGGCGCGATGGGACTGATGCAGTTCATGCCGGATACCTTCGACTGGGTCGCGCCGAACTGCGGCATCAAAAAAACAGACCTGGACGCGGTGTACGAGCCGGAAAACGCCATCAAAATGGGCTGCTACCTGCTTCGCTACATCATCAAACAAATCGGCACTGACGACCCGATCCTGGTAGCCTGCGCCTATCACGCTGGCTGGGGCGTGATTCCCACCTGGATACAAAATAATTCTTCCAACGGCAGAACCCTGAAAATCTCTGAAATCCCCAAATCCGATACGCAGACTTACGCGGGAAGGGTGGTGAACTCGTATGCGATCTACTTGCAGCACTACTACTAAGAAGAGTGAGGAGTTTTGTCAAGTCTCTATTTTTACGTCCTCAAATATGCGGAGCACAAAACAGTCAGTCCTTTTAACTCCTAACTCCTCACTCCTAACTCCTCACTTAAAGCATTTTTATCGTTTGCTGGCGATTTCTCTCGCTCTGATTTTGCTCTGCACCACCGCCCTCGCCACCACGATGGACGATATCCTGTCGCTGGGGATGATCTCGGTCAAAACGCAGTATCTGAATCCTTTGCAGGCGGAGGAGCGGGAATTCCAGTCCCTGACTGCGCTGATTTATGAAGGGCTGTTCTGTCTGGACGACGACTACATGCCGCAGCTCTGTCTGGCCGCGTCCTGCGATTCCACCACCGACGGCAAGCAATGGACGGTGCGCATCCGGCCCAATGTATATTTCCACGACGGCCAGCCCTGCACCGCGTATGACGTCGAAGCGACCATCAACGAAATCCTGCGCCTGGCGGAAACCGGACTGGGGCAGTACAATCAGCTGAAATACATCATCACCAAGGTGTCGGTGAACAGCGCCGAATCCCTTCAGATCACCGTCAGCCGGCCTTATTACGCCGTGCGCTTTGCCCTCACGTTCCCTGTGCTGCCCCGCGACCAGGTGCAGGCGGCCCAGCCGGCCGGCACAGGGCCGTTCAAGGTGGACCAGTTCATTCCTGCGAACACACTGCAGCTGACCGCCAATGAAAACTATTGGAAAGGCACGCCGAAGGTCAAAGGCATCAACGTGTATTTGAAAGCCACGAACCGTGAACTCATCATGGACTATGAATACAACAAACTGGACGCCGCCATCACCCGCAGCGCTTCCGCCGGCCAGTACCAGACGGGTCTGACCAATCTGAACATCGCTTATCGCACACGGCAGCTGGAAACCCTGCTGCTCAATGACAGCGCGAATGCCTTCCCGCTGGACAATGCTGAGATCCGCAAAGCCATCCGCTACGCCATCGACTTTGATACGATCGCGAACACGGTGTATATGGGCATGGCAAAACGCACGGACACGCCCATGCCCGCGGGTACCTGGATGTATAAGGAGAACCAGGAAGCCTATTCCTACAACCCCGAGAAAGCCCGCCAGATCCTGGACGAGCAGGGCTGGAAATCCAATCCCAACCGCGACAACGGCATCCGCTACACCTCCGTAACGGTCAAGGGCAAACAGGAGGAAAGGCGGCTGCGCCTCGGCCTGTACGTGTATGAGGAGCAGGACAATTCCGTGCGGGTGCAGGTCGCGGGCATGATCGCCGACTACCTTGCCGCCGTGGGGATCAGCGTGCACGTGGAAACCGTCAGCTTCGCCACCGCCGCTTCCAGGCTGCAGGCCAGGAACTATGACATGGCAATCGCCGCTTTTCAGATGGACGTGGTGCCTGATCCCGGCTTCCTGCTCATGACCGGGAACACCGGCAACTATACGGGCTATCGCTCCACGGCCATGGACAAGCTGTGCAAAAAAATGCGGGAAGAACGTGACTTCAGCTCGTATCAGCAGCTTCTGTGGGACATCCAGGATCAGTTCGCCAACGACTGTCCCTTCATCTGCATGTGGTACCGCGCCGGGGCGCTGCTGACCCGAAAAGTGTTCACCACCGTCCGCGATGTGCGCGAGCCTGAGATCCTCCGCGGCATCGAAAGCGTAGGAATGTAGCGGGCAGACAAACAAAAAAGGAATTGTGTTCAAGTGCGCACAATTCCTTTTTTGTTGTATTGTTTATGCGTCCGCCTTGATGCCCGTCTGATCTTTCTTCCAGCGGCCGGAGAAGATGAACCAGCTGCCCAGGAGAACACCGGCGATGGAAGCGGCAGGACCGGCCAGGCCGACGCCCATCAGCCCCCAGCCCAGCACGGAGCCAAACAGAATAGCCACGGGAATGCGCAGCAGGAGGGAAGACGTGGCGGAGTTCAGCAGCGTGAAGCGGGTATGGCCCGCGCCCATGATGAGGCCGTTGAAGCAGAACTGGATCGGCACAAACAGATAATCAAAGCTGAACGTGCGCATATATTCCACGCCATTGCGGATCAGCTCCGGGTCCGGGCTGAAAACACCGATGATGGCTTCCGGCCAGATCTGCACCGCGGCGAACACCACCAGGGAGATTCCCATGGCGATTTCGATGCCCACCCACAGGCTCTTCTTCGCCCGGTCGTACAGCTGCGCGCCGATATTCTGGGCGGCAAAAGCGCTGACCGAGGACGACATGGCAACCGCGGGCAGGATGGCGAAGGAATTGAATTTGCCCACCACGCCTACGGCTGCGGAAGCGGTGTAACCGCCGATAACGTTGACCAGGCTGGTCATCACCAGGAAAGAAATGTTCACGATGATGCTCTGAATGGAGGAGGGAATGCCCAGCTTGATCATCAGCCTCATCTTTTGTCTCTGAATGCGGAAGGACTTGAACTTGAAATCAAAGATGAATTTGTTCCTGCCCAGATACCAGGCGGCCAGCAGCAGGCTGATGGCCTGGGCGATCACCGTGGCCCAGGCCGCGCCGGCGGCGCCGAGCCCTATGCCCTTCACCAGCCACAGGTCCAGCATTACATTCACCAGGCAGGCGATGCCCACGAAAATCAGGGGACGTACCGAATCGCCCAGGCCGCGCTGGATGGAAGACACGGCGTTATACCCGAAGATGAACAGCGTGCCGGCGAGGCAGATATTCAGGTAGGTTTTCGCATGCTCGAACGCTTCCGGGGGCGTGTTCAGCAGATGCAGCAGCGGCCCTGCCAGCGCCAGCATGATCACCATCAGCGCCACGCCTACGATGATCATCAAGGTGAACATCGTGCCCACGGTTTCGGAGGCGTCCTTCTGCTTCTTCGCGCCCACGTACTGGCCCACCATCACCGTACCGGAAACCGTAAGGCCGCTCACCATCATGGCCACCAGATGCGTAATCTGGCTGCCGATGTTTACGCCGGACAGGATCTGGGCGCTGAGCACCGGATCAGGGTCGGCGTAGTTGCCCACCACCAGCATGTCCACCGCGCCGTAAAGCGCCTGCAATATATTGGAAAGAAGGAAAGGCAGGGAGAACTTGATCATGCTTCGGGCGATCGGGCCCTGGGTGAAATCCCGCTGCATTTTGCTCATGTTGATCCTCTCCTGTACAATGAAATATACGCTTTTATCATATATCATACAAAAGGAAAAAACAATCCCTTAACGATATATATGACGAATTAATTAAAAGCTTTCGCCGCTTTGATGGCGCGCTTGTTTTCATACATCAACTGATCCGCCTGGGCGAAAAGCGCCTCCAGATCATAGTCCGCTTCACCGTACGCAAAGCCGCAGGCGATCACGCAGTCGACGCCGTCCTCCCTTTGGTTCAGCTCCCTGAGCCCTTCCTCCCAGTCCCGGCGCAGCTGCTCCGCTTCCGCCCGTGTCACGTGGAGGGCCACCACGATGAACTCATCCCCGCCCACCCGAAAGGGGATCACATTGCGCTTTTCGATCCGGCGCAGGCTTTCGGCGGCTTTCCGGATCAGCTTATCTCCGGCTTCATGGCCGTATGTATCGTTCATATGTTTCAGGTTGTTCACGTCCATGTTAAAAACGGCGATGGCGTCCTGACCATGGAACAGGGTTTTTTTCAATTCCATGAACTTGCCCTTGTTATACAAGCCGGTCAGCCCGTCATGGTCCTTTTCCACCTTCAGGTCCTTTGAGTAATCCGTGATTTCCCGATACATATCCATGTAAAGGCTGGTATCCACCAGATGATGGATCTGGAGCAGGCGGCCATTCTCTGAAAACGTGGAGGTAATGACCATATAGGTTATCCCATTGCTGGAGCGCATCAGCAAATCCCAGGCTTCTGCCCGCTGCCCTTCCCGCGGCTTTGGGCAGGCCGCGGCCCAGTTGGTTTTTCCCTGTCTGATAAAGGCGGTTTTCTCATCCTCATAGAGCACTTCGCCGGATGGGCCGGTGATCAGAATACCGCTGATGTCATCCCTGAAAAAACGAAGAATGATGCTGTCGAACAAAGCTATACCTCCAATCTGCTGAGTGCCGCTAATTTTTCCAGTTTCTTTCTTCTTTCATGAGGAATCTGTCTTTGCTGATTGCTGTCTGGTTTCCAAATTGTATGGGTGATGCTGTCAGACTTTCCCTTGAAATATTCGACGGGGTCAGGCAATATCCTTCTTCATCTGCCGTTTCTCTTTCGATGCTTCTCAGCACAACCAATAAGCAAGTGCCATCCCGATCGGAGCGAATAACCCGCAAAAACAAAGCTTGTCAAAATTTGTGAGCAGTGTTATAATCAAAATGAACATCCCTTATAGAAATATATGAAAACCATCATGAATGGAAGCGCCCTCGCGTTCCGAAACAGCGGGGAGGGAAAGGATGCGGTTATGAATATTCATAAGTCAGCGGAAGACTACCTGGAAATGATATTGATGCTGCGGGAAAAAAAGGGATACGCGCGATCGGTCGATATCTCGCTGTCCCTGGGCGTCACAAAGCCCTCCGTCAGCTTTGCCATGAAAAAGCTGCGGGAGAACGGCTATATTCTGGTTGACGAACGGAATGAAATCACCCTGACTGAAAAGGGCCTGGAAATCGCCCGGCGGATTTATGACCGGCATAAAGCCCTGACCACGTTCCTGATCCAGCTTGGCGTGGACGAAGCCGTCGCCAAGGAGGACGCCTGCAAGATCGAACATGACATTTCCGATGAAACCTATCAGGCGATTCTCAGAGAGATCGGCGAAATACCCTACTGACGTACCGAAAAAGCCTTCGCTCCGTTGCTTTTGTTCAAACAGAGCGAAGGCCTTTTTCAGCCAAACTTCATGATTTTGTGTCCGAGCCGATATGCCCCGATCAGGACGCTTTTTCCAAGGCCGGTCTGCCAGTGCGCCATGCCGCCCACCGGATTGCGCAGAATGGCTCTGTAAAAGCCCTCGTCCCACGCCCGGATCGTCTGCCACATCTCTTTGTTCATCTTCCGGCTTTCTTCCGTATCCGCAATGTGGTGCAGCGCGCACAGCGACCAAATCTGCCCTGAAACGTTGTTCACCATGTATTGGCGCAAGCGTTTGGGCAAGCTGTCCAGATCGGCTTTGTTCCAGGAGGTCGCCATCTTCGTGATCATATCGGTCAGCTGATCAAGACGTCTGATCAGGTTTTTTTCGTTTACAGACTGGTCATCCCGCCCCACGTTGTAAGCGTAAACGGGTTTATGCAGATACAGCAGTTTTTTGACCCACGGAAGCGGCTGATACACGTACAGGTTATCTTCATAAAAAGTATGCTCGGGCAGCGTGTATCCATGTTCCCGCAGCAGCTCCACCCGGTAGACCAAACTGTGGATCATGAATTGATTGGATAAGCTGAACCGCCCGCATTCCGCCCAGGTAAACAGCCTGTTCTGCGGGAACGGTTTGGTATAGTTGATGCTGAAAACAGCCTGCTCCTCGCCGTGGTCGTAAACGTAATCATGCACCACGAGGTCCGCCCGGTCTTCCGGCGCTGCGTGCGCGCGCAGCAGATCCAGCAGCGCTTTTAATCCCTCAGGGTCCAGCCGGTCGTCGGAATCCACCACTTTGAAATAGATGCCTTTTGCGGTTTCGATCCCCCGGTTCAGCCCGGAGCCGTGACCGCCGTTTGGCTGGTGGATCACCCGGATGATGGAGGGGTGCTCCTTTTTAAGACGGTCGGCGATGATCCCGGTGTCATCCGCGGACCCATCGTCCACCAACAGCACATCCATCTCCTCCCCACCGGCGAGCAGGCTGCTGACGGCCTTTTCCATATAAGCGGCGGAATTGTAACAGGGCACGACGACGGTGAGCAGCTTTGCACTTTGCATGGAAGATTAACAACCTCTTTTTTTCTATACTGTTACTTCACCGCCGCGGGCGCAAAGAAGAACAGCGCCACCGCGCCGGGGCCTACATGGGAGCCGGTGCCGGGTTCGTAGCAGCGAATGAGCACATCTTTTAAATTGCGTTTCTTTTTCAGCTGATCAGCCAGATACAGCGCGTCCTTTTCGCAGTCGCCGTGCGCAATCGCCACGATGTCCTGCGCACCCTGGGCCGCGTGCTTGTCGTACAGGTCGGCCAGCGCCTGTAAGGACTTCCTGCGCCCGATCACCTTGCCGCAGCTGACGATCTTGCCCTCGGGGCTGCCCGTGAGCAGCGGCTTGATGTTCGCGATGGAGCCGATGCGGGCGGTGAGGCTGGAAATGCGCCCGCCCTTGCTCAGGAACATCAGGTCGTCTACTGTGAAAAACTGGCACATCCGGCGTTTATTGATTTCCACCCATTCAAAAACAGAGTCCATGCTCTCCTTCGCGGCGCGCATCATGGATGCTTTCAGCGCGAAAACGCCTTCGCCGAAGGAGGCGGCCAGGGTGTCCGCCACGCGTATCACCCGTCCGGGATACTTCTTCATCAGTTCACCCGCCGCCTGAACCGCCGCGCTGCAGGTGCCGCTGATGCCGCTGGACATGGCGATATACAGGATATCCTTGCCCGCTTTCAGCGTGGGTTCGAAAGCATGGATGAACTGGGAACAGTTGACCATAGAGGTTTTAATCGGGCCGGTTTGACGCAGTTTCTCATAAAAGCCGTGGCCGTCAAAAGGTTTTGTATCGTCATAGGCAGGCATTTCCCCTTCTTCTGTCAGGCAGGTCAGGGGAATCACCTCGATGTTCGCTTCGCGCGCCAGGTCCGGGGTCAGATTGGCGGAAGAATCCGTCATGATCGCAAAGTCTTCCATTTCCTCAATACCTTCTTTCGATCTGGCATCAAGCATTATGTTAAATCATTTATCTGATAAAGTCAAGCATCACGCCGTACTTTACGCGATCGAAGAACGCATTGCTCGGTTACTATTCTGGTATCGATAATCTAACAAAAGGAACGCTGGGCGTTACGCGCGCCCAGACCTGCGCCAAAGGACTTCGTCCTCTGGACTCCAATAGGCAAATTTACTTGGATGGGTAAAGAGAACTACTTTCGCCAGTCGATATGGGGTTACGGAAGTAAGTGGCTTCTGGCCCAAGAAAGCCGGGAAAATCCCCAAGGGAAAGCTCGCTTTCCCTTGGGGATTGTTTCCAGGCTTTCCCCGGACGCGAAGCGTCCGGGATGGCGGCTTTCTCCCGCAGGCTCAATCGTCGCAAGTCCGCACAGCGGACATTGCTCGTTTCGCCTGAACTCACCGTCGATGAGATCAGCCGAAACAAGCAATCTCCGCATGAATAGCGCCGAGCAACGCGAGGCTGAGGGCGAGCAATCCTTGGATTGCCGCCCGAAACCCGCGCTTCCCGAAGGGAATAGCGCGGGGCGTAAGCGGAGTTGCGCCGTTTGAGGCTGCGGAACTGGGGAGAACAGCCCCAGCGTAACCCCCTGTAACTGTCCTCGATACCTTCTTGATAACGTCGGTTGTGCGTTAGGGAAAGATATGCTATAATGTGCCTGTTCCGAAGGAGGCGCAGTTTTATGGTGGATAAGGAGACATTGCGGCAAAAAATGCTGCTGTGGGAAGAGCTGCTTTCAAAGTATTCCCTGCCCGCGTGGGAAGCTTTCCCGATGCTGCCGCTGTATATGGATCAGGTTGTTTTCCTGCTGAACCAATATCTGACCATGCTGCCGGAGCAGGCGGAAGAAAAGCAGGTCACGCCTGCTATGATCAATAATTATGTGAAGCTGAAAATCATTCCGCCGCCGATCAAGAAACGGTACGGACGGGTGCATCTGGCGTATCTCGTGATCGTGTGCGTCTGCAAGCAGACCCTGAACACGAGCGAAATCAAAAAGCTCATTCCTCTGTCGCTGTCCGAGGATGAAGCGCGAGTGATCTATGAGCGCTTTGTTTCCGCGTTCACTGAGATGCAGCAGTATTTCCGCCAGGAGGTTCGCAAAGCGGTGAAGCCGATATTCTCCGAAAAGGACGAACCGGTAAGCCATTTGCTGTTCCGTACAGCTGCCGCTGCCAACCTGACGAAACTGCTCACGGAAGAAATACTCCGCCTGGACGGAGAAAAAGGTGTGCTTTCCGAAAGCACGCGGTCATGAACCGTGATGTGCATTCGCGCTGAAAAGCGCCGCGTGGAAAAAACGCGGAATGTTTGTCTTCCGCGAAATAAAGAAAGTATTCTGGTTTCCGGAGGAATATTGTCTTGGTTGAAACTTTTTACAGGATCAACGGCGCTCCGTCTGTTGCCTTGATCGGTGATTTTCATAACGGCGACCCCGCTCCGATCATTGCTTCGCTGACCCGCCGCCGGCCGTCGCTGATATGCATTCCCGGTGATCTGGTTTATTGGTATATCCCGGAAACGGAGCTGTTTACGGAATCGCAGCAAAATGTGCTGCCTCTCTTGTCTGCCTGCGTTTCGCTCGCGCCGACTTTTTTATCTCCCGGCAATCACGAATCCATCCTCTATGACGAGGATTGGGCGTTGATTCGATCCACAGGTGTAACGGTGCTGGATAATGCCTGGACGCGGATCACTGTGGACGGGAAAGAGATCGCTGTCGGCGGTCTGACTTCCCATAGGGTGATCAATCGCCGTGCGTTTCGAGCCTTTCAGCGCTCTTCGGGCCTTCAGGATAACGCGAAGGAGCATTGGACGCGGATCAGAAAGCCGGATCTGAGCTGGATCGAACCGGTGCCGGAGGGCTTTTCCATTCTCCTTTCGCATCATCCGGAGTATTTTCCTTCCCTGCCATTCATTAATCTGGTGCTCAGCTGCCACGCGCACGGCGGACAGTGGCGGTTTTTCAGGCGCGGTCTTTATGCCCCCGGTCAGGGCTGGTTTCCGAAGTATACGAAAGGGGTATATGAAGAACGGCTGGTCGTCAGCGCGGGGCTGAAAAACACAGCCAGTACACCAAGATTATTCAATCCAACCGAGATCGTTTATATCAATACGAATTGCGAATGTCAGTCCGGGAAATCAGAATCGTCTCCTGAATAGCCGGTACATGACACCTGATCCCCGGATATTTCGCGCCGAGGTAGTCCGCAAAAGCGGCAGGGTCACCGGGATTATCGGCAAACATGTCCCAATGGCCGGGAATCACCAGATCGGGACGCAGTTCGCCCGTAAGGTCGGCGGCCTCCTGGAAAGTCATATTGCCGATACAGTTCCGCCGGTATCGCTCGCCATCGCGGCCGTTGATGGGCAGCAGCGCGGCGTCAATAGGCCCCATAGCCTGCAGCTTAGCCAGCATTCCTTCATAGCGCAGCGTGTCGCCCGCGTGATACAGGCGCACGCCGTTGCCTTCGATAATATATTGCAAACACGGATACAGCCCGGTGATCGGATCGGGGCTCAGAAATTCATGCGCCGCGGCGATGGCGCGGACTGTCACGCCGCCGATTTGGCATGTCCTGCTTTCCCCCATGCCCCGCTGACGGTCCGGTTCAATGCCATCCGCTGTGACTGCTTCGGCATGGAGCGCGGGAAAAACGAACAGCGCCTCGGGGCATGTCCCGGCCCAGGTTTTCCATGCTTCGTGGTCGATGTGATCGAGGTGGTCATGGGTGCCAAGGAACGCGTCAATCCCCCGCACCTGTTCGGCAGGCACGGGCGGGGGAATCTGACGCTTTTCGGTGTCGCTGGCAAAGTAGTCGATGCTCAGCACCGTCTCCCCCATCTTCACCCACAGGCCCATCTGCCCCATCCACCACAGGGCGGCCGTGCCATACGGTGTCTTTGTCAGCCGTACGGAGCGCAAAAAGGATTCAGCATTCATCACTGGCAGCCTCCTCACTCATTTCAGACCAGCGGCGCAAGCACAGCGGCGGACTTGCCCGCCATGCGGCACAGCAGCATACCGTCCTTCACAAATCCCACGGCTTTGGGCACGGTGTCATAGCCGGTTTCCGTAGTGACGAACACCAGAAACACGCGCGTCCCGTCAGGCACGCCCACATCGCGCAGGGGAACGGAAATCACCTGGGCGTCGTCCAGGTTATTCACGGCGATGGCAAGGCAGCTGTCCTCGTCGAAACGGGCGTAGGAAATATATCCATAGCCGGAACAAAGCGGCTTGATACTGCCGTTTTTCAGCACAGGCCGGTTCCTGCGAAGTCGGGACAGGGATTTATGCAGTGCGATCAAGCCCTGATCCTCGTGTCCCCAGGGATAGGTGCGGCGGTTGTCGGGGTCTGTCCATCCGACCTGCCCCGCCTCGTCGCCGTAATAGATCGTCGGCGCGCCAGGCCACGTCATCTGGATCAGCACGGCTTCGCGGAACACGCCTAAGTTCACGCCTTCCGACGCAGCGCCGCTGCCCGCGGACTGCAGTCTTCCCACCCGTCCGTTGGTGCGTGTGAGAAAGCGGCTGTGGTCGTGGTTGCTCAGTTCGTTCATGGCGCACATCAAGCTGGGCGTCGGCATATGGCTCATGTTTTCGCGCATGATGTCAAAGAACGCGCCGCCGTTCTGATACAGGTCGTCCCGCCTGGAATCGGAATGCTTTTCCATACCGGTGAGGAACCAGCCCACGGGCTCCATAAACGCGTCGTAGTTCATCACCGAGTCCCATTCATCGCCGCGCAGCCATTCGGCGGGATCGCCGTAATGCTCGGCAATAATGAGCACATTCGGATTCACAGACTTTACCCTCCTGCGGAACTCCTTCCAGAACAGGTGGTTGAATTCGCGGCTGTGTCCCAGGTCCGCGGCCACATCCAAACGCCAGCCGTCAATGGAATACGGCGGCTGCGCCCACTTCTCCGCGATCCGGAAGATTTCTTCGCAAAGGTCATGGCTGCCTTCATAATTCAGCTTTGGCAGCGTTTCCACGCCCCACCAACTGTCGTAATCCTTGCGGTCTTTAAACTGGAAATAATTGCGGTACGGGCTCTTTGGGTCGTCGTAGGCACCAGGCTGGTAACCGCCGGACTGCTCATAAATACCCTCCTTGTCCATCCATTTATGGAAAGAAGCACAGTGGTTGAACACGCCGTCCAGAATGATTTTCATTCCCCGGCGGTGCAGCTCGCGGCAGAAGCGGGCGAACCATGCGTCGCTTTCTTTCAGGTTCTTTTCGTCCGTAGTGCGGAGGATATACTGTTCGGCGTGAATGTTCCTATGCTCGTTTTTGTGCAGCGGACGATCCACATCGTTGGTAATAACGGTGAAATGCGGGTCTATGTGGTCGTAATCCTGGGTGTCATATTTGTGCGTGGAGGGCGAGACAAAAATGGGGTTAAAGAAAATCGCCTCCACGCCCAGCCCCTGCAGGTAGTCCAGCTTTTCCTGCACGCCTTCCAGATCGCCGCCGTAGAAAACGCGGTAATCGCCGATTTCGGGAAGCTGATGCCAGTTCTTCGCGTGGCGGATATAGTCGCCGGAATAAAAGTATTCCCGTTCGCATACGTCGTTGAACGAATTCCCGTTGCGGAATCGGTCGGTAAAAATCTGATACTGGATCGCGCCTTTTGACCACGCGGGCACGTGAAAGCCGGGAATCAAGCGGAAAGAGTGCGCCGGATCGGGGAAGGGAACGGAGTCGGTATAGTCCGCTCCGGTGCGACGATAATGGATATATTTGCCTTTCCAGGCGATGAGGAAGGAGTAAAACACGGAAGAATCGTCCTTGCAGGTCAGGTCCGTTTCATACCAGTCAAAGTATGCGTCTGTTTTATATTTCCGCATCGGCTCCACCAGCGTGGGATAACCCGTCAACAGCGTGACCTGCGCGTTCACGTTCTTTAATATGCGCAGCCGGATGCGGACCGTGTCGCCCGCCTCCGGCTCGGCAGGCGTGCGGAACAGTTCTGTTTCATCACTGAATAAAGAGGAAATAAGGGCTTCTTCCATGGGGGACAGTTGGCTCATAAAAACAGGCGGCTCCTTCCTGATCTGAAAGCAAAAGTAAAAAACCATTATGTATCATACCACAAAATGTTTCAAATGACCATCAATATTTTTCAATTTGATAAAAAGAATTCCATTCATGTAAATTTCAATTGAATAAACGTCCATATTCCCATGCCAACGGTGCCAATTTGTAACACTTGCGTCGATTTCGTTTACTTTTTCGGCAGGTTATGATATGATGAAAGCCGCAAGAAACGCAATCCGCACATAAGGAGGCGAGACGCCTTGAAACACTTTTTTCGCCGATGCATTGCTTTCCTGATGATCGCAGCGCTGCTGCTGCCGCTGTCCGGCCTTGCGGCTTACGCGAAGCTGGAGCGCGGCATGGAAAACGACCAAGTGCTGAATATGCAGTTGGCGCTTGCGTCGCTGGGTTTCAGCATCAAAACCGACGGCAAATACGGCTCGGGCACCGAAAGCGTTGTGAAGCAGTTCCAGCGCAAGTATGGGCTGACCGTCGACGGTATCGCCGGAGACAAAACCCTGACGCTGCTATATTCTCTCGCGCCTCAGTACGCGCCGGGAAGCCTTGGTCAGGTCAGTATCCAGCCCACCGCCATCCCGCAGAACGCCGATTCTTCGTTTGTCACGATCACCGCCGCTGTGAACACCCCGAGCGGAAGCCTGAACCTGCGAAACGGGCCCTCATCGTCCGCGAAGGTGCTGTGCACTATCCCCTATGGTGGCACGATGATCGTGGTCGGACGAGGCAGCGAGTGGTGCTCTGTTATATACAACGAAACGGCTGGGTATGTGATGACGCGCTACCTCACCTTCGGAACAGCGCAGACGCTGCCCCTCGCCACCGCTACGCCGCAGCCTACGCAGCAGCCTACGCAGCAGCCTATGTATCCCTCCAACATCCAGGCAATGGTGACAACCACAGGAGGCAGCCTGAACCTGCGGGAAACTCCCGACAGCCAGGCCCGCGTGATCGCCGTCATTCCGTACGGCACCTGGGTAACGGTCACTGCCCGCGGCAGCGCGTGGTGCCAGGTATACTGGAGCGGCGTCACCGGTTATCTGATGACCCAGTATCTTTCTTTCGGGGTCAGCCAGCCTACCGCCACGCCGTATTACTATCCCACAGCGGCGCCTACCGCTGTCCCTGTGAGCACCTATATTCCTCCTTCCACCAGCGCGGGCACAGCCTGGGTTTCCACCGGCAGCGGCAGCCTGAACCTGCGGGAGACTCCCGACAGCCGGGCCCGTGTGATCGCCACTATTCCCAACGGAGCGCGGGTCACCGTCCTGTCCAGGGGCGTGACGTGGTGCACGGTCATCTACAACGGAATGCAGGGCTTTGTGATGACCTCCTTCCTGCGCTTTTCGGAAACCGTCTCCCCCACGTCCATCCCCACGTATACGCCGGCCCCCACTCGTTTTGCCGAAGTGACCCAGGCGCTGATCACCACCTCGGGCGGCACGCTCAACATGCGGGAGCAGCCTTCCTCTTCCGCCCGCGTGATCCTGCTGATTCCCAATGCTTCCTCCGTCACGGTCTATAACCGCGGCAGCGAATGGAGCGAGATCGAGTATCAGGGCATCCGTGGCTATGTGATGACCAGATACCTCACCTTCCTTGGCGTTTCCATCGGGGATAACGAAGCGGAGGACGAAGACCCCTCCGCCTTTACGCGCATCCTGAAAAAAGGGATGACCGGCGCGGACGTGTCCTGGGTGCAGAGCAGGCTGATGGAGCTTGGGTATCTTACGTATGTTTCCAATATTTACGACGACGCTACGTTCGCCGCCGTGAAATCCTTTCAGCAGCAGAACGGCCTGGAAACCGACGGCAACGCCGGGAGCCAGACCTTCGCGATGCTGAAAAGCGGCAACGCGCGCCGCGCCGACGCCTCGCCGCTCAAGTACAGCACCGTGCGCATCGACCAGACCGGCAGCGACGTTCGTCAGATACAGACTGACCTAAAAACCCTGGGCTATCCCGTCACCGTGAATGGCGAATACGACGAAGCCACCCACAACGCCGTCGTCGCTTTTCAGCAGCGCAACAGCCTGGTAATCAGCGGCATTGCCGACGCGCTCACCCGTCAGGTGCTTCACGGCGGCGGCGGAAAGCCTTATTCCACGCCCGTGACCGCGCTTCCTCAAAACGAAGGGCGTATGACTGCTCCTCTCAGGAACCAAATGAAGCTGCTGCGCTGGAATGAGGAAATCAAGCCCTATGTGCGCGCGGGCCAGACCTTTACGGTGTATGACCCGAATACCGGGCTTGGCTGGAAACTGGTATTTTATTCTCTCGGCCGCCACGCCGACTGTCAGCCCGCCACCTGGCGCGATACGCAGATCATGAACCGTTCCTTCGGCGATACCTCCTGGACGATCCATCCCGTTTATGTGCAGCTGCCGAGCGGGCAGTGGACAATGGCCACCATGCACAATCGGCCGCACCTGTACGGCTCCATTACCGACAACGGCTTCGGCGGCCACTTGTGCGTCCATTTCCTGCGCGACATGGCGGAAGCACAGAAGAACGATCCCAACTACGGCGTGAATAATCAGGTGATGCTGCGCAACGCATGGAAAGCCCTGACGGGTGAAACTGTCAATTGAGTTTTTGTCAGTGCAGCGCTCTCCCGGAAGATGGGAGAGCGCTGCGCTGTATTTATCGCGTTACAGCATGGTTGACTAAGCGGCAGAAAAAAGCGTATAATAATTCTATCAAGCAATCGGAGAAGGGACGCGCGATGATCATTTATTCCTCTGTCCAGTTGATTCTGGTGGCCGCCGCAGTGATTCCGGCAGTGGCGCTGATGATTTACGTTTACAAGGCGGACAAGCTGGAAAAAGAACCGACGACTCTCCTGTGGCGGCTGATTCTGCAGGGCATCATCTCCACCGCGCTCGCCGTGTTCACGGAACGTTTGGGCGCGCAGGCGCTGGGCAGTTTCATCCGGCCCAATACGCTTTTGTATCAGATCGTTTTCTATTTTCTGGTGGTCGGCCTGTCGGAGGAAGGGTTCAAGTACCTGCTGCTCAAGCGCCGCACCTGGGATTCGCCGTATTTCAACTGCCGCTTCGACGGCGTGGTGTACGCGGTGTTCGTATCGATGGGCTTCGCGCTGTGGGAAAACATCGACTACGTGGTCATGTACGGCCTGGAAACTGCCTTCATCCGCGCGCTGACCGCCGTGCCCGGCCACGCCTGCTTCGGCGTGTTCATGGGCGCGTGGTACGGCACAGCGAAATCCCATGAACGGCACGGGCACGCGAATTATTGCAAGGTCAGTCAGTATTTGGCAGTGATCTGCCCGGTGCTGCTGCATGGGCTGTACGATCTCATCGCCACGCTGGACAGGGGCGAGCTGTCGCTGGTGTTTGTGGGCTTCATCTCCATCATGTTCCTTGCCGCTTACCGAACGGTAAAAAAGCTGTCGATACAGGACAGATATCTCTGATACTATTTTCAAACCAAATATGCAACAAAACCACCAACGAATATGGAATGTCATCCTGAACGGATCGAAGCAGTTGTCATCCCGAGTGCAGACGATGGATCTTAAAGCAGCTTTATCTCGTTGCTTTTAGGTCTGTCCACCCCGCTTCGCCCTGGTTGAAATAGCATTTCCTCTCCGCTTCGCATATTTCGAAAACATTACCTGATTATATCAACGGGCCGGGCCTTGTCCAGTCCGCATTTTTCCGATATAATAAACGTAAACACCCAAATCACCAGGAGGAATGCTGAAGAAGCGAACGAAAGGAAATGAACCGCTATGATCGATTTTTATCAAATACGCAGCCCATTGTCGCAGGTTACTGAACAACGCATGCAGCAGTATATTGGAGCGCTTGGCGACGTCCTGGACGAAGAACTACGCCATGTGGATCTTGCTCAATACCTACAGGATGATTTTGCTCTGCTGTATGTGGCGTCAGGCGGGAGTGAGGGATATTTTCTGGAGATTTACGATCACCTCAAAGCGCGGTACTGCTACATCCTCACCAGCGGGGAATCCAATTCTCTTGCCGCTTCCATGGAGATACTGAGCTATTTGCGCAAGCATGGCGGCAGTGGAGAAATACTGCATGGAGATATTGAACAGGTAGGACGGCAAATTTGCATCCTTCGGAATGCGCACCGGGCATTGTACGCACTTCGCGGAAAAAGGCTGGGCTGCATCGGCAAACCATCCGATTGGCTAATCGCCAGCGAGTATGCACCAGACACGGTGATGGAGCAGTTAGGGATAGGCTTCGTATCTATTCCCATGGAAGAATTGCTGGAGGAAATCGCCCATAACCGCTACGAAGATAATCCCTACACCACACTTTTCAAACAACAGGCATTTGATCAAAACGAGCTTGAAAAAGCTCTGAACGTTTACGGAGCGTTCCAGCGGATTGTGGACAGATACAACCTCTGTGGTGTATCCGTTCGCTGCTTTGACTTGCTGGATACAGTGCATACCACGGGCTGCCTGGGTCTGTCAATTTTAAATAATCTCGGGGTTTATGGCGGTTGCGAAGGCGATATGCCCACGCTGCTTTCTATGGCGATCCTGGGCAGCATAACGGGTGAATCCTTGTTTATGTGCAACCCCAGCAAGTTTGATACAAAAGCAGGGTGCGCCACGTTCGCTCATTGTACGGTTCCGACCACGATGCTGGAAAGCTTCTGTCTGAACACGCATTTTGAATCAGGAATCGGAGTCGCAGTCCAAGGCTCATTTGAAGAAGGAGACTGCACGCTGTTCAAATGTGCGGGCGACTTATCCCGATATTATGTGAAGGAAGGAACGATTCTGGAAGCCCCCTTCAGCAATATGCTATGCCGGACGCAGATCAGGGTTGGGTTGGACGATTTTTCCTATTTCCTGACGGATCCGATCAATAACCACCATGTCATTTGCCGTGGAAAGCACGCGGCAGAGGTAGAAGCGTTTTTCAGGTTACTCAGCAACAGATAAAGGAAATATTGAGAAATGTATATCATAGATGACGGTATCAAACTGAACGCGAAGCTGGGCATGAGATCGCCAAGGACCATGATCTGTCATTGGGACAACGGGAGCTTCGGCTGTGGAGGAGGATCGGTCCCCGTTTGACACACACAGGAACAGCCGAAGGAAGGAGAACACGAACATGAAAAAGATTGTATGGCCGCTGCTGCTGGCCGCTGTCCTTTTTGCGGCCGGAACGACGGGCGCGCTGGCCGAAACCGAAGAAGCCGTCCGTACAACGGGCGCCAAATGGCCGTACATCGTCGGCGGCATCGCGGCGATCGTCATCGGCATCTGTCTTTCCATTGGCATGGCCGGAACCCATTCGCGTAATGAGGTACTGGTCACCCCCACCTTCATTCCGATCCCCATGCCGCTGATCCCCGCCGTTCTCGGCATTGTCATCGGGATCGCCGCGTTTATCCAGACGCCTGCGGACCTGTATGTTCTGGGCGGCGTGCAGTACCGCCTGTACGAAAAAAGCGCGACGGCTGTCGGACTCGTGAAAGACGCCGAGCCTCCGGAAACCCTGACGCTGCCTGACGAAGTGGACGGCTTGCCCCTGACGGACATCCGGCAGAACGCTTTTTCCGGAACGTCCATCCGGGAGCTGGTACTGCCCGTCTCTTTGCAGACGATTAATCAGGGGGCTTTCCGGAATTGTACGGCGCTGGAAAGCGTGACTTTTGCCGGCGAAAACAAGAAGCTCTCCATCGGAAACGAAGCGTTCCGGGGCTGCGCAGCCCTCAAGGCCATCCATCTTCCCGAAAGCGTGAAAGAGTTGGGACAAAGCGTCTTCCGGGACTGCGTGGCGCTGGAGGAAATCGGATTCTCCGGAAAAGAAATCCGAAGTGCCTGCTTCCAGGGCTGCTCCTCGCTGAAATCCGTATCCATGCGGCTGAAAAGTGTGCCGGACAGCGCTTTCCGGGGCTGCTCCTCGCTGATCGTCGC
>JAFWQM010000011.1 GCA_017509065.1 Clostridia bacterium
CCGTTTGGCCCGAAAATGCTCATATTACGGCCAGAAATTGATATAGGAAACAACCTTCGGTTGCTCCTCGGCGACGCACATGTCGCCGCCTGCGGATTAAAAATCGAAGGGCCTGCGGGCCCTTCGATGCATCCCGAGGTTCGTCGACGATCTGAGGACTGCCTCACTAAGAAAGAGGCAGTCCTTTTTGGGAATAGAAAGAGTCGGCTTCTATGCAGAAGTGCAAAGATACTGTACTGTCATCAGCTAAGCTTAGCCCAGCCTTACACGCCCACAAAATCCATATCGCTGAGGAACTTCACGGCAATCTGGATTTCCGCTTCCGTAATGGGTTCGCCCGCGTTCGCATGAATCAGAACCAGTTCCACTTCGTAGCCCTTGTAGATGGTGTAGAAGTCCAGATAGTCCACGCCGTCGGAGACTTCCTTGACCACCATCAGCCGCGTGCCATACGCGGTTTCCATATAGGTGATTTCCACGTCGTCTTCAACCCGGAAGCTGTCTTCGATGCTTTTGACGCTTTCTTCGTCCAGGTCGTTGATCCGCTCCACGTCGGAGTACAGTTCATTGTAAGCGACGGAAATCATCAGGGTGGGCTTGGCTTCGTCCTCGGGATTCACCGAGGCAATGCAGAAGTGCGTTTCACTGAAAAGCACCTCCAGGCTGTAGCCCTCCGGCAGCGCGCACTTGAGTTCAAAAGCGCCGTTCACGTTCACAACGCCCAGGGAAGCCTTTTCCGTTTCAGCCAAAGCCGCGCAGCCCAACAGCATGGAAACGCAGAGCAGGACCGCAAGAAATTTCTTCATCATTTTTCAAAGACTCCTTTCACGATTGGGTTTGCAGTGGATTCTCTTATTTCCGGATGACGTATTTGTTGCTGATGAAGCCGATCATGCCGGTTTCGGGGTCCTGCACCTGATACCAGTTTTTCATTTCAACCAGCACGGTCAGTTCCTTGCCCTGGGGGCAGGTGGCAATGCGTTCCGCTTCTGTGGTGGGAGCCCAGCGCAGGTTCACCCAGCCGGAAGCGCGGGAGGGACGGGCCACCACAGTGTAGGGAGATACCTTCTTGGCGGTGGTAAATTCCTTGTTCATATCGGAAAGCACCTTCGCCGCGTCGGTGGACGCGGAAGGCGCGGCGGTGGGATTGGGGCCTGATGTAGGCTTGGGGCCGGGCTTGTAATTCACCAGGAACCGGCTCTGCACATAATAGTTGTGGAACTCGCCGTTATTGTCCTGCCACCAGACGGTGGACCAGCCGTTGGCGCTGGTGGCGGTCACGGTCACCGGTTCGCCGTATTTGGCCTGGGCGACGATGTTGTCGGCCACCTCGGGCGTGCGGCGCACGTTCAGGGTCTTTCCGTTTTCGGTGTACACATACATCGTGCGTTCACTGTAAGCAAACGCGGCGGAGATGAGCGCCGCCAGCAGGATAGCGGCCAACGCCAGGGAAAGCAGTTTTTTCGTCATACGATTTCCTCCTTTTATTCATTGAGATCACAGGGGCTTCGATTCGATACCATCAACAGCTTATTCGGCGGGGTTTACCATCGGGGCCAGACCTTCCGCACCGTAGGTCTTATACAGCAGCACGTACATATCAATCATGTCCGCATAGTTCGGGTATTTTTCCTTCAGCGCGCCCGCGAAGCCTTCCAGGTCGATCTCTTCGCCTGCCTGGGCCTTTTCAACCAGCTGCGCCACCTCTGTCAGGATCTCTCCCATTTCCGCAAAAGGATCTTCCGGTTCTTCCACTGTGCCGTCGGTGTGGAAACGCTTTGCAAATCCCCATTCCGTGATACCGGCCAGCGTCATGCTTTTTACCACCAGGTCGCCTTCTTCTCCGTTCTCCTGGGCTTCAATATAATGGTCAAAGTCCGTATCCACCTCACAGAAGTAGTCAAAGACGCCATAACGCAGCGAATAGACGATGATCATCTCATCTTCTCCTTCACCGGGTTCCGTGCCGTTGCTCCCGATTTCAAAGCCTTCTTCGGTCAGCTGCGCCAGGGTTTTCCCAGCTTTGGCCGCCATCTCTTCGTCCGTCAGCGGCACAGCCGTGAACTCTTCGCTGTAGGCGATGGGCAGCGTTTTCACGTACTCGTCGGCGGCATTCATCGCCGCTTCCAGTTTTTCAAAGAAATCATCCGCTTCAAAGTCCAGGTTGTTGCTCGCTTCCTGCAGTTCCATCATGGTTTCATCGTAGTATGCCACACTGCGGTAGTATTTTCCATCCTTTCTCGTGACCACAGCATAATAGTAACCCTCATCGCTTCCCTCGCCGCCCGCAATGACACGGCCTTCAGCATCGTCTTCCAACGCCTCGCCAACCGTCGCGTACAGGGGCGCAAGCTGTCCTTCCGCTAGCGCGCCCAGCACCGTGCACATCATGACCATCGCCACAACCAACGAAATCATCTTTTTCATACGCTCTCTCCTTTTCTGGTTGTTTGTTTCTGTCTATATCCTCCGTTGTTTTTTTCCAATGAATATTCTTGTCCAAATAAATATTACTAAATAATCCGCGCAAAAACGTCGCAAAATGGGATACATTTCCGCGAAAACAAAAAAATTTACATTTCAAATCAGCAGGAACCTTCTTCAAAGTCATGCGCTGATATGATAAAATAGCATGGAAAGCCAAAATGCTTTGAAGTGTAAAAGGTGAAGGAAAATGCGGACGAAAGAAAAGGTGTTCTTCTCACGGCTGATGAAACTATCAGCCGTGTGTTTCGCTGCCCTGGCCGCGTCGCCTGTGACCTTTGCCCGCGCTGAATCAGCCTCCCCGGTGCATGCCTTTATCGAAAGCCACTATCCTGAAACGCTGGGGATCATTCCCGTCCTGGTATTGCTGATGCTGCTGGCGTTTATCGTTCAGATCGATCACTATATCCGCAACAACCTGAAAAAGACCATGCGCGTAATTATCGCAGTCGTTTTCAGTCTGGTGGTGCAGAACTATGTGGACTACCGCGTGACGATCGACGAACCTCAATGGCTGCTGCGGACGCTGGCGTCCATCTACGGTTACTCCGTTCGTCCGGTGATTCTGCTGTTGTTTCTGCAGATCATTGCGCCGCGGAAGCGCTTCCATTGGGGATGGGCCTTAGCGGGCGTGAATACCGCGATTCAGGTTACGGCCCTGTTCGCTCCTATCAGTTTCTGGATCGATGCGAAAAACCATTTTCAAAGAGGCCCGCTTGGCAAAGTATGTCTGTATGTCAGCGCGATTTTACTGCTGTACTGGTTTGTCATGACGATTCGAATGATTGAACCGCACAAACGCAAGGAAACTTGGGTGCCTGTCATTGTGGCTGCGCTGATCGCGGGATCGGTGGTGATGGACTACAACGTTGGCAATATCCCCCAGCCCATTTCCTATTTGACCATCGCGGTGACTATCAGCTGTATGGCCTATTACATTTGGCTGCATCTGCAGTTTGTACGGGAACACGAAGAAGCGCTGAAGGCAGGCCAGCGGGTTCAGCTGACAATCAGCCAGATCAAGCCGCACTTTCTCTATAACACGCTCAACTCCATCTCCGCCCTGTGCGATGAAGACCCGCGCCAAGTCAAGCCCGCCATTGAAAAGTTTGCCCACTACCTGCGCGGCAACATGGCCTCCATCGACCAAAAAGGCCCCATTCCGTTTACACAGGAACTGGATCATACAAGGAGCTACCTGGATATCGAGCAAATGCGCTTTGAGGACGCTTTGCAGGTATGTTATGATATTCAATGCACCGATTTTAATATTCCGGCGCTGACCCTGGAGCCGCTGGTGGAAAACGCGGTGCGCCACGGTGTGCGCAAAAACAAGGACGGCAGGGGAACAGTGACTATTTTCACGCGGGATAAGGACGATTGCGTTCAGGTCATTGTCAAGGACGATGGTCCCGGCTTCGATCCGGAACAAATTTCAGAAGACGGCAAGCCGCACGTGGGGATCGCGAACGTGCGGGAACGCGTGACAAATTTGTGCGGCGGCACGCTGGAAATTCAGACCGAACCGGGCAAGGGAACAATGGCGATCCTCACGCTGCCGAAAAAACAGGAGGCGCCGAAATGCTGATTTTTGCCATTGACGATGAACCCAAATCTCTGCGGATGCTCCATAAGGCCATCGCTGAGGCCGCGCCGGAAGCGGATATTCGGGATTTTCCGCTGGGTACGGCGGCGATTGAAGCGATCATGGCGCAGGGACTGCGCCCGGACATCGTGTTTACCGACATCCAGATGCCGGAATTGGATGGGCTAAAGCTGGCTGTGCGGCTCAAGCAGGCTTCGCCTTTTTCCAAGATCGTGTTCGTGACCGGCTATTCCGAATATACGCTGGAAGCGTTTCGGCTGCATGCAAGCGGGTATGTGTTAAAACCCCTGGAGGAGGGCAGGATCAAAGAAGAAATGGCGCATGCCTGTCCGCCTATTGAGCCAGCACAAGACAAGCTGTATATTCAATGCTTCGGGCAGTTTGAGGTGTATTGGCAGCATAAACCCGTGATGTTCGGGCGCAGGCAGACCAAGGAGTTGCTGGCCTTCCTGGTGGATCGGGAAGGCGCGTCCTGCACGGCGGAAGAAATCGCTGGCGCGCTTTGGGAAGGCGAAACGGATATGCGCGCTCTGAAGCACCGCATCCGGGATCTGATCAGCGATATGAAGAAGACGCTGGAGCTGATCGGCATGGGAAACATCCTCCTGCGCCGCAGCGGTCAGCTTGCAATTCAGCGCGACATGGTGGACTGCGATTATTACCGTATGCTGGACGGGGATATGCGGGCCGCAAACGCTTATCACGGCGCGTATATGAGCCAGTACAGCTGGGCGGAAATCACAACAGGCAGGCTGTTTTTCCACGGCAGACCGTAAACAGCAAACGAAAAACCAAACTCGCTTTTCGTGACGTTTTTGAGCGGGGTATTTGGTATATAAATATAGAGGAGAACGGTGCCTGATCGAAAACAGTGTCGGGGAAGATGAACTGAACACATTCATGAAACCCTGGATCAGGTTTTTCCCGAGTTCATGGAAAACGCCATTCAGTGGATGACCGAAACCTACGGTTCGCCCCTGGGCTATATCACCCAGGCGTTAGGCGCGACGGAAGCGGAGATTCAAGCGTTTCGGGAAAGGTTTCTGGAATAAACCTTCCTGATCCCCACCAGCCGGAAAACCATGATGGATTGTTGAATAAAGAGTATGATCCGGGAGATGACCCTTGCCCGGAAGCACGAATATATGCGGAAAGCCGTGCTGGACGGGATCGGGCAAAACACCTATGAGGTCAGTTATACAGGCCGTGTGCCTTGGAGCGGTCTGGATCGGTACATTGAGAATATGGTTCCTTATCTTGATATGACGCTGAGCGGCGGGATCTCTGTAGAGATATTCTCTGTTGGTGAAGTTTTCAGCGTCAATATCATGCAGCGCAATAACGACAGCCGATACGCGGACGCTTTCTCTAAATTGCTCCGGAAAAATAAGATTCAGTATTCAGCGGAAAAACCGGAGCGCTTCTGCCTGTGCGGTTTTCAGCTTCCGGATTCATAATGCAAAGAAAGATGTTGAAAAAGCACATCAGGAATCGTACGGGAAAAGTGACTGTTGCCGAATGCTCGGTAGAGATGGGAGAATCAATCCGCTTGATTGCAAAGGAGGATGGACGGATTGTCAGTCCCACCGATGCAGATCACCCAAAGCTGCTGAATGGAGTATAAGAAACATGAGAAGGATCAACATGCGACAAACTGATCGGGTGCTTCTGCGGATGGGATTTGCCATCCTGGTGTCTTTCGCCGTCCTGACCGTTTGTTCCAAAAACTCGTTTCTCTACCCGATGAACGACTGGGTGGATGTGAACTGTTTTTTCACGGTGGGACGGGGAATCACCCACGGCCTTGTTCCGTACCGGGATTTGTATGACCAGAAGGGGCCGCTGCTGTACTTTGTTTATGCGTTGGCCGCGCTGATCTCTGAGCATAGCTTTTTCGGCGTGTTTGTGATCGAAGCGCTGCTGTTTTCGCTGTTTCTTTTCATCGTCGGACGGATTGCAGAGCTTTTGTCTGGCAAGCCTTGCGCCTTCTGGCTAACCGCGGCGGGATTGGGCATCGGCATCCCGCTTTCTCCTGCCTTTTCCCATGGCGGCAGCGCGGAAGAATTTTTTCTTCCTGTTTTTGCCGGAGCCCTGTATATTGTGCTGAAAGCAATGCGGGAACATCGCCCGCTGACAAAAGGACAAAGCGCTTTACTGGGCGTCCTCGCCGCTGCTGCGCTCTGGACGAAATACACCTTCTGCGGGCTGTTCACCGGTTTGGCCGTGGCAGCGATGATCTGGTATCTGGTCGATCGGATGGGAAAAGCCTTGCCAGGTACGATCCTGTGGTCGCTGATCGGTGCGGCGGCAGCATCCGCGCTGGTCCTCGTCTGGTACGTCCTGAACGGCGCCATCGGTACGCTGTGGCAGGTGTATTTTGTGGACAACCTGACCATGTATTCACAGAATATCCGAGGCGGCAATTACGCCGACCCCCTGCCCAATCTGCTGAATAACCTGTCCTGGTCTGTACCTGCAATATTGGGTTTGGCCGGGCTGCTGATTACTGCGAAGAAAACCTGGCGGGAGCTTATCGCTGTGACGTTCGGTGCGGCCGCCCTGTTTGTCTTCACCTACGCAAGCGGACGGAAGTATCCCTACTATGCCATGGTGATGGCTTGCTTCGCGCCGCTGGGATTCGGGATGCTGTTCCGTGTGATTCCCACTTCGTTCAGCGAAACAAAACCCTTCAGGTGGGGCGCAACCGCCTTGGCTGTGCTGATTGCGGCTCTCAGCCCTGTGGCCGCTTTGCGCTGGAGTAATAATGTGTACCTGATGAGCGTCCCAAAAGAAGAAATGCCGCCCTATCGCTTTGCCGAAACGATCCGCCAGTCGGAAGACCGGACGCTGCTGAATTACGGCTTTCTGGACGGCGGCTATTATCTGGCGGCGGATTCTCAGCCGGTCACGCGCTTCTTCTGCACGCTGAACAACGATCTGCCGGAAATGAAGGAGGAACAGCAAACTGCCATCGCCGAGGGACAGACGGCCTTTGTCATCACCCGCGGGATGGGCGGATCGCAGAACCAACGTCCAGGCAGAGGTCCAAAAGAATCAATCGACATGAGCGCCTACCGTGCGGTTGATACCTGTACCATGGTCTTCGAGGGATTTGAGTGGACATACAGCTTATATGAACGGATTGATAAATGAGGCATGTTTGAAAGCGATATGCCATACATCGGTAGTTGGTATGGCAACGATTATTTATACTTCGGATGAGACGTTTATTGTAAGCTATGGTATGTTCTTTCCATACATTTTTGCTACAAGTTCGGAGAAATAACGTCCGGTTTCGCACAGACAATCATCAAAATCAACATAAATGTTCATAATCTGTCATCCTTTATGGTTTTTCCACGCGGACACAAAATCATCCACATTTTTGGATTTGAGGAATATCGTCTTTTCAGCAAAAAACTCCCGGCATATTCTGAGTTCAAGTGCTTGCCTATGCTGAAGATGCGTCACAAAGCCTTCAAAATCCTTGAGGCCGTTTGCCTTTGCGTAGGGCGACACATTGAAATATTCGCACACCATGGAAAACCAGAGTTCGTTTCCCTGCTCATCAACGCGTTCCCTTTTTACGGTGTCGATGCTTGCATGGATGTCTTCTGTTTCAAGATATATAATGCTGTAATCCTTACCTTGCAGGGCAGCACGAACCCGTTCGTAGAACCAAAGGATTTCGTCGTCCGCCGCCTGCCGGAACAGGATCATATCTTCCACAGTATTCTGGAGCAGGGAGCATTCATATATCTTATTATTATCATGCCAACGCTGATAACGGTTCAGCACAATTGATCTGAATTCTTCAAATGACCTGCGGCCATTGTAGATTTCGTATTGTTCCAAATCCTTGTAGAAACCGGGAATGTCCGTCCTGATTTTCGTATAACAGATAACCCTTTTGTCCCCCTCCGCAAAGGTCTTTTCTTCTATTTGCGGGCGGATGCTGCTGTACTTCTCCAGAAGAACGTCATAAGCTTGGGCATCCACATAAGCGCACCAGGCCAATTCAACCGGCGAATAATCGCCCTCCATTATTGCCGAATAATCTGTGTTCGCTTCACTGAGCTTTCGGACGAGTGTACTCTTTCCGCTGCCCTGAAGGCCCTCTACAAAAATATTCATATGCTGTTGCCTTTCGTAATTCTTTTATTTTGCCGCTTTCCCCTCGTACTCTTGGTGTATCCTCAAAACAAATCCAGGCTGCTGTCCAGATAGATTTCTTCCCGAACGATTAGCTGATACTCCGGCTTTGTCATGTAATACAGCAGAAATTCCAGTATAATAGCGCTGCCCAGGCTACGTCCCTCAATCTTGAAATGGGAAAAACCTGCCGGAAGATAGACCCTTTGAATCTCCTCGATCCCAATAAACGCCGGGCTTTTCATCGCGTCGGAAAAACGGTAGCCCCTTTCCGCCCATGGGGAAACGCAGACATGCTCCGCGCAGTGTTCGCCAAGGTTTTTCCGGCTGACGTTTTCATAGCATGCTTTCCTGTCGGGGCAGCCGATCCAACAGCATTCGTTGCAAAGGAATTCCACTTTTCGTTTCCGACTCTCCGCCAGCGCGTTCAGTCGGTCGAGATCCTTATTCAGCCTGAAATCCGGTACCACATAGCGAAACTCCTCCCGGTCAAGCTCTGCCTCAAGCTGCTCGAATTCTGTCAGGACCTTGGTTGTGGAGGAAACGAAGTAGAACCCAGGATACTTTTGGCGAAGATAATGGAGCAGCAAATCCGAATGGATGATTACCCCATTTCCGCCTTTTTCAAACAGTGAGCACAGAGCATTGCACTTCCTATCGGAAAGGTGCTCCTCTCTCAGCAGGGAATTGCTGAAGGTAAGATGGGCGGAAATCCCATACTCCCGCATCAGCGCCGCGGCATCCTCCGGCTGTGCTTCGCCGAACCCAACGCGGCCGCCGCCCCAGAGGCAGTCGGCGGGAGCACCATAGATTGAGCCGATCTCGCACCAGTCGTAGAAGTACTCCCTGTGTCCGCGAAACAGCGGCAAGAAGACTTGATACAATTCGTAAAACTCAAACAAACCGGGAAGGTGATAGTATGCCTTCACGACCTTGCCCTCCGTCTTTTTTCATAGTTTATATTATACCCGAAAAAAAGGATGTAAGACAAGGGCGTGCCCACACCAACAGCCGTCGCACAGGCCGTCGATGTTCCCGATGGATTCGGCGACGATCTGCTCCCGCTCTTCCCGGGTGGTATCTGCATCCAGAATACTTTTCATAGTTTCTCCATGCCGTCAGATGATGATCCCTAGCGGGATCATAACGATTCAGGTATTCATTTTTATGATTTCCATTCCCTTTTCCAGTACTGCATCCCGGCCTGAGGCGATGTCTGCCGCTGCAGGTATGATTCGAATGTCGGGAGTAAAGCCTTTGTTGTAGATGTCCTCGCCGTTCTGGGCAACGCACCTTCGCGTACAGATCCGGAAAAAGCCGCCGCTTTCCAGCGCCTCGCACAAAGGCTGACCACTGGTGCCCGCCGT
Source organism: Clostridia bacterium (assembly GCA_017509065.1). The sequence goes on from JAFWQM010000011.1 coordinate 9,610, forward strand.
GTTGTTTCCGACGAAAACCGCTTTCGTATACATTTTCATC
>JAFWQM010000082.1 GCA_017509065.1 Clostridia bacterium
GCAGTGCATGGACGCCATGCCCTTGAGGGGCAGGTAATAGTTCATCATGGAGAACATGCCCTTCTTCATTTCGCCGCCGTACCAGGTATTCAGGATCACCTGTTCACGGCTGGTCACGTTGAAGGCCACCACGGTTTCGCTGTTCAGGCCCAGTTCCTTGTACTGTTCGCACTTGGCCTTGGAGGCGGTGTACACGATGAAGTCCGGTTCAAAGTTGGCTTCTTCCTCGGCGGTGGGCTTGATGAACATGTTGCGCACGAAATGCGCCTGCCAGGCCACTTCCATCATAAAGCGCACGGCCATGCGGCTGTCCTTGGTGGCGCCGCAGAACGCGTCCACCACGTACAGCTTCTTGCCGCTCAGTTCCTTCTGGGCCAGCTCCTTCACCACTTTCCAGGTTTCCTGGGTCATGGGATGGTTGTCGTTCTTGTATTCAGCGGAGGTCCACCACACGGTGTCCTTGCTGTTTTCGTCCATGACGATGTACTTGTCCTTGGGGGAACGGCCGGTATAAATGCCGGTCATCACGTTGACCGCGCCCAGTTCGCTTTCCTTGCCCACGTCGTAACCAGTCAGGGACGGGTCCATCTCGTCCTTGTAGAGCAGTTCATAGGAGGGATTGTAAACGATTTCCTTGGTGCCGGTGATGCCGTACTTGGTCAGATCAATGTTCGCCATGTTTCTAAACCCCTTTTCTTATCAATTAGGATGAAACAGAATTGCACCGGAGGCCGGAAATCCCCAACCTCCGCCTTATACAGTATACCATATCGCTTCCAGCCGGTCAATGCGGAAAATGTGTCAAAACTATTGCCTGATCGGACAGATCAGAAACCGTCCGAGCGGTACTTTTGCTTTTCCGTGTACATGGCCTTATCCGCGCCGCTCAGATACATTTCCGCCTCGCTTTGAATGGACGCCGTACCCGACGGATCGGGGACGCTTCCAAAGCAGCCGATGCTGACCGAAATCTGATAATTCTTCCCGGCTCTCCGCTGGCTTTGGCTGATCCGCTCCCGCACGCCGCGGATAAACGTTTCCTCCATGGCGCGGTCATAGTTTTTCGCCAGCACCACAAATTCATCCCCGCCGGAGCGGATGCAGATTTCGTCATGCCGGGCGCTGGCGCGCATGGCGTCGGCAATGGCCCGAAGGCAGAAATCCCCCTCCGCGTGCCCGTAGCGGTCGTTGATTTTCTTCATATTATTCATATCGATCAGGAACACCGCCAGTTCCGTGCCCGCCGCGCGGCATTCCTCAAAATATTCCTCAAAAAAGCGGTAATAGCCCCGGCGGTTGTACAGCCCGGTCAGCATATCCGTCTGGTACAGATATTCCAGTTCTTTCACCGTATCTTTTAACTGATTCCGTAAAAACCAGTTGGTCAGGATCACGCTGATGCTCACCAGCCAGGATTTGATATGCAGCTGTCCCAGCTCCTTGAGCTCCGGGTCCACGATAAAATACCCTAAGAAATACTGCAAATGGTGCACCGGGAAAATATAGTACGGCTTATCGTCGTTCATCATTTCCTCGGGCAGCAGCTGGCCCGCCGGCAAGCTCTGCCGCCTGACGGGCTGGCCGTTCCATACGCCGCAGACCACATCGAAGCGCTCGTCCCGCAGGGAATCCCGGTCCTTGATCATCTTTTTCTGCTCCCAGCCGTGGATCAGGCACAGCACGGCGTCCTTAAAGCCCGTCTCCCGCAGGCAGCCTTCCTGAATCTCGTTAAAAATATCCTCCAGGGTTTCATCCGACGCGCCGCCGAGGAACAAATTGGTGTTGGACAGCGCTAAGCTTTCCAGGTGGGTGACCATGCGAATATATTTTTCCCGGATCAAATCCCGCCGGTAGACCCCGAAAGGCTCGCAGCCGCAGGACTGGCGAAGGCAGAGCATGCCGGGAACGGCGGTGACTTTCTCCACCTGCCCGCCGTGCAAAAGCTTTTTCAGCGTCTCCATCCCGGTTTGGCCCACCCGGAAGAAGGGCTGGGCGGAGGTGGTGAGGGAAGGTTCGTTGAACCGCGCCCGCAGGATATCGTCGTATCCCGTCACGATCACGTCCCCCGGCACCTGAAAGCCCTGGGCTTCCAGCGCCTGGATCACGCCGATGGCGGTATAATCGTTCACGCATACGATGGCATCGGGCAGCTTTTTATCGCCCTTGGCCGCGTAATCCTTGAGGATGGCGTCCACGATCTCCGGCCCGCATTCCGGACGGAGCGCGCCGTAATAAATCCGGCTGTCGTCGTTGGGAAGCCCATACGCCGCCAGGGTTTTTTGGAAAATCTCGATGCGTTCCTCACAGAAGGAACGCTCGCGCGGCCCGGCCACATGAACGATGTCCCGGCACCCATGCGCGCAAATGATGTGCTCGATCAGCTCGGTAAAAGACAGCGCCTGATCGTTGACGACGCTGTAGGTATCTTCCTTCACCGTACCCAGGGTGATGACCCGGCAGGGGGCCGCTTTCTTGAGCCGTTCGATGGGCGCGATAAAAGACTCCGTCATATAGGTGTCAAAGGTGATCAGCGCGTCATATTCTTTCAGGTCCGGCAGCAAATAGACCGCAAATTCGCCGGTATCGTAATCCTGATACCGGTCATAATTCCGGCTGGTATGGTTATCCGCGAAGCTGGTAAAGAACAGGATTTTCAGTTCTTCCCCGCAAGCCTCTTTCAGCAGGCCTTCAACGGTTTCCCGTACCATATCCTCATACAGGGCGGAGATAAATACGGCGATTTTCTTTCGTTCCATACAGCAATGCCCCAATCCCGGTTTTGATCAGTTTGAAAGATGAATCGTTTTGCTTGAAATCCACATCATTATATCAGATAAATTTTTTGTTTTCAACTTATTCCGAGGGTCAGCGCTCATGTTGATGAGGATTTGTACAAACGCAAGAAAAGAGGACGGCGCGGGGCCGTCCTCTCTTGCTTCGTTATTGATTTGCCGAGGGTTCAATCAGACGATCAGATTTCGCCCAGCGCGCGGCGGTTGATCTCGGTGAGCTCTTCCAAGCCGTAGGCGTTGAGCTGCTCGCAATAAGCATCCCATTCGGCCTCCACATCAGCCTGGCCGGCGATCCACTGCGCGGTCTTGTTCTTGATGTAGCTCTCGAGGTCGGCGCGGATCTCAGCGGCACGGCTCGTATCATCCTCAGAAGTGCTCCAGACCTGCGGGAAGAACTCGTTCAGATAGGGGCCATAAAGCTCCATCTTCATCTCGTTCTGGAGGTCGGGATCGGGCTCGTCCTTGCCGAAGGGCAGGACCTTGTTGTCATGATAGTAGCGCGGCAGGGAGTTGGCGAAGCGGTTGCTCCAGCTGTACTTTTCCTTCTGCTCGTCGCTCCAGCCGCTCTGGTCGGTTTCCTGATAGAGGCCGTCAGCCAGCTTGGTCATGCAGATGCCCAGAGGGCCGGTAGAGGTCTGCTGAGACACGTCGGCCTCATACAGGTTGTTGAACCAGCGGATGATGATGGCCTGTTTCTCTTCGTCGCACTTGTCGGTGAGGACAGCCTGGGTGCGGAACAGGGTGACGCCGGGGGTGGTGCGATGGTACACGGGATTCTCGACGCCCTTCAGCACGGGCAGGGGATGCATGGCGTTCTTGACGTACTTCTCATACTCCTCGGTGCCTTCCACGAAATCGTCGTAGGCGTCGCTGGGGCCGTAGGAGATGTCAACGCCGTACAGATCCTGCTTGCCCTTGGCGGACCAGGTGGCCACGTCCTGAGTGAAGAGCTCGGGGTCGATCAGGCCTTCCTTGTACAGGTCAGCGAAGAACAGGATGAACTGCTTGTAGCCTTCGGTGTTGGCGTTGAAGGTGATCTTGCCGTCAACCAGCGCGAAGTAGGGGAACTGGTTCTTGGCGCCAGCCGCGTCCACGCCCCACCAGCCGGCGAGCTTGCTGATGTCCAGGTTGTTCGGGTCGCCGGAGAAGGGGATCTCATCGGTGGGATCGCCGTTGCCGTTGGCATCCTGATCGCGGAAGGCAATCAGGACTTCCTTCAGCTCTTCGGGGGTGGTGGGCATTTCGAGGCCCAGGCGATCCAGCCACTGCTGGTTGATGTAGGGGATGTAGAACACTTCGGGTTCAGCCACAACGTAAGGGATAGAATAGATGTGGCCGTCCGGCAGGGTCATGGAAGCGCGCACACCGGGCTTTTCCAGAACTTCCATGATGTTGGGGGCGTACTTCTCGAACAGGTCCTCAAGGGGGAGGAAGGTCTGATCGTTCATGCCCAGCTCGATCAGGTCCTTGTCGCCAAGGGTCCAGCCGGCAATAACGTCGGCGTAGTCGCCGCTGGAGAGCTCGATGCCGAGCTTCTCAGTCTGCACCTGATAGGGAGCCATGCGCCAGTCGATGGTAACGCCGGTCATCTCCTCCAGGATCGGGAACATGACCTTGTCTTCCGGCAGACCGCTGTCATCCAGGAAGATGGAGAAGGTGTAGGGCTCATTCACGATGGGGAGGCCGGTCTCGTTCCAGTCAACAGCCAGCGCGGGAACGCTGGTGAAAACCATGAGAGCAGCCAGTACCAGGGCCAGTTTCTTCATAGGGGTGCCTCCTTGTAAAAATATTTTCAGGGCTTTCCGCGCCCTTGGGAACGAATTTAGGGAGTAGGGATTAGGCTCTTATAGGAAAGTGCAAATTCTTTAGAGTTGAGAGTGAAGAGTTGAGAGTTGAGATTCTTATAGTGTTTGAGAGGAAAACAGACAAGCTGTATATCGACTTTTAGTCAATCTTCATCTCAACTCTCAACTCTCCACTCTATTACCTGCTGCCTTTTATCCCTTCACAGAGCCGATCATGACGCCCTTAACAAAGTGCTTCTGCACGAAGGGATAGATGATGAGAACCGGGATGGAGGATATGATGATCAGTGAGTACTTCATCATTTCCTTCAGGGCGTCCAGCCGCTTCTTTTCCAGCAGTTCCGCCTCAGTCATGACCTGTTTTGTCGCAACGCTCGTGTTCATAACCAGGATGTTTCTCAGCTCCAGCTGCAGCGGCCACAGCTCACGC
>JAFWQM010000083.1 GCA_017509065.1 Clostridia bacterium
TCCTGCCGCGGATCAGTTAATCCCTCTAAGCATTCCATCATTTCTCTCACCCCCTCTGTCTTCTTCGACAGCAAGGGGTGAAAATCCTTTTGGTAATACTTTTGTAATAAATTTAATACTTTCTTAACTCATGCGTTCGCCCTGAGCATTTCCGAATATGGACTTGACCATATTCACTCAATCATTGTATAATATGTGTTAAAGAGAATACCAGGGGGGGCGTGGAGATATGAGCAAGCCTCAAAGATTATTAGCGGCAGTTCTGGTTCTGGTGATGATCTGTTTCTGCGAAGCAGGTCTGGCAGGAACATATGTACTGCCTTCTTCGGTGACTCAGTTGGACAGCGAAGCGTTTTCAGGAAACACCAAGCTGACGGAAATCACCCTGCAGTCCGGCGTCACTTCCATTGGCAATAAGTGTTTCTACGGGTGCAGCAACCTGTACAAAATCAATATTCCTTCAACCGTCACTTCGATCGGTACGAGTTGCTTTACGGGATGCCTGAGTGATTTTCTCATTCGAACGACACCCGGAAGCTACGCAATGAGATGGGCTCGGGACAATCACGTTGATTTTCAGGCCAATACACATTACCGGGCATTCCTGATTGGCCAGACTTACGACGATGAGCCAGAGAACCAGTTAAATGGCACAATGAATGATGTAGGGTCAATGAAACAATTCCTCTCAAACGCGAGCGGAACGGCATACACCATTTCAGTGGGGCATGATCTTACCGCTTCCGGGATACTCAGCGGAATCGATTCTAATTTTGGAAACGCGCAGGATCAGGATGTTTCCCTCTTCTATTATGCCGGGCACGGGGCAGGGGATGGATCGCTTTGCGGGGTGCAGAGTACTTATGTGTCGCCTTCCAAATTGAGGCAGAAGCTGGATGGAATTCGAGGAAGGAAAATCATCATCCTCGACAGCTGCCACAGCGGCGGTATCATCAATTCCGAAAGCGGTACGATGACTCGCAGTCTAAGCGCTCAATCTAATCAATCAGCCGCTGATTTTGCCAGTTCCTTTATCTCCGCCTTTACTTCGACCAGTGACAAAGCCGACGATTTCAACAGGTATTATATCCTGGTTGCCGCGGCGGAAGATGAATCAAGCTGGGAAACCACGATTGGAAATCAGGTGGCAGGTATGTTTACCTCATATCTCGCGAAAGGGCTTGGCTATAATCCGTGGACCCAGAGTTATACCGATTTGTTCGCTGATACAAATAACAGTGGCGCGGTCAGTCTTCGCGAAGCCTATGAGTACATTAAAACAAATTTAACTGAAGCGCCCCAGACTGTCCAGGTATTTCCTTCTGACTGCACCTGGATCAGCATCATTCGCGCAAGATGACGCCGAAAGCTTTCACATCTGCCGATACAGGATCAGCGCCGCCCTCGGGCGGCGCTTTTGCCGCGGCTGATCCTCCCGAATGTTTACCACCTGAACAGCAAAAAGGGAATTGCGATTCTGTCCAAAATGGTGTAAAGTATAGGCGGTAAAACGATTGGATTGTTCCCGCACAAAGGGGATGGAGGAAGTATGGAAGCACAGGAAATCATGTATTTGTGGGAAAAAGAAGCCCCGTATACCGCCGACAGCCCGGAACAGGCTCAGCCTTCTTTAACCGCGTTTCCCGCGGATGGAGCAAGAGGCGCTATTGTGGTATGCCCCGGCGGAGGTTACTGCATGAAGGCCGACCATGAAGGCGCGCCTATTGCCCGGATGCTGAACAGCCAAGGCATCGCAGCTTTCGTACTGGATTACCGGGTGATGCCGTGCCATCGCCTGGCGCCCTGGACGGACGCCTGCCGCGCCATCCGCCTGGTACGCTCGCTGGGATATAATAAAGTAGGGATCCTGGGTTTCTCCGCCGGCGGGAACCTGTGCTGCACAGCGGCGACGCATTACGACGCGGGAAATCAGGACAGTCCTGACTTGATCGAACGTTTTTCCTCCCGCCCCGATGTGTTCATCCCCTGCTATCCCGTGGCCTCCTTCGGGGAGTACACCCACCTGGACAGCCGCAAATGCCTGATGCGCGACGAATGGGAAAACGACGGCATCGCCCGCTGGTATTCCGCTGAGGAAAACGTGACCGCCGACACCCCGCCCGCGTTCATCTGGCACACGGCGGAGGACGGCCTTGTTCCCGTCCAGAACAGCCTGAATCTGGCCAAAGCGCTGGTCGATCACGGCGTATCCTTTGAACTGCACGTGTATCCCAAAGGCCCTCACGGCATCGGCCTGGGCAGCGAATGGGGCCCCGCGGGCACATGGGGCAACGCTCTGTGCCGATACTTACTGGAAGCGGGGTATGGGAAATAAGTATGGAAAACACTGAAGCAAAGCCCTTTTCCGCCGACTGGTGGAAGCAGGCGGGATGGCTGAACCTGGGCACGCTGCTGATGGCGGTCGGGGTTTACTTTTTCAAGTTCCCCAATCATTTTACCACCGGCGGCGTCAGCGGTATTTCGATCGTTGTAGCGCACTTCACGCCGAACGTGACCACCGCCACCCTGAACCTGATCCTGAACATCGTGCTGCTGATTGTCGGCGCGTTCTTTCTGGGCCGGGGATTTGGCCTGCGCACGGCGTATTCGGCCATCATGTCCTCCGTGCTCACCTACGCCTTTGAGCGCTTCATCCCCATGAACGCGCCCATGACCAGCCAGCCCGTGCTGGAATTGATGTTTGCCGTGGGCCTGCCCGCGTTCGGTTCGGCGATCCTGTTCCACGTGAACGCATCCTCCGGCGGTACGGACATCATCGCCATGCTGGTGAAGAAATACTCTCATATGAACATCGGCCTGGCGCTGGCCCTGGCGGACGTGCTGGTGGCTGTGGCCGCCTGCTTCACCTTCGGCATGGAAACGGGCTTGTTTTCGCTGTTCGGGCTGTTCCTCAAGTCCTACATGGTGGACGCTGTGATGGATAACCTGCGCACCTACAAGGTGTTCCAGATCGTCACCGACGACCCCGAGCCCATCTGCAACTTCATCATGAAAGATCTGCACCACAGCGCCACGCTCATTGACGGCGTGGGCAGCTTCACCCATGAAAAGCGCAAGCTCATCATGACCGTCATCAATCGCCACCAGGCCATCCGCCTGCAATTGTTCGTCCGCGCCACGGACCCGCATTCCTTCATCACCATCACTTCGTCCAGCGAGATCGTGGGCAAGGGTTTCCGCGGAATGACGGAATGATTTTACGGTCAAAACCCGTCATGGCAATGATCCAGGTTTTTCCCCATAGGCATAAAGCCAGCCGATACAGGGACAAAACGAATACAGAAAAAGACTGCCGGGAGCATTTTCCCTGGCAGTCTTCACAGTTTTGGAGACACAGTGCCTCCGCGTATCCTTTTGCTTCATTTCTGCCTTTTTAATAGCAGCATTGAGCTGCCGACTCGCTGGGCTTCGGATGAGTCATATCTCAGTTGTTCGGCTTTATAGATACTGATCGTGCAAATGTTTCTTTGTGCGTTCCACACCACGTAGAAGCACAGATTGAAAGGAGTCTCGGCGGAACCCTTCAGCCAGCTTGTACCCGGACTCCACAGTATACTGGGGGAAATCGTGGAAACCTCACCAGGGCCTTCATAAGTGAACTTGTACAGCATGGTGATGACCTGTGATTCTTCCCAGCTATTTCTGGTGGCATTGGAAACCAAACGGAAAGAACCGGAGGCGGACACGGCGTCTATATAATTCTCCACCTCGTTCATGTCCAACATTTTGTCGTACTTTAAGAGAATGCAATAGTTCAAATTCTCCCATGAAAGCATAGGCGTGGTGATATAGTCTGAAATGAGGGGAATTTTGGCGGAAGAGGGCGAGGCGGGGGCGGCGGTGGGCTGGACCGCATTGTTCCCGGAAAGGGGGCCAACCCAGGAGAACACAATCTGCTTGGAGTCGTCAAAGCTGACAGTAAGCTTTTCTCCATTCAATTTGCAGGAATTCGGCAAGCCGTTATAAATGTACAGTCCCTTGCTATCCACGCCCCAACCCTGCGCCAAATAGGACTCACGGTCGGAGATGGCATGCCAGTCGATCGTGCCATCCTGGTAAGCGGAAAACTCTATGTCCAATCCCAACACGGAGAGCATCCCCTGACTGTATGTCATTCCATTGGAGCTCATGCCGGTAGCCTTCCAGCGCCCCACGATGCTCTGCTTCCCTGTAACCGGAGTACGTTTGACAAAGGTTATGTCCATATAGCTTGATTGCAACAAAACAATACCCTCTGCTTTAGGCGCCAGCGTGTAATCGTTGGTGTCCAAAAGGAATTGACCGTTTTTATACTGATAATCAAAGGTGATGGAGGAGGTGCTGTTGCTCAGCCTCCCATGACCGCCGGGAGAGAGGATCAGCGTAATGTCTGTATCCCGTTCGCCCAGAATCTCACTGTCGTAAAAGCCAACGACACTGTCCGGGGAATATGCGGGCATCACATCTTTCTGTTTTTCCGCTTTGACACGATTCAGGGGCTCCACAAAGGAAAACAGGCGGCGGCAGGAATCCAGATCCGCCATGGTGCTAAAAAAGTACAGGTATAATAATGCCTCGTCATGCACCGCCATCACGCCTTGATAAGTGAGGCCCTTGAACTGCGCAGACATTGAAATACAGGAAAAGCCATTCACTTCAAATGTCGTGTTTCCAAAAGCAACCCCGTCCTTAGATATTCCTTTCAATGACGGTATGGCTTGTTTCATAAACTGGCCGGACGTGCCAATCTCGCTCATAGAAAACAGCTTCGCAAAAAAGACCGTCCCATCCTGGCCTAAAATGAAATATATGTCCGCGTCCTGATCGTAGTTTACAGTGTAACTGCCTCCCACGCGGAAGCAATCGCCAAGGGCATTGCTCTCGGCCACGCAGCCGATACCCATGGTTTCAATCAATACGATACAAATCATCAGAATCAGGGCCCGCTTTTTCATCGGTCTTTATCCTCCCACGCTGATCTGCTTATGCGCCGCCGCCACAACAAGCATTGTTTTTTCTCTGCATAACCGGTTTGCGTTATGGTTCAGCGCACTGTATTCCTTCCTGCTTTGTTACAGAACCTTATTTAAAAAGTCCTTCGTGCGCTGCTGCTGGGGATGGGAGAAAATTTCGTTCGGCGTGCCTTCCTCCACGATCTGTCCCTCGTCCATGAACAGCACGCGGTCGGCCACCTCGCGGGCGAAGCCCATTTCGTGGGTAACCACCACCATGGTCATGCCGTCGTGAGCCAGGCGCTTCATCACGTCCAGCACCTCGCCGACCATTTCGGGGTCGAGGGCGGAGGTGGGCTCGTCAAAGAGCATGACCTCCGGCTCCATGCACAGGGCGCGCACAATGGCGATGCGCTGCTTCTGCCCGCCGGAAAGTTGGCTGGGATAAGCGTCGGCGCGGTTCTCCAGGTTCACCCGCCGAAGCAGGCCCATGGCCTTGTCCTCGGCATCCTTTTTGCTCTTTTTCAACAGCTTCAGAGGAGCCAGGGTCATGTTCCGCAGCACGGTCATGTGCGGGAACAGATTGAAATGCTGGAACACCATGCCCATCTTCTGCCGGTGGATGTTGATGTTCACCTTGGGGTCGGTAATGTCCACGCCCTCAAAGCTGATTGTTCCTTTGGTGGGCAGCTCCAAGAGATTCAGGCAGCGCAGGAAAGTGGATTTTCCGCTTCCGGAGGGGCCGATGACCACCACCACCTCGCCCTTGTGAATGTCCACGCTCACGCCGCGTAGGGCTTTCAGCTCGCCGCCGTTGAAATGCTTTTCCAGATCCCGAACGGAAATAATCACATCAGTGGTCACTGCTGCGCAGCCTCCTTTCCAGCTTCCCCACCAGCCAGGTGAAGAACATGACCATCACCAGATAAATGGCGGCGACGGCCAGGAGCGGCATAAAGGCGGAATAGGTGACGCCGCGGATAATATCGCCGCCCTTTGTCAGGTCCTTGACCGCCACGTAACCGGCCACGGAGGTTTCCTTGAGCAGCACGATAAACTCGTTCGCCAGGGCGGGCAGCACGTTTTTCATGGTCTGGGGGATGATCACGTACCACATGGTTTTAATGTAGTCAAAGCCCAGGGAACGCCCGGCTTCCATCTGCCCCCGGTCGATGCTCATGATGCCGCCCCGGATGATTTCCGCCACGTACGCGCCGGAATTGATGCCGAAGGAAAGCATGGCAACCATGACGCCGTTGCGGCTGGAGGCCAGGATGATATAGTAAGCGATCATCAGCTGAATGACCACGGGCGTGCCGCGGATGACGGTCAGATAAATTTTGCACAGGCCGTTGAGCAGATACAGGATGGTCCGCCCCGGCCCCTTGCGCATGGTTTCCTGGGTCTGATCCCAGGTGGAGCGCACCATGGCCACCAGCACGCCGATCACGATGCCCAGCAGCACGGCGACCAGCGTAATGGCCAGGGTGACGCCCAGGCCGTTCCACAGATACTGCCAGCGGGAATCATCGAGGAAATTCAGCTTAAAGTCCGCGGCGATGGCGGAAAGCTGTTTGCCCGGCGTCACCTTTTCCGTCATGACCGAAAGCAGCGCCGTCAGCTCCTCGTCGCTCGCGCCTTCCGACAGCGTCGCCTGCATCACGATGCGCATTTCAGGATAAGGCGATTCCATATAAAACAGCGCTTCGCGGCCTTCTTCCGTCTCCCGGAAAAGCAGGCGTCCTGATTGACCGCCCAGCTCCGTTTCCTTGCCGCTGTTTAAATCGGTAAGCTGGCTGACGGGCAATCCGCTCACCAGCAGCGTTCCCGGCTGCTTTTCCGCATCCTTGCCCTGGAACATAAAAAACGTAGTGATCGGATCGTCATCCGTGTCCGGGGCATTCTTCACGGAGGTGTAATTCTTCGGCGCGTTGACATCCGCCAGCTTTATATAAGTCTCCCCGTCCTCCCGGGCGATGAGCCAGGTGGATTTCGTGCCGGACACCTTGCCGTTCTCGATTTTCAGCACGTCCGCGTCATAGAACACGGAAAAATAGATTCCCGTTCCCAGCACGATCAGCGCGCAGAGTGTGATCCAAAGAGGCTGTTTTTTCTTCATGCGGCTCCGTCCCTTGATGAAATAAAGCAATAGGGGGCGATTGCTCGCTCCCTAATCTGGATGTTTTTCTGGGGGAAACCGCTCTTTGGCGGCCAAAGAGCGGTTTCCCCCAGACCCCCTTCCGAGAAAGCCATAAAAGGGTCTTTCAGGCTTTACAGTTTTACAAATGCTATCATATGAGTTGAATTACAATTATTCAGCAGGAATGTACTTTGCCACGATAGCGGCCACGGTGCCGTCAGCGATCAGTTCTTCCAGAGCGGCGTTGACTTTCTCCAGCAGCTCGGTGTTTTCCAGGGCGATGGCGATGGCGTAATCTTCCACGGCGTACTGGGTATCCAGCAGCACCAGGCCCTCGTTGGCCTCGATGAAAGCCTTGGCGGGATTGTTGTCAATGATCACGCAGTCCACCTTATCGGCCAGCAGGGCGGCCACGGCGTCCGCGCCCACCTTGTACTTGAGCACGTTCTCATCGCCGAAGTCATCGGTGCAGTAAATGTCTCCGGTGGTGGATTCCTGAACGCCGATTTTGTAGGAAGCGCCTTCCGCATACAGATCATCCACCGTGGTGATGGGAGATCCTTCCTTCACGATGATGGCCTGGATACCGGTGGCGTAAGAAGTGGAGAAGTTCACGCTCTGCAGGCGTTCCTCGGTCACGGTCATGCCGGCCATGCCCATGGACACCTTACCGGTGGTCACGGCGGTGATGATCGCGCCGAAGTCCATATCGTCGATCACCAGTTCCATGCCCAGCTTCTCAGCGATAGCGGCGGCGATTTCGGCGTCGATGCCCACGATCACGCCGTCCTCATAGTATTCATAGGGCGGGAAAGCAGCGTTGGTGCCCATGATCAGCTGACCCTCCGCGAAAGCGGACAGGGCGGGAACCAGCATGCAAAGCACTAATGCGAGGGCGATGATTTTCTTCATTGTTTTTTCCTCCTGATTCTTCAATCGTTTCTTTTTCGGGAACACGGGCAGTATACCACAAACAGGAATGCCTGTCAATAGCAAATTTGAATTTTTATTCATGAATTAACGATGTTTTACATTGTTTAATCACATAATTATTCATACAATGCAAAAGAACTGTATAAGTACAATTTTGATTGATCTATACGGCCTTCAAATGGACATACTTTACATAGACGCAAGACCTATGATACAATAGATTTATCGGAAAACAGGAGGTGCGCGGATGGCGGGCAGGCTGATTGCGGTGATGGGTACGAACGCTTCGGGAAAGAGCGGGCTTGGCATTGAACTGGCCGCGCGGTACGGGGGCGAGGTCGTTTCCGCTGATTCCCGTCAGGTGTTTAAAGGGCTGGATCTGGGCAGCGGAAAGGTGACGCCGGAAGAAACTAAAGGCGTGGCGCACCACCTGATCGACGTGTGCGAGCCGGGAGAATTCTTCTCCATGGCGGATTTTCAGCGCCTGGCCTACGCCGCCATCGATGATATTATATCAAGAGGAAAAGTGCCTTTTTTAGTAGGCGGCACCGGGCTGTATGTGGACGCGGTAATTGACGGCTACGAGCTGTCGGCCATCGAGCCGGATTTAACGCTGCGGGCGCATCTGGAAACCTTCGAGACCCCGGCGTTATACGAAATGCTGAAAGAAAAGCTGCCTTACACGGACATCGACCCGAAGAACCGCAACCGGGTGATGCGCGCCTTGGAGCGCCTGGCAGCAGGCGACTACCATCCCGGAAAGCACAATCCGCGCTACGAGGTGTTGAAGCTTGGCGTTACCTGGCCGCGCGAAATCCTGAAAGAGCGCATTGATGAACGCCTGGAACGACGGCTGCGGCAGGGCATGATCGACGAGGTCAAGGGCCTCATGGACGCGGGCGTCAGCACAGAATTTTTATTGAAGCTGGGCCTGGAATACCGCTATCTCACCGAATACCTGCTGGGTCAATGGACCTATGACCAGATGATCGACGAGCTGTCCCGCGCCATCAAACGCTTTGCCAAGCGTCAGATGACCTGGTTCCGCCGGGAAGAAAACCTCCATTGGCTGGATATGAGCAAAGACCCCGTTGCACAGGCAGTGGAACTGATTGATGAGTTTTTGAAAGGTTGAAAGAATGTGACCTGTGACTTCAAAGAGATTACCAGTTGACAAATCCCTTTTTTCTGCTATAATGATATAGGTCGTTCAGGAAACCCCATGCGGTCGTGGCGGAATTGGCATACGCGCACGTTTGAGGGGCGTGTTCTTAACCGAGTACGGGTTCAAGTCCCGTCGACCGCACTTGAAAGAAGCCATGGAAACATTACGTTTTCAGGGCTTTTTTCGTTCAATGGGGCAGTTTATTGGATTCTTGTTTTTGGCGCTATGTTGATATCAGGGTGTAATATACAATGGGAAAATTGCAAAAACAAAAATTGAATTGCAAATATGGATTCACTCCATGATTGAAAATGGCAACGTTTGTCGAAAACGGTGCCAAGCCTTGACATCCATTTTCAGGTAGATTATAATAGCACAGTTCATTTATGGACAAAGAACGCGTCGGCGTGGGATATCCCGGGCGCAAGGAGGATTCACATTATGGGTAAATATTTCGGCACGGACGGGTTCCGCGGAGAAGCGAACGTCAATCTCACCGTGGAGCACGCTTTCAAGGTTGGCCGCTATATCGGTTATTATTATGGAAGAGGCCACAAAGCCCGCATCGTGATCGGCAAGGACACGCGCCTGTCCAGCTATATGTTTGAATACGCGCTGGCCGCGGGCCTGAGCGCCAGCGGCGCGGACGTGTACCTGCTGCACGTAACCACCACGCCTTCCGTGGCGTATGTCACCCGCAGCGAACGGTTTGACTGCGGCATTATGATTTCCGCCAGTCACAATCCCTATTACGACAACGGCATCAAGCTGATCAACGGCAACGGCGAAAAGATGGCCGACGAAGTGACCAACCAGATCGAAAAATATATCGACGGCGAGCTGCCCGAAGCGCCTTACGCCACTCGGGACAATATCGGCCGCACCATCGACTATGCCGCCGGCCGCAACCGGTATATCGGCTACCTGATTTCCCTGGCCCGGTTCTCCTTCAAGGGCTTTAAGGTTGGCCTGGACTGTGCCAACGGCTCCACCTGGATGATCGCCAAATCCGTGTTTGAGGCCCTCGGCGCGGAAACCTATGTGATCAACAACACGCCCGACGGCGTGAACATCAACACCAACTGCGGTTCCACTCACATTGAGAATTTGCAGAAATATGTGGTGGAAAATCACCTGGACGTTGGCTTCGCTTACGACGGCGACGCTGACCGCTGCCTGGCTGTGGATGAGCACGGCGAACTGGTAGACGGCGACAAGATCCTGTATATTTACGGTACGTACATGAAGAAACGCGACAAGCTGACCACCAACACCGTGGTCAGCACCGTGATGAGCAACTACGGCTTCACCAAGGCGCTCAAGGACGCGGGCATTGACTGGATGGAAACCAAGGTGGGCGACCGGTACGTGTATGAATGCATGCGCGCGGGCGGCCATCTGATCGGCGGCGAGGAAAGCGGCCACATTATTTTTGCCAAGTACGCCACCACCGGCGACGGCGTGCTGACCTCCATCAAGCTGATGCAGGCGATGCTGGATCAGAAGCTGCCGCTTTCCAAATTAGCGGAGCCTTGTACGCTGTATCCCAGAGTGCAGATGAACGTGAAGGTGTTCGACAAAGACACCGCCGTCAACAATCCCGCCGTGCAGGCCGCCTACAAGCAGGCGCAGAAGGAACTGGAAGGCGACGGCCGTGCCCTGTTGCGCAAGAGCGGCACCGAACCCGTGGTGCGCGTGATGGCGGAAGCCAGCAAAAAGGAAACCTGCCAGAAATATGTGGATCAGATCATCGAAGTGATGAAGAACGAAAGGCTTGTGAAAGAGTAATATCAGGCAGGAGGTAATCAGAATGTATAAAACCAAAGACCTATACGACCTTTCCCACACCCTGGCGGCGCCGCTGCTGGAAAAGACGGAATACCCCTGGGAAGCGCTGGACGGGATCAAGGATTTCATTCTGGCTTTGGGTCCGACGCTGCCCAAGGATGAATACGACGAAGTAAAGCCCAACGTATGGGTAGCGAAGGACGCGAACGTGTACCCCTCCGCCCTGCTGAACCCGCCCTGCATCATCGGGCACAAGACCGAGGTGCGCCACTGCGCGTTCATCCGCGGCAGCGCGCTGGTCGGCGACGGCGCTGTGGTGGGCAATTCGGTGGAGATCAAAAATGCCATCCTCTTCGACGGCGTGCAGGTGCCGCATTTCAACTATGTCGGCGACTCCGTGATGGGTTACAAGAGCCACATGGGCGCGGGGTCCGTGACCTCCAACGTCAAGAGCGACAAAACGCTGGTGGTGGTCAAGGACGGCAAAGAAGAAATTGCCACCGGGCGGAAGAAGTTCGGCGCGATGGTGGGCGATCTGGTGGAAGTCGGCTGCAACAGCGTGCTCAACCCCGGCACCGTGCTCGGCCCCCGGGCCAGCGTATACCCCACATCCTGCGTCCGCGGCGTGATTCCCGCCGATCATATCTTCAAGAATAAAAATGAAATCGTTCTGAGAAAGAAGTAAGAAACAGCGCTGCCCGCGGGCAGCGCTGTAATGATTTGCGATGATTCATCCGTTTGCCTGAAAAGCGCATCCAATCAGACAGCAATCCGACCGATTATCAGGCAATATGGCAATATCAAAAAGGAACGCCCCGAAAGAGGCGTTCCCTGTTTGGTTATGGATTATTCAGCGACAGCCGCGATCTTGGCGTCCACTTCGACCTGCCACTTCTGGCAGTCGTATTCGAACAGCTGATCGTAGCCCAGGCCGTCCATTTCGGCGACCATCTTATCCCACAGGGCTTCAAATTCGTCGTCGCTCTCAGCCGCGAACATCTGCCAGGTGTACTTGCAAAGCGCCTTGTTGATTTCGTTGCGCAGGAGCTCGATGTCGTTGGTGTCGGTAGCCAGGTTCGCCACGCAGTTGGGGCTGATGACGATCTTGTTGTTCTTCTTCATCCAGTCCACGGGATCCTGGGCGTCGAAGCGGGCCTGCCATTCCTTCTTCATTTCGGTCATGTTCTTGGCAATGTAGGAAGCCCAGTACTTCTGGTCGTAGGTTTCACCGGTGTTGGGGTTCAGGCAGATGGAGCCGCACAGCCACTGGTTGATGGCGTTGTTGCCGTCCTGATAGCCGCCGCCGCCGTATTCTTCGGGCACGGGCAGGTTATCCATCAGCGCGTTGTCCTTGTAGGGGATATATTTGCCGTCCTCGCCGACGATGTAGTTCAGGCCTTCGATACCGCAGTGCTGGAAGGTCAGCCCTTCGGGGCTGGCATACCAGTTGAGGAATTCCAGGATCTTTTCGTACTTTTCGCCTTCCACCTTGGAGCCGATGCCCCAGACACGGGAGGAGCCGAAGAAGTTGTCGGCGTCAGCGTAGAACATGGCGTCTTCCACGGGGATGACCTGGAAGGCGGTGCCGTTGTCCATACGATCCTGACTGTTCCAGAATCCCTGCTGCCAGCTGTACCAGATCAGGTCAACCTGGCCGTTCTGCAGCTTGCCCACGAAGGCGTTCCAATCCTGCTCGAAGGATTCGGGATCCACCAGGCCCATCTGATACGCCTTGTTGAGGAACTTGGTGATCTTGTAATAGCCGCCGTCCTTGTCATAGAGCTTGACGAAGGTGTTGTCGGGCTTGAGCATGGCGGCGCCCTTGAGCTTGTCGCCGTACCAGGTGGTCAGCTGCACCACGTTGGCGGGGCCGGACATGTTGTCGTTGTTGTCCCAGTCGGGCCAGAGGGAGATGGGATAGGCGGGGTCGCCGTTTTCATTGGCGGGATGGATTTCATGGATCTTGGCCAGCAGATCCAGCAGGCCGTCCAGATCCTTCACGTCGGGGCTGCCCACAGCCTTGTACAAATCCCAGCGCACCTGGGGAGAGGAGTAAATCATTTCACCGGTGACGCCCACGGCGGAGGTGTTCACCATTTCAGCGGGGATGCCGTAGTACACGCCCTCGCCCTTATTCAGGCTGGCGTTGTAGGCTTTGATCTGCTGATGGAAGGGCTTGAGGTTTTCGATCTCCAGCACGCGGTCGCTGATGTCCTTCACCAGTCCGGCCTCGATGCAGTTGACGAACTTGGATTTGTCCATGATCAGCACGTCGCCCAGGTTGCCGTCGGCGGCGCGGGTGGCATAGACGCTCTCGCCGGCGACCTGGGGCGCGATAATATTGAGCTCAATATTAAAGCGATCCTTGACCACCTTGGCGAACCAGCCGGTCTGGATGCCGTGATAGTTGGCGGCATCATCGTAGAAGTCGATGACCATGGGAGCTTCCTCGGCCATCGCGGCGACAGTCAGCATGGGGATAACCATGATGACCGTCAGCAGCAGGGACAGAAACCGTTTCATACAAGTACCTCCTTAATATTTTTAAGGCATTCCGTGCCTTAAGGAACGAGGGTTGGTAAAACTCAGCATCCGCAGCCTCAATCGGCGCGACTGTTCCGCAACCTCAATAGTCGCAATTCCCCTTCATGGGAAAGTTGCTCCTTTTCGGTTGATCTCACCTCGGACAGAGCACCCGCCACCGGCGGCTGTCCGCGGTTCGTCCTTCATGGGCAGATCGCTTGTTTCGGCTGATTTTACCGCCGATTTTATGTCGCCACAGGCGAAAATCGGCGGTTCATCCTTTCACCGCGCCGATCATGATGCCCTTGGTGAAGAAGCGCTGGAAGAAGGGATACACGCAGATGATGGGGAACACGACCACCACCGTGACCGTCATACGGATGGACGTGGCCGTGGCGGCGTGGGCCAGGCTGGCCATCATGGCGGAGGACGAGGTGGAATTGCTCACCAGCGCTTTCAGGCTGGACGCCTGGTTGATATACTGGAAGAGCACGAACTGGAGCGTGTACAGCTTGGGATCGCTCATCAGCAGCAGCGTATCCTGGAAAGCGTTCCATTGATTGACCGCCGCAAACACCGCGATGGTGGCCATGATAGGCTTGATCACGGGCAGCATGATGCGGAAGAAGATCGTCAGCGTGCCCGCGCCGTCGATTTCAGCCGCCTCCCGCAATTCGAGGGGCACCGATTCCACATAGGTTTTGCACAGCACGATGTAGAAGGGCTGAATCAGCATGGGAAAAATGTAGCCCCAGAAGTTGTTGGTCATGCCGATCAGCTTCATCGTCAGAAACCAGGGGATAATCCCCGCGTTGATGTACATCGTCACCGTCACCATCCGGTACCACAGCTTGCGGTGCCAGAGGGTTTTCCGGGTGAACATGTAGCCAAGAAACGCCGCGATGATCACGGTCAGCACCGTGCCGATCACCGTGCGCATGATGGAAGTCCGCGCCGCGTCCCACAGGCCGGGAATGTTGCCCACGGATACATAGTTTTTGAAGTGGATTTCCATGGGCCAGAAAATCACCTTGCCGCGTTCGCTCAGGTTGTTGGCGCTGATGGAGTTGATGATAATATAATAGAAAGGATACACGCACACGAAAGCGAACAGCGAGTAGACAAAATAGGTGACGGCGCTGATGATCTTGTCGCCGGTGCTGGTTTTGATTTTGCTTTTGGACGGGATGGCGGGCATCGTATCTTTTTCCGATGCGTGACGGCTCATTGCTTTCAACCTCCTCGTTTGCTTTTTCCGCGCCGGGCGTTTTTCAGATGAAGCCCTCGCCGCGGATCAGCTTGGACACGGTGTTCGTCACGAACAGCAGCGCCACGCTGACGACGCTTTTGAGAATGCTGATGGCGGTGGAGAGGGGATACATGCCCGTGCCGCTGGTGGCCATGTTGTACACGTACAGGTCAAGCACTTCGATGTAGTCCTGGTTGAACGCGTTCTGGAACACGTAATACTGCTCCATGCCGTTGGACAGGAAGTTGGCCAGGTTCAGCATCACGATCACGAAATAAGTCGGAAGCAGACTGGGAATGGTGATATGCCAGATGATCTGCATCCGCGTCGCGCCGTCCACCTTGGCGGCTTCGATCATCTGCTCGTCGATGCCGGAAATGGCGGCCAGATACATGATGGCGGCCCAGCCGGCGTTTTTCCACGTGAGCCACAGCCACATCTTGAACCACAGATGATCCGTGGATTTGAGGAAGGAGATGGGCTTGGAGATAAAGCCCAGATCCTGCAATACGCTGTTCACCGCGCCGTTGGTGCCAAAGAGCGTAAACGCGAAAGCGAATACCAGCACCCAGCTGATGAAGTTGGGCAGGGTGGTCACGGTCTGCACGAACTTGCGGAAGGGCTTGCACTTGATTTCGTTGAGGAACACCGCGAACACCATGGGGAACCAGCTGAAGAACAGAGAAATGCCGCTCATGGCGAAGGTGTTGCGCAGCACCCGGATCACGTTTTTGAGCCGGACCGGATTGTTCACGATGGTAGCGAACCACTTGAACCCAACGAACGTTTCATTCGTAATAGGGAAGGGCGGCCGGTAATCGTGGAAAGCGTAGATCCAGCCGTACAGCGGGAAATACGAAAACAAAGCCACCAGGATCAGGAAGGGGAGAATATAAAGAAATTCAATGTAAGAACGCCTTTTTTTATAATCAATGCGCCTCTCGGCTTTCTGCATATCCACACCTCCTCAAAACGCGGGCCAATCACCCGGCTTTTTGGTTTGTTTTCCGTGTGGCTGACTGTCAGCCCCTCTGTTTTTCAACAAAATGATAGCATCCCGTATCCGCGCAAACAAGGCAATTCATTGCATAAATTGGGACATATTATGCCAATGCAAAGAAAATACAATCGCTATGTAACCAGGACGGACAGGCCCGCTCCTTCCGTCCGCCCTTGCTTGCCTTATCAGGCGGTCTTTTTGCTTCCGAACAGCTTCTGGAAGAACGCCTTGCGCTTGGCCCTGCGCTCCAAACGTTCGCCCAGGTCGCGCGCGCCGACGCCGTAAACCAGGTACAGGATCAGCCCGCTGACGATCATGATGAACACGGTGGAGGCGCAGCGGCGGCCGGAGGCATTCATGTTCATGTTGTCGCGGCCTTCCTCATTGCACATGCTCTGGATGACCATGGCGTAGGTGGTGCCCTCGGATTTCTGGAAAGTTGCGCCCATGTCGTACTCGGTGAACAGGGCGTTAAAGTTAAGCGCGAACACGGCCAGCACGCTGGGCAGCACGATCGGCAGCTTGACCCTGAGGAACGTGACCAGCTGACTGGCCCCCAGGTTGCGTGCGGCGTCCTCCAATTCGTCGTCTATGGCGTAGAAGGCCGCCTTGATCATGCGCAAAGCGAATGGTAATTTGACCACCGTATAGGCCATGATGATCAGGAAACGCACGTTTTCCTTGTAATACAGGTTCTGGTTGAACACGTACCAGACGTTGCCGTTGAAGAAAATGCGGAAGCTGTAGCAGATCAGGATGGTGGGCAGCAGCCAGGGGAACAGCAGGCAAGCTTCCACCAGCACGGCGCGTTTCTTGTTGCGGTGCTTAAAGATGTAGTTGACCGCGACGACCACGATCACGCAGGCCAGCGCGGCGGCGATGGCGGAGAGGAGGAAGCTGAGCCGGATGCCGCCCACGGTTTTTTCATTGGCGAACACGCCGGAGATGGCGTCCTTGCGGGTGGCGATCTTGCCGTTGCTGCGGGTGTACTGGAAGTCCTGGGTGCCGAAGTAGTTCATCAGCGTCCACTGGGAGGGGTTCAGCGCCTTGGCGCGGACGGCGGCCCAGTTCTGGAAGGAGAAGAGAATGATCATCACCACGGGGGTCATGTAGATGATGAACAGGACGTAGGCGTAAATATGGGCCAGCACATTGGCGGCGGGGTTCTGAATCTTCTGCTTGACCAGCTTGGCCTTGGTTTTACTGACGGACAGGTAATGCCCCTTGCGCTCATAGTGGTTAAGGACGGTCAGCAGGATAATGGTGAACAAGGCCAGGATCACGCTCAGCAAAGCGGCTCGGGCCTGGGGGAAGCTCTCGTTGGCGGTGGAGGAGCCGGCCAGGCGCACGATTTCGGGGTTGATGCTGTTGTAGCCCAGCAGCGTAGGCGCGCTCATGGCGCAAAGGCCGGTGATGAAGGTCATGACCGTCAGGCTGAACAGCGTGGGCAAAAGCGTTGGCATGACCACCTTGAACAGCACCTTGAAGGGCGACGCGCCGAGGTTCCGGGCGGCTTCCACAGTGTTGTAGTCGATGGCGCGGATAGCGTTGCGCAGGAAAAGCGCGTGGTTGCTGGTGCAGGCGAAGGTCATGGTGAACAGCACGGCGTTAAAGCCCGAGAACCATTGCTTGTTCATACCGGGGAACATATCCACCAGCCATTTTGTCACCATGCCGTTGCCGTCGTACAGGAACTGGTAGCCGGTGACCAGGGCCACGCCGGAATAGATCAGCGTAGTCATGTAGCCGAGGCGCAGGATCTTCGCGCCTTTGATGTCGAAGTATTCGGTTAGCAGCACGATGCTGATGCCCACCACGTTCACCGTAACCACCAGGCAAACGGCCAGCTTCACGGAGTTCCAGACGAAGGAGGGCATTTTGCCCGTAAAGAAGAAGCGGATGACGGCCAGCGGATCGATATTCCCGGCGGAATCCCTGACGGTGAAGATGGAGGTCAGGGTGTTGAGGCACGGAATGACCATGAACCCCAGGAACAGATACAGGAACAGCGCGCCGCCGAACACCTTGTACAGCAGCGACATATCCATCCCGCCCGGCTTCCGCTGATTGACAGATGTTTTCTGCATAGCGGCCTCCTTACTGCTGCGCGTCGTAGGACATCACGTCCTGGGGATGGATGCCGACGGTGACGGTTTCACCCGGCTCGTAGATGTTGATTCCGTCGTTCTTCTCGATCACCTTGATGGTCTGGCCGGCGATGTCGATGTAATACTTGATGTACAGGCCGTAGTATTCGCGGCTGTCGATTTTGCCCTGGGCCTGGAATTCGCCTTCATCCTTGGGCCGGTTGACGCGCACCCGCTCCAGGCGCACGAAATGATGCCGTTTTTCATCCAGTCCCAGGCCCTTGACGATACCTTCGGACAGCGGGTTGATATCGCCGATGAAGTTGGCCACAAATTCGGTCTGGCTGTGGTTGTACACTTCGTTGGGCGTGCCGATCTGTTCAATATAGCCCTTGTTGAACACAGCGATGCGGTCACTCAGCGTCAGGGCTTCTTCCTGATCGTGGGTCACGTAGATGGTGGTGATGCCGAAATCCCGCTGCATTTTTTTTAGCTCATTGCGCAGCTGCACACGCAGCTTGGCGTCCAGGTTGGAAAGCGGCTCGTCCATGCAGATGATGGCAGGCTCGGTCACCAGGGCGCGGGCGATGGCGACGCGCTGCTGCTGGCCGCCGGAAAGCTGGGACACGGCTTTTTTCAGCTGCTCGTCGGTCAGGTCCACCTTGCGGGCGATAGTGTTCACCTTCTGCTCGATCTCATTTTTGTTCATCTTCTTGATTTTGAGGCCGAAGGCGATGTTGTCGTGCACCGTCATGGTGGGGAACAGAGCATAGCTCTGGAACACGATGCCGATATTGCGCTTTTCAATGGGCACGTGGGTGATATCCTGGCCCTGCATTTTCACCGTGCCGCTGACCGGCTCGATAAAGCCGGTGATGGTGCGCAGGGTGGTGGTCTTGCCGCAGCCGGAGGGACCCAGGAACGTAAAGAATTCGCCCTCTTTTACGTGGACGTTGATATTGTGCAGGGCTTCAAAATCACCGAATTTTACGATGATATCAGTGAGTTGGATCATGACCGCATCCGCTCCTTCAGTAATGTTTCACAGCGTCGCATCCTCACGCGGATGCTTCCCTGAAAAAATGGGGCGAGCCCGATACGGGGCCCGCCCGAAAAACATGCCGGAATTATTCGGCTTTCTTCTGGGTCATTTCCGCCCAGTTGATGTTGTCCCAATCGGGTTCGCTGGGCGCGGCAGCGTTGTCCTTCCAGTAGAAGCCCAGGTTGGTCATGATGTTGGTCCACTCGGCGGTGTGCGCGCCCACATACTCGGCATAGGTCATTTCGGTGCCGGGCACGGTGGTCAGGGAGCAGTTCTTCAAGGTGTAGATGGCCGGGGTCTCGTCGAACAGTTCGGCAGCGGCGACCGTGTTGCAGGGGAAGCTATCGAATTCTTCGGACCAGGCGATCTGGGTTTCGGCGCTGCCGAACCATTCGGCGAACGCTTTCACAATCTCGGTCTGCTCGTCGGTGCGGCCTTCGCGTTCCACAACGCCCAGGTATTCGGCGATGTAGTAGGTGCCGTCGTCAATGTCCACCAGCGCCCAGTTTTCAGGCTGCAGGGTGCCGCGGAGGGGATTCTCATAGGTGCCCGCGGTGGCAGCGGCGTCAATGTTGCCGTACAGGGAGGAGGAATAGAAGGTGGAGAGCTGCACATCGCCGCGGATCAGGGGCTCCAGGCCGTAGCTGTCGCCGGTGAAGAAGCCTTCGGCGCAGTACTTCCACAGGGTCTTCCAGCCGTCGATGCTGATGCCGCCTGCGGGAGAGGCGGGATCGGTGAAGCTGTAGAGCATGGCGCTGTTGATGTTGGCGTTGGTGGTGCCGCCGACCTTGCCCTGGCGATACCACTTGAGGCCGCTGTTGACCATGTCAGCCCAGTGGGCGAAATGCAGCGCTTCGCCGTTGGTGCCCAGCTCATCGTTGCGGTAGAGCATAAGCACGTTCTGGATGACCAGACCATAAGCCTTGCCGTCATACTTGTAATCGCCGACTTCTTCGGCCCAGGAGGGGGTCCAGTCCGCGATCTTCAGGTTTTCATACTGGCCATTCACCAGCTGGGACCAGCGCACTTCGTTCAGGCCGAAGATGATGTCGCCGTCCTTGTTCTCATTGGCGGCCTGCACAGCGGCGCTGTCGCCGGAGATGACGGAGTTGTCGTCGATGGAAATGGTGAAGCCCGCTTCCTTGGCCGCGTTGATCAGCCAGGTGGTGCGCTCGGGGGAGTTGGAGTTGGAATAGATGCGGATGGTGTAATCCTCAGCTGCCGCGAAGGAGCAGACAGAAAGCACCATGGCCATGACCAGCAAAAGTGCAAACAGCTTTTTCATGAGAGAAACTTCCTTTCTATTCGATTGATTTAGGGCGGTTCCCGCCTTTTTTCATGACTATTATACTTCGGCTCGCCATTCAGGTCAAGAGATAATCTCAGAATGAAGCACAAAAGTGTATCATTCCTGTTCCCGTCCGGCGAGCACAGCAGTGTACGCAAGAGGAAAATACTTTATGCAGCTTCTGTACAGCCATCTATTTTTTCTTTTTTCCCCCATTATTCAGACATTCACGAAATCATTTTATTCGGCTTTTTTCGTGCGGGGCTTGCTTGCCCGGGTTTTCTTTTCAGCCGTTTCCTTGACGGAATCATCCTTTGTCTTCTTTGCGCGGGGCTTCTTCACCGGTTCTTCCGCCTTGGGCTCCTCCGCTTTTTCCTTCTTCGCGCGGGGCTTTTTCACGGGGGCGGGCTCTTCCGCCTTGGGTGCTTCCTCTTCCTTGGGGGCGGAGGGATTGAGCATATCCCGGTACAGGGACATGTACATTTCAGCGCTGTGGCTCCAGGAGTAATCGCCGGTCATGGCGCGGGTCTGCAGCGTCCTCCAGATTTCAGGCTGCTGCTTGTAGTAGAAGATGGCCCGGCGGATGACGTAGAGCATATCGTGGGCGTTGTAGTTGAAGAAGGAGAAGCCGTTGCCCGCGCCGTTCTGCTCGTTGTAGGAGAGCACGGTGTCCCGCAGGCCGCCGGTCTCGCGCACGATGGGGAGCGTGCCGTAGCGCAGGGAGATCATCTGGCTCAGGCCGCAGGGCTCAAACTGGGAGGGCATGAGGAACATATCCACACCGGCGTAGATGCGGTGAGCCAGGTTCACGTCCATCTTGAAGCGGGCGGCCACGCGACCGGGATACTGCTGCTCGGCCCAGCTGAACAGGTTCACATACTTCGCGTCACCCATGCCCAGCACCACCAGCTGAATGTCCTCTTCCATGATTTCGGCGATCACGCGATCCACTAAGTCGAGGCCCTTCTGGTTGCTCAGGCGGCTGATGATGGCCATGATGGGGGTATCTGGCTTCTGGTCGAGGCCGAGCTCTTCCTGCAGGGCGCGCTTGCATTCCGCCTTGCCGGAAAGATCGTCCACCGTGAATTTCGCGGCGATCAGCGGATCGTTGGCGGGGTCGTATTCGCCCACGTCGATGCCGTTGAGCACGCCGGAGAGGTGCGCTTTCTTGGCACGGAGCAGGCCGTCCATACGCTCGCCATAGTAGGCGGTCTGGATCTCCTCGGCATAGGAGGGGCTGACCGTTGTGATTTCATCGGCATACACCAGGCCGGCTTTCATGAAGTTGGCGCAGCTGTAGCATTCCAGCTTGTCGTTGGTGAAGTACTGGTCCTCAAGGCCCAGGATGTCCTGCACGTCGCCGATCGCGAAGATGCCCTGGTACTGCAGGTTGTGGATGGTGAACACGGTGCGGATGCTGTGATAGAAGGGCACGTCGTCATACTGGATGCGCAGCAGGGCGGGAATCATGCCGCTCTGCCAGTCGTGGGCATGCAGGATGTCGGGCTGGAAGTTCAGCAGCGTCAGGGAATTGAGCGCCGCGCGGCAGAAGAAGCCGAAGCGCTCGTGCTCGTCGCCGCCCATGCCGTAGATATAGCTGCGGCCAAAGTAGTATTTGTTGTCAATGAAGTAATAGGTCACGCCGTCCTTGACCAGGGATTCGATGCCGCAGTACTGCTTGCGCCAGCCGAGCTCCACTTCAAAGTCCAGCTCGTGCTTCATTTCGTTCACATACTTTTCGGGGATGGCGCTGTAGAGCGGCAGCATCACGCGAACGTCATTGCCCTTGGCCGCCAGCACGGGAGCCAGCGCGCCGACCACGTCAGCCAGGCCGCCGGTCTTTACAAAGGGTACACATTCCGAGGCGGTAAACAGGATCTTCAATTTACATTCCTCCAATCATGCGGAAAGCGGACGGACGCATGCCGCCATCCGCCCGCGTTCTTGTTAGGGATTAGGGATCAGGGATTAGTTTATATTTCTTTGTTTAACTGCTTGGAGATAGAAGCCAGAAAGCTTCTCCTACGCCTAATCCCTATTCTCTAACCCCTATTCCCTTAAAAACTCACACCGTATAATTCTTTGCCACCACAATCGGATAGCTTTCCGTGGCCAGCAGGCGGCCCTTGGGCTGGATGGTGGCCTGTTTATCCATGATGCAGTATTGCAGCTCGGCGTCTTCCAGCACTTTGCTGTCCTGCATGATGATGCAGTTGCGCACCACCGCGCCTTTGGCGATATGCACACCGCGGAAGAGGATGCTGTTCTCCACGGTGCCTTCGATGATGCAGCCGTCGGCGATCAGGCAGTTCTTGACCTTCGCGCCCGCGCAGTGCTGGGTGGGCATTTCGTCGCGCAGCTTGGTCAGTACGGGACGGTCAGCGTTGAACAGGTCAGCGCGGGTATCGCGGTTCAGCAGCTCCATGGAAGCCTTGAAGTAGCTCTGCACGGAATCCAGATACCAGGCGCGGCCCGGATTCTCAAAGCCCTGCACCTTCAGCGTGCGCTTGGCGATGGCTTCCATCAGCACGTCGCGGGTCAGGTGGTGGTAGCCCTGGGACACGGTTTCGTCCACGAGCGTGATCAGCAGCTCGCGGCGGATGCAGAAGGCTTCGAGATAGGTATAGGGCAGGTGGGGCGTGGAGGGGTCAGACTCCAGGGCGGAAACACGGCCGTCATCTTCCACCTGAATGTAGCGGCCCGCGCCGTTGCGGCGGGTGCCGGCGTCCTTGGTGTACATCAGGGTGATGTCCGCGCCGGAGGCCTCGTGGGCAGCCACCATGTCGTCGAACCGGGCATTGAAGAGCATATGCGTATCCGTGGACACCACATAGCGTTCCTTGCTGCGGCGCAGATAATGCAGGTTGGCGTGAATGGCGTCCAGGAAGCCGGTATAAACACCGACGTTGTTATTGGTGAAGGGCGGCAGGAACACCAGGCCCGCGCGCTTGCCGTGCAGATCCCATTCACGGCCGGAGCCCAGGTGATCCATCAGGCTGTTGTAATTTTTCTGGGTGATCACGCCAATGTTGCGGATACCGCTGTCCACCATGGCGGACAGGGGGAAGTCGATCAAGCGGTACCGGCCGCAAAGGGGCACGGCGGCCACGGCGCGGTCAGCCGTCAGCTCTTTCAGCTGATTGCGGTCAGCTGTATAAATAATACCCATTATATTTTTCACGGTCGTATCCTCCTGAATCACTCACCGAATTGTTCGCCGGCGGAAATCCTGCCGTCAGCGGGAACCACGGCGCCGTTACCGACCACGGCGATGAGGCCCGCGCCTTCGCCCACGATGGCGCCCGCGGAAACCACGGCGTCCTCGGCCACGATGGCGCGGCGCACGACAGCGCCTTTTTCGATCTTCGCGCCGGGCATGATCACGCTGTCGATCACCTGCGCGCCTTCCTCAACCACCACGCCGGAGGAGAGGATGGAGTGGTACACCGTGCCGCACACGTCGCAGCCCTCGGTGATCAGGCAGTTTTCCACCTTTGCGGTTTCCGCCACATACTGGGGAATCATGCCCAGGTTCCGGGCGTAGATGCGGAATTTCTTGTCGTGCAGATCGATTTCGGGATGATCCTCCAGCAGATCCATGTTGGCTTCCCAGAGGCTTTCGATGGTGCCCACGTCCTTCCAGTAGTCGTTGAAGGAGTAGGCCACCAGCTTCTGGCCTTCCGCCAGCATGGCGGGAATGATGTTCTTGCCGAAGTCGTTCTGGGAATTGGGGTTCTGTTCATCCTCGGTCAGGTACTTGCGCAGCTTTTCCCACGTGAACACGTACACGCCCATGGATGCGTTGTTGGATTTGGCGTGGGCGGGCTTTTCCTCGAACTCGATGATATTCTCGTTCTCATCGGTGTTCATGATGCCGAAGCGGTGGGTTTCCTCCCAGGGCACCTGGCGCACGGCGATGGTGGCGTCGGCGTTGTGGCTTTCGTGGTGGGCCAGCATGGCGGCGTAGTCCATTTTGTAGATGTGGTCGCCGGAGAGGATGAGCACATAGTCGGGGTCGTACTGGTCGATGAAGGACAGGTTCTGGTAGATGGCATTGGCGGTGCCTTTGTACCATTCGCCGGTTTTCCCGGTCTGGTAAGGAGGCAGCACGAATACACCGCCGTTGACCAAGTCCAGATCCCACGGCGCGCCGCTGGCGATGTAGGCGTTCAGCTCCAAGGGACGGTACTGCGTCAGCACGCCGACGACATCAATGCCGGAGTTGGAACAGTTGGACAGGGGGAAGTCAATGATCCGGTACTTGCCGCCAAAGGGCACGGCTGGCTTGGCCACGTGTTTCGTCAGGATACCCAACCGGCTGCCTTGGCCTCCGGCCAGCAGCATGGCCACACAGCGTTTTTTGCGAAGCATACGAAACGAGTCCTCCTTATGTGGTATTTTCCTTCTGTACATTTTTTGTCCCTGTACAGATATTTTATCTCTCTCATATTTTATATGATATGTGAAATTCGTTCAATGGAAAAGCTTTGACCAATTTAGCCATTGTTCAATTCTGAGTTTATATTTCAGTTCAAAGTTTATAGTTCATAGTTTATAGTTTTTAGTTTAAGTGACAAGTTCCAAGGGATAAGCGATCGGTGTAAGAGTAACCAGCTTAGAACTTGGAACTATAAACTATAAACTAAAAAACTTAAACCTCAGCCCCCAGAATTATTTGCTCTCTATCGCTTTGAAGAACACCGCTGCGAGCGGCGGCAGGATGATCTCGCAGGAGTAGGGATGCTCCTCCTGGGGAATGGCCTCCGCGCGGAGGGCAACGCCGTTGTACAGGTTGCTGCCGCCGAATTCCGCTTTGTCGGAGTTGAGAATCTCGCTCAGCTCGCAGTCAAAGGGCAGGCCGATGCGGTAGTTCAAGTAGGGCTGGGGCGTGAAATTCACTGCGCAGACAATGTGATTGCCACCGCTGTCAGAGCGCATGACCGCCACCACGCTGCGCTGGCTGTCGTTCACGTTCAGCCACTTGAAGCCATCCCAGCTGTCGTCGATGCTGTGCAGCGCGGATTCGCTGCGGTAGAGACGGTTCAGCGCTTTCACGAATTTCTGCAGTTCCGGATGGCGATCATAATCCAGCAGGAACCAATCGAGCTGGGTATAATCCCGCCACTCCACGAACTGGCCGAATTCCCCGCCCATGAACAGAAGCTTCTTCCCGGGGTGCGCCATGTAATAGCCGTACAGCGCGCGCAGGCCCGAAAACTTCTGCCACAGGTCACCGGGCTGCTTGTCCAGCATGGAATGTTTGCCATGCACCACTTCGTCGTGGGAGAAGGGCAAAACATAGTTTTCGCTGAACGCGTACATCATGGAGAAGGTGATTTTATCATGGTGGTACTGGCGGTAAATCGGGTCGAGGGCGATGTAGGACAGGATATCGTTCATCCAGCCCATATTCCATTTGAATCCGAAGCCCAGGCCGCCGTCGTACACCGGATGGGTGACGGCGGGGAAGGCGGTGGATTCTTCCGCCACGGTGATGGCGCCGGGGCATTCCCGGTACACGCTTTCGTTGAATGCCCGCAGGAAGCGTTCGGCGTCCAGATTTTCCCTGCCGCCGTACTGATTGGGCAGCCATTGCCCGGATTCCTTGCCGAAGTCCAGGTACAGCATACAGCTCACCGCGTCGCAGCGAAGGCCGTCGGCATGGTATTCTTTTAACCAGAAAACAGCGTTGGACAGCAGGAAGCTGCTCACCTCGCCGCGGGCATAGTCGAACAGCAGCGTGCCCCATTGCGGCATTTCGGCCCGGCGGGGATCGGCGTGCTCATAGCAGGTGGTGCCGTCGAACCGGCGCAGGCCCGCTTCGTCCTTAGGGAAGTGGGCGGGCACCCAGTCCAGGATCACGGCGACGCCCGCCTGGTGCAGCTTGTCCACCAGGTATTTGAACTGGTCCGGCGTGCCGTAGCGGGAGGTGGGGGCATAGTAGCCGATCACCTGATAGCCCCAGGAGCCGTCGAAGGGATGCTCCATCACCGGCATGAATTCCACATGGGTATAGCCCATTTCCTGAATATACGGAACGAGCAGGTCGGCAATCTCAGCGTAGTTCAGTACGCGGCCGTCCTCTCCCCTGCGCCAGGTTCCCAGGTGCATTTCATAGATATTCATAGCCTCGTGATAGGCTTTTTTCTCCTTCCGGGCTTCCATCCACTGCCCGTCGCCCCAGGCGTAACCTGACAGATTGCAGAGCTTGCTGCCGTTGTTGGGCCGCAGTTCCATTTCAAAGCCGTATGGGTCTGCCCGCATGTGCCATTCCCCGTCGGCACAGAGAATATCATATTTATATGTGCGCAGGCGTTCCGGGGCTTCGGGATAACTGAATCGCTCCGGGTCGCGTTCGGGACGGAACAGGGCGTCCGGCAGGCGGATTTCCCAGATTCCGTCGTACTGCTTTGCCATGGGATACGCTTCCCTGTCCCAGCCGCAGAATTCACCCACCAGAGACACGCGCTGGGCATTGGGCGCCCAGACGGAAAAATGCCATTTCAGTTCATCGTTTTCTTCTACAGGATGCGCGCCAAGAAAATTGTAAGCGTCCACGCAATTGCCCTGATGAAAGCTTTCCCGACGCTGGCCGTCCGGCGGATTATACCACATGAAAACCAATCCTCCTCTTTCATTCAATTGTCCGTAATTCCATTATATCACAATCCCATGAAATTGCCAACCGATTGATAAAATCTTTGTAAACAATATGACATGAATATAAATATTTCAAAAAGATGTAGAAATAATGACGAAATTGTTGTATAATGAGGAGGCTTCAGGGAAAGCGGCGGGAGCTTCGCTTCTTTCCCGGCGGAAAAACCAGCGATCAACTGGCAAGAGCAGGAGGCGCGGAACATGCATATGTCCCCCGACGATCATCCTCCGGTACGCAAGCGCAGGCGGAGATGGGGCCCCAGGCGGGTCTGGAATTATTTCGTGATGACGATTGGTTATCTGGCGATTGCGTATAACGTGATTCGCGGAATTATTTATCTTTTGGTTCTGGCGGAAGAATGGATGTGAAAGCATGAGAGAAGATTACGAACGGGAGGAAAGACGCCCGAAGCGAAGAGGCGGCCCGTGCAGGCGCGCGCTGACCTGGCTGCCGCGCAAGATCGGCCTGGTCGCGGTGCTGGCGCTGGCGATCGTTCTGGCAAGTTATTTTTCTCCCTATATCACGGGCTGGCTGAATCAGGTGATATTCCGGATCGACTATCAGAAAACCGCCACGCAGCTGACCCACGAAATGGAAAAGGTGGGCGAACTGATCGCTGTCCGCAACACCGATACGGGGGTGCTGGACGGCGATATCAAGGCCAAGCTTATCGGAAGCGTCAGCCATATTACCGCGCCGTATACCTATGAAATCGGCCTGGGCGTAAAGCTTGAAAACGTGACGCTGACGCCGGAGGAAGCCCGGCTGATCGTCACCGTGCCGGACGCGGAAATGCTGTACGATAAATTTGAAGTTACCGGCAAGCCGGAAAACAAAGATTTCTGGGGCCTGTCCACCCAGGAAAGATACCAGGCCATGCTGAATGAGCAGCAGGCCGTGTGCCGCGAAGCGTACCTGAACGATCCGACATATATGGAGCAGGCATGGGAATCGTCCTGCGAGCAGCTGAGGGCCCTGTTCTTCCAGTGGACGGGCGAAAGGCTGCAGATCGAATTTGTTCACGCAGCCACCGCATCCCCCGGACAATGATTTGATCCGCCCGCAAAGCGAACCCCGCTTTGCGGGTCTTCCTTTTATGGGGTGAAGTTCATTGCGCGCCTGGGAGGCGGTTTGTTCAGGAAGTGTTTGAAAAGTGTCATTTTTCACCCGGGGGAAATATCTTACACAGTACACGGCGAACGCATGAGTTAAGAAAGTATTAAATTTATTACAAAAATATTACCAAAAGGATTTTCACCCCTTGCTGTCGAAGAAGACAGAGGGGGTGAGAGAAATGATGGAATGCTTAGAGGGATTAACTGATCCGCGGCA
>JAFWQM010000084.1 GCA_017509065.1 Clostridia bacterium
GAACCTGGGAAAGCCGGCATATCCAGCCGGTGGGTCTCCTCCATGCCTTGGAAATCAGGCATAGCAGTGGAGCGGGTGATGGGAATCGAACCCACGTGGTCAGCTTGGGAAGCTGAAGTTCTGCCATTGAACTACACCCGCGCGCAATTGGTATTGTAACCAATTTTCCCTTGCTTGTCAACACTTCCTAATAAAATTTTCACACAATAGCCATAGTTCAGGCGTTTTTTCGTACCATTCGAGGTTTTACAGTTTTATTACACACTTTCCTCTGTCGGCCCAAATTCCCCTTGAGAGCAATGCGGTCAATTTAAGGAGATGCATCATCAACCGAGAGAATTTTATAGTAAACAAGAAACAATGTCATCCTGAGCGCATCCGGACGCGAAGGATCTCCTTCGTTTGTTTCCTATCAGTTGTTCGACGCTCCGCAAGGAGATCCTTCGCGACCGCTTCGCGGCGCTCAGGATGACATCGTTAATTGATTGATGATGATCTTATTTGTCAGTGAGACTTTTCTCTTAAATTGACGGCATTGCCCTCAATGGGAAGTCTTTGGGGACGTTTCCTTTCCTTTTAACACTTTGTTCATTCATGCGTTCGCCCTGAGGGTCATCTCCGCCTGCCGCCATTTCCGCTTCATGAGATGATGATAACTATTTTGCTCGAAACAACAGAACCTTTGGCGAATCATGTCAAAGGGGCTTCTAATGCCGCGTCAAACCGGATATAATACCATTGCGCTTGTCCACGGGGCTTCCGCTTCTATCCGCTTCCCGGCCCGCATAGAATAGCCGGGAAGGGAGGCGGGAGTCATGATAAAACGAACGGAACGCGCTGCGGCTGGGCCGAAAAAGCGCTGGGCCGCGGGCACGCTGCTGGCGGTGCTGCTGCTTGGCGCGGTAAGCGCGGCGTATGTTTCCAATACGCGCACGGCGGAAGTGCTGGCCCGGAAGCGGGAGCTGCCCGTGTATTCGGTGGACAGGAACGACGGGAAAATCGCCATCAGTTTCGACGCGGCCTGGGGCGGGGACAAAACATTAAAAATATTGGATATCCTGGATGAAAATAAGGTCAAGGCGACGTTCTTTTTGGTGGACATCTGGACCCAGCGTTTCCCGGAACTGGTGAAGGAAATCGCCGCGCGGGGCCATGAGATCGGCAACCATTCCACCACGCATCCAAAGATGAGCGCCCTCAGCCGGGAAAGGATCGCCCAGGAGCTGGAAACCATGAGCGCGAATGTCGCAAAGCTAATCGGCCAGCGCCCGACGCTCTTCCGCCCGCCGTACGGCGATTATAACAACGACGTGGTGCTGACCGCCCGGGCAAACGGCTACGAGGTGATCCAGTGGAGCGTGGACTCTCTGGACTGGAAAAACAAAGGCGTGCAGCCCCTCATCGACCGGGCCACAAAAAACGTAAAAAGCGGCGATATCGTGCTGTTCCACAACGATTCCCAGTATATCGTGGACGCGCTGCCCGCCGTGCTCAAAAGTTATCGGGAGCAGGGTTTCACTGTGGGGCCGGTGTCCCAGGTGCTGCTGCCCGGACAGACAACCATAGATCCGCAGGGAAAACAGCATCCCGCGGCCACGACAGTACCGGAGGTGTGAAATCAGACATGGATACGGAAAACAACCAGCTTACCCTTTGCGGCGTGATCGAAAACGCGCCAGTCCTGGATCATGAAGTGTTCGGCGAAAACTTTTACCGCATGGATATCCGCGTGCCGCGGCTCTCGGGAGCGAACGATGTTCTGCCCGTCACAGTTTCGGAACGGCTCATGAACAGCCAGGTGACGCCCGGCGTGCGCATTGCGATTCACGGGCAGCTCCGCTCCTACAATAAAGTGCTGGGCGGAGCGGGTCGGCTGCTTTTGACTGCGTTCGCTCAGCGGCTGCTTCCGCCGGATGACGACGAAAATCCGAACACCATCCGCCTGGTCGGCGCGATCTGCAAACCGCCTTCCTTCCGTACCACACCCTTCGGACGCGAAATCGCCGACCTGATGCTGGCTGTAAACCGTGCCTTCGGCAAGAGCGATTACATTCCCTGCATCGCCTGGGGCCGCACCGCGCGCTTTGCCGCCGGGCTGACCGTGGGCGACAAGCTGGAGGTGCAGGGCAGGTTCCAAAGCCGGGAATACCAGAAGCAGATGCCCGACGGAACAGTGATCAACCGCATGGCTTACGAGGTGTCGCTAAGCCGGCTCACCTGTTTAAAAGACATGCCGCTCCATATCCAGCCGGTGATGGAACGGGAAAACGCCCTGCAGTGAAAACGAAAAGAACAGCCATTTCACGCTTCAATGACAAAGCGGAAATGGCTGTTCTCTGTTATTTTATTCTATTTGCTTATTCAGCGGCTTTCACAGCGATGACATGGGGCTGCGCGCCGTTGTACCAGTACAGGAAGCCTTCCAGGTCGATCTTGTCGCCAATGTTCAGCTGGGTCACAGCCTGATACACATCGGAGCTTTCGCCGCACAGGTAGCTTTCCACGGTAAAGGAGTACACAGCGCCGTTCACTTCGACGTCGAAGTACAGGTCGTTGTTGTTGCCGGCAGCGCCGGAGCCGTCCCAGTTATAGAGGAACGCAGCGTCATTGCCGGCGGCGTCTTTCTTGGCCACCACGGTGGCGCCCTTCACGGCGATCAGCTCGTTCTGGTGGGCAATCAGGTCATCGGTGCCCAGCAGGGCGGTCACGTCCAGGGCTTCGGGGATGAAAGGATCGGCTTCCAGGATTTCATAGGTGGCGTCGGTGATTTCCACTTCGCCGGCCCATTCAGCCTTGTAGCCGGTCACGCGGATCTTAACGCCGGGCAGGAGCAGTTCATAGTCTTTCAGGCTCATGGGCAGGTTGTAGAGGAAGTAAGCGCCGTCTTCGGCCTGGGTGTAGATGGTGGCGTTGCCAACGCCGTTGTTTTCCCACCAGCCCTGCTTGGCCTGGACATAGGTTTCCACGGTCACTTCGGTTTCCAGTTCGGCAGCAACGTAATCTTCATGGGTCATCACGCCTTCGGCCAGCGCGGCGAACGCGCACACGGCCAGCGACAGGACAAGAACCAGCGCAAGAATCTTTTTCATGTTTTCTTCTCCTTTTGATTTTTTGGGAACCATCTGTATTATACAAAAAAAATCGGATAAAGTAAAGCGTTCGGTGAGGATTTTGTTAAAACTGTTGTTTTTATTCGTTACCAACCAGGTATCAATGTTTTTAACAGAAGGTTACGATGGGGCCGCGGAGGCCCCAGCGGTCTCTTTGTTGGTTTATATATAGCTGAATGTTAACGGGATTCAGCCTGCAAACTATAACTGAAAATTATCTTTTTGATTCATTGCCAATGAGGGAAGTGAATGGTATAATACGGGTGAGCGCGCAGGAGCGCGGCGTCCGGAACGGGTGGACGCCGATCATCATGGAATCATATGATGATTCCATTTTCCAAAGAAAAGGATCTTAGACCGAATGAACAATCCGTCCGCAAGGCATGAACTGCGCTGCGCTTTTCTCCTTTTTTTAACTGCCGCCATCTGGGGTTTTGCCATGGCATTCCAGCGGGAGGGCAGCCGCTATCTGCAGCCGTTTACCTTTAACGCCGCCCGCTATACAGTGGGCATTGTCTCCCTTTTGCCGCTGCTGCTTAGGGAAATCAAAGCCACCGGAAAACCGCTGACAAAAAAGGAAGCGCTGAAAGGCGCTGTTCAGGGCCTTGTATTGTTTCTGGCCTCGTTCCTGCAGCAATCCGCAGTGGGCGAAGCCGGGGCTGGAAAAGCCGGATTCCTCACCGCGCTGTATGTGGTCATGGTGCCGGCGCTCGGCGCGCTCATCGGCAAGCGCACGCAGATCACCACCTGGCTGGCGCTGCTGGCAGCGCTGCCCGCGCTGTATCTGCTGTGTGTCCCGGCAGGCGAAAGATTCACGCTCGCCGCTTCCGATTCCGTTCTGCTGCTGAGCAGCGTGGTGTGGGCAGTGCAGATTCTGTGTATGGATCGTTTCGTCCAATCGGTGTCGCCGCTGAAGCTGTGCACCATGCAGTTCATTTCCGCGGTGATGCTGAACTGGATTTTTGCCTTTGTCTTTGAGCATCCGTCCAGGGACAGCCTGTTTCAGGCAATGATTCCCATTTTATACACCGGCGTCATGTCTACGGGCGTCGGGTATCTGTTCCAGGCCATGGGCCAGAAGGGCTGCCGCCCGGCGTTCGCCGCGCTGATCATGAGCCTGGAATCGGTGTTCTGCGTGATCGCCGGGGCAGTGATGCTGGGAGAAAGGATGAACGCGCGGGGATACATCGGATGCGCGCTGATGCTCGCCGCGGTGCTCATCGCGCAGGCGGGCGGATTATTGCGTTTGAAAGGAGGCAGTGGGCGTGTTTGAATTTGATCAGGGCGCGCTTTCCTATGGCGTGACCCCCCTGGAAAACCGCTTCCTTCTGGATTATCTGCCCGCCGCCAAGGGTGATTATATCAAGGTGTATCTGTGGGGGCTGTTTGCCTGCGCGCAGAAAGGGCCGGACTATACTTTGAAGGAAATGGCGGAGGAGATTTTTCTCTCCGTTCCCGAGATCGAAGCCGCCCTGCGGTACTGGGAGCGTCGGGGACTGGTGACACAGCTGAGTGACGACCCGCCGCGATATCGATTCTATTCTCCCGCCCAGCGGGCTCAGACGCCTATTGAAACGAGCGTCGATACGGAGTATGTGGGGTTTGCGGAAGCAGTGTACGCCGCGTTCGGAGACAGGCGGAAGGTCATCCCCTCCGAAATATCGCTGGCCTGGGAATGGGTGCAGGATGTCGGCTTGCCGCCCGAAGCGGTGCTGATGCTGCTGCATCACTGCATGGCGCAGAAGGGGCCGAATTTTTCCTTCAAGGCCGCGGAGAAGCTGGCCGTGCGCATGAAGGAAGCCGGCGTCGTCACTCCAGACGACGCGGAAAGCTTTCTGCAGCACAATCAAACGGTGCATGACGGTGTCAGGAAAGTGCTGTCCCGCATGGGCAAGCGCCGTCTCTCCACCGACGATGAACTGGCGCTGTATGAAAAATGGGTCACGGACTGGCAGTTCCAGCCCCAGGCCATTCTGGACGCGTGCCGGGAAATGACCAGCGGCGATCCGTCCTTCAAATATCTGGACAAAATCCTGGAGGGGCTTAGGAACCGCAGCGAAGCCCGCACAGGCGAGCAGGTAGCAAAGCGGCTGGAGGAGGAGGAGCGGCAGAAGAGCCTGGCGCAGGAAGTGTTTTCCCGCCTCGGCGTGCGCCTGTCCGGCCCGGCAGCGGGCCGGGAATACCAGGCGCTGCTGGAAATCCAGCCCCACGGCGTGCTGCTGCTTGCCGCGGACGAATGCAGAAGAAAGAGCTGGAACCTGGAAGAAATGCACGCGCTCTTGGAGCGGTGGAAAGGAAAGGGCCTGACCACGGAAGAAGCTGTGCGCGAATACCTGGACAAGCGCCGCGGGCTGGAAATGCTGCTGCGGGAAGTGTTTGAATCCTGCGGCCACCGCGGAAAACCCACCGCAGCTGATCTAATATTGTACAATAAATGGCACAGCTGGGGCTATAACCAGGAAATGATCTGCGCCGCCGCCGAACAGGCGCGCAACGCCGAAGGCGGGAAAATCCCATATCTCGACAAAGTGCTGGAAGCCTGGCACGAAGCGGGCATCAGCGACATCGCCCAGGTGCAGGCCAGAAAAAAGTCCGAAAAAAAGAAAACCGTATCCGAGCAGCAGTACACCCAGCGGCATTACACCGAGGAAGAGCTGCTGGCCGTTTCGGACGACTTGATTGAGGAAGCGAGGAAGTATCGTGGAAAATCCGGTATGGAATCAGGTACTGGCAGCGTTTGAAGCCCAGCGCGCCAGCAACGAGCAGGAAAACGACCGCAGGCGTGAGGAAATCGCGCAGAAGCATCCCGACCTGGACGCGCTGGTCAGAAAGCGCCACGAGATGGTTATGCGCGCGGTGCGCGGCGCGTTTTCCGAAGGCTCGCTGCAGGACGCCGAAGGAGTCATGGCGGACTGCAACCAAAGGATCTCCGTGCTGCTGAAAGCAAAAGGTTACCCCGCCGAATATCTGGCTCCAGTGTGTCGGTGTCCCCTGTGCGGCGACACAGGCTTCATCTATGAAAACTCCGTGCAGAAGCAGTGCGAATGCCTGAAAAGAGCCTATCAGCAGGCCCTGTCCCAGGCGGACGGGAGCAGACAGGAAACGCAGACCTTTTCTTCCTTCGATCTGAACCGTTTTCCGGATACTGCGCTCCCCGGAACCGGCATAACCCAGCGGGAGTATATGGCCGTCGTAAGGGATAAATGCCGCCAATTCGCCGACAGCGTGGGCAGCGGAAGCTGCAAGACCCTTTTGCTCCACGGCGGCAGCGGGCTGGGAAAGACGTTCCTGCTCAACTGCGTGGGCCATGCGGCAGAAGCCAGAGGCGTAAATACGCTCACTGTTACCGCCTATGATCTGCTGATGGATTTGAAAAACGCTTACTTTTCACGATCCGGGGAAACGGCGGACGTATATTTTGAAACGGAGCTGCTGCTCATCGACGACCTTGGCATGGAACCGCTGATTGATAATGTGACCGTGACGCAGATTTACAACCTCATCAGCAGCCGCCTGAAACGCGGATTGTATACCGTCATCTCCACCAATCTAACGCGGGAAGAGCTGCAGAACCGCTACACCGAGCGCCTGACCTCCCGCCTGCTTGACCCTCGCACCGGCATGGCCATCGCGTTTTATGGCCAGGACATCAGGCTGATACGCCCATAATGGGCATTCATTCATTAAAAGCAGGCTGACCGGAAATGCATTTCGGCCAGCCTGCTTGGTTTTGCCTTACAGATGTGTATACGCCCGCGTTCAGTAACCGAATTCCTACTTCGGAATCCTGTACAGCTCGTAGCCGCTGTTTTTCGTTTTCAGGATGAACCTGTCGTCATCTGTTATGGTGATACTGGAATAATACTGCGGCAGGTAATTATTCCCGGACCAATTGATGACGGTGCTTCCGCCGCTGAATTTGGCAATCAAAATGTATCCGCTTCCGCGGCTCTTTGAGATCGTGCAGTTCAGGGATTTAGTATGACCGTCAGGGGAAATCAGCTGTGTTTTCGAGTATTTCGCCAGTATCGTTGTAGCGTAGAATGTGGGGCCATACCTTTGAAGTTCAGTATCAGGGTCAAGCTTCAGTTTGAGGAGCGGCACAAGCTTCTTTGTTTCAAGGTTATAATTATAATACTTTTCATCCTTCATCACGCAGATAAAGCCATGGCAGTTAAACCGGTCGATGTTGTTCCTGTTCTCAAAGATTTCATCATATGTACTGGATAGGATCTTCTTTTTTTCGGCAAGTGAATACAGGCCCTTCTTCCCGGTTTCTCTGTTTGTTATAATGGCATAGCCGCGTGAAACTGAGGAAATATCAGCGTCCATCAGCGGGATGATGACTTCGCCTTTCGTCGTGATAAGGGTGTTCAGCTTTCTTCCCTGAAAGTCTATCCTGGTGGCCAACAGCAGCAGTTCATTTTCTGTCTGAATCTCGCTCACAGCAGAGCAGCCGTCCATCACCATTTCGCCCGTGGCCAGCTCCACGAGCATCCAGTTCTTGATGCCGTACACACCGCTTCTCAGGTTTTTGGAATTGATATCCACAGTCTCCGCGTTTTTACTGTATACTGTGATCCCGGATTTCCGGCTCTCAACGGACAGATATTCACCGTGCGCAAAGGCGTCCTTGAATTGTGTCCGGGTCAAAGATGCGATCAGGCGGCTTCCGGTTTTGTTTTTGTTGGCGGAATCACCGGATCCTTCCGCTCCTCCCGATTCGGAAGTCTCTTCTTCTCCGCAGTAGAAAATATCACAGCGCTTGATACGAAAATAATGCTCCTTATCAGGCGTGAAGTCATAGTCCTTTGATGTGCCGTTCTCCAGCACCCAGCCGGCAGCCCATAAGGGAGAATAAGCCTTGAAAGTGCCGTAAATATAATCAGTCAGTACCTTGCCGTCGAACGTCATCAGGGCATGGCTGTTGAGTTTGTCCAGGGGAATCTTCACAGTTGGTTTATATGTTTCCTCGGGAAGAGACGCGACATTGAGAAATCTGTACGCGACGTAAACGATTTTTTCATATTCGAGCGGAACAACGAGGTTCGCGTCAGTATCGTACAGTCCCCATTTGTTTTGCTTGGATTCCTGTGCAATGAGGAGATTTGTCCCCTGGATCGGCGTCAAATTCCCCATTCTCTTTAAGAGTCTTTCCGCCTGGATGTCTGCAGCCGCTGGCTGAAGAATGCCGGTCAGCACTGTGCACAGCATAAGCAGACAGACTAAGCGCATCTGCTTTTTATACTTCATCACAGCCTCCGTTTCAGCGGGTCACCGTATCCAACTGCAGACCAGTGCTTGTGCGGATGATCGCCCGGGAATCATCCGTGACGACGATATCCTTGTAATGGTCCAGCGGCAGGATGATGTTGCCATGCCAGTCGACCAGGCCAAAGGAATCGCCTTTTTTCGCTTCGA
The DNA here is from genome assembly GCA_017509065.1 of Clostridia bacterium. The sequence goes on from JAFWQM010000084.1 coordinate 8,532, forward strand.
GCAGATAGCCGTCGCCCCGCGTGACGAGGATCTGATCGGCATCCACCATGTTGACTTCACCGTCGGCGGCAATCACGGTCACGTCTCCTTCCAGCGAAACATAAACCAGCGAGCAGCCAATGTTTATCACAGCCCGCTTGGCATAAGCGGGTTTGCAGCTTTCCGCTCCTTTTGCGACATCAAAGAAGCCCAGTTTCCCGTCTTTCTCCACGCAGACATAGCCGTTATGCACATACTTATCTATGTCAGTGCTGCTGGGCACAATGGAAGTATAAGCGCATGGCACGATGAAACGTTCTTCATCCAGAGAGAAAATGCCCTGCTGTTTATTCAAATCAGCCACTACGGCGTAGCGATCGGTCACGTCGATGATTACGTAATCGGCAGGAAGCAGGATCGAACCGTCAGACTTCATCAGCGCAGCCAGTTTCGTGCCATCCAGGGCAATACGTGTCGCTTTAATCAGCATCCGGCTGCCAAGGTTGACTTCCGCTACTTCCGAATATCCGTCGCCCAGGTTTTTGTTATTCAGCAAGCTGATAATCTGATATTTGTCGATGATATACAGAGGTTTGTTGGCTGCGGTCAGTTCAGCTTTCGTGAGTTTGAAAGCGCTGTTATAAACGGAAACTTCGTTTTCCCGATTTGTGACAGCGATATAGTCTCCGTGTACCGCAGCGTCCTTGTACGCCTCACGGTCAAGAGAAGCCACGGGCTTAATGCTCTCTCCCGCTTTATCGGTCACATAGAACAGATCAATTCGCTCATATTGATAATTGCTATTGCCGATCTTGATGTCTCTTTCACTGTCGGCGACTTCCTGCGGATTAATGACGAACGCGGCGACCCAGTGATTGTTGAATACTTTAAAGCCGCCGTAGCCTGTTCCGATCTGGCGTCCATCCGCCTTCCAAAGCGTTTTATCGTCGATGGCATTTTTATCGCCGTAAGCGCTGAAGAAGCCGTACGAGATAGAATCCAGGAAAGCGGTGGAGCAGGGAATAAGCTCCTGCCCTTCCGTGGTGTACAGGCCGCGGGTGTTATCCTGCTTGGATTCAATGATCAGGTAATTGGTTCCCTGTACAGGCTGAATGACCGTCCTGTACTGGAAGATCGTGTTGAATTCGATCTCCGCCAATGCGCTCACGGCGGTCAGAGAGAGAATCAGGGCAACGCACAGGGTTTTCATCAGATGTTTCATTGTGTGCTCTCCTTTCAATTCTGCCTTGGGATTGTTCATATACAACAATATTGTTCTTTCTGTGTTCCTGACGCCCGCCGTCTTACCGGCGCGCTGAAAAGCGTGCATATGATTCAGAAAAAATATCTCAACGGATGCCAAATTCACCAGAAAAAACAATAATGACGCGAAAGGTGTTTGAGTCTGTCCTGTTAAAAATTTACATCATACAGGATACAGATAGTTTTCCACCGAAAAAGTATAAACCCTCCATCGTTATGCCAGCCAATAAAACCACATAAAGTATATCAAATAATACTGCTTTTGTCAACGATCAGGCAACTGACCGTTTTTTCCCAAATCGAATCAATAGACCACGCTTAGCAGGATCACGCAAACGATCAGCAGCGCGACGGCTGCGCAGGCGAGATAATCCCGCTTTTCGCATTTCAGCACCCGCAGGCGCGTCCTGCCCTCGCCGCCGTGATAGCACCGGGCTTCCATCGCCATGGCCAGATCCCCGGCCCGGCGGAACGCGCTCACGAACAGCGGCACCAGCAGCGGCACCATAGCTTTGGCCCGGGCGATCAGGTTGCCGGATTCAAAGTCCGCGCCGCGGGCGGTCTGGGCCTTCATGATCTTATCGGCTTCCTCCATCAGCGTGGGGATGAACCGCAGCGCGATGGACATCATCATCGCCATTTCGTGAGCCGGGAAACGGATCACCCGCAGGGGCGAAAGCAGCCTCTCCAGGCCGTCCGTCAGGGTGATGGGCGGGGTGGTCAATGTGAGGATACTGGAAAACAGCACAAGCAGGATGAGGCGCAGTGAATAATGAATCGCCAGCATGAGCGATTCCCGCTTGATCTGCGCGAAGCCCAGGTCAAGCAGCACAGTTTCCCCCTGCAGAAAAAACAGGTTCAACACAAAGGTCAGGATCAGGATCAGGCGCAGGGGCTTCAGGCCCTTCACCATCATTTTCACCGGCACCTTCGACAGCTTCGTCACGATGACCAGAAACGCGATGATCGGCGCAAAGGCCAGCAGATTGCCCGCCAGGAACACCGCCACGATGACGGCGATGAGCAGCAGTATCTTGACCCGGGGGTCCATCCGATGCACGACGCTGTCGGCGGGGTAATACTGGCCCAATGTGATATTATTCAGCGCCATGCCGTTTCCCCTCCTTCCACAGCGTCAGCAGAGCGGACAGCGCCTGTTCCTCCCGGAAAACGTCTTCCGGACAGGGCAGGCCCATTTCCCGCAGCCTGATGCCAAGCTTGCACACGGAGGGCACGTCCAGGCCCATGCCTTCCAGCCGTTCCGCGTGGCGGAAGATTTCCTGGGGCGTGCCTTCCATAGCGATGGTTCCATGCTCCATCACCACGGCGCGGGTGGCAAAGCGGGCCACATCGTCCATGGAATGGGAGATCATCACGATCGTGGTTCCCTGCTGATGCAGCCCGGAAATCAGTTGCAGCATGTCCTCCCGGCTCTGGGGATCGAGGCCCGCGGCGGGCTCGTCCAGCACCAGAATTTGAGGACGCATGGCCAATACGCCCGCCATGGCAGCGCGGCGCATCTGTCCACCGGACAGTTCAAAGGGAGATTTTTCCGCAATACCTGGCTCATCCAGGCCCACCTTGCGCAGCGCTTCATCCACACGCTCCTTGATTTCAGCGTCATTCAGCCCCAGGTTCTTCGGGCCGAAGCCCACGTCCTTTGCAACCGTTTCCTCGAACAATTGATGCTCGGGATACTGGAACACCAGGCCGATCTTCCGCCGCACTTCTTTCCTGTCAAAGCCCTTCTGGTGAATGTCCTGCCCGTCCAGCAGCACGCGGCCCGACGTGGGTTTCAGCAGCCCGTTGATGTGCTGGGCCAGGGTGGATTTGCCGGAACCGGTGTGGCCGATCAGCGCCAGGAATTCGCCCTCCCGGATGGTCACGTTCACGTCCCGGATGGCGGTGGCCTGAAAGGGGCTGCCGGGCTGATAGGTGTGGGTCACA
>JAFWQM010000085.1 GCA_017509065.1 Clostridia bacterium
CGAAAAACAATCCGGTGGATTGTTTTTAGCGGAGGCCGGGCGGCAGCCCAGGGCCGAAGGATATTTCAAGGTTGAGTGACGCAGGATGGATCGATTTATCGCCCGCAGATAATTCATGATTTAGTTGGGCGAGCAATAATCATCGAAATACCATCAATAAATCATGTCATTCTGAGCGAACCGGAGCGGTTAACGTCAGCGTTTCCCGAAGGATACAGCGCAGCATATTTAAAGGATTTGAATAAAATTTGTTTACAATTTGTTCATTCGTACGTCGAATCTGGAACGCCTATGCCGGTTGAAATGAACTGGCATTTTGTGTATAATAAATTTGTATACAAACCCTGATGGAAGATCGGGACGCCTGAACCTGCCATGAAAGACCCAAAGAATACTAAAGCATCTTTATTTCTCTTTTGAAGCGCAGTCAGACGGATGCTCCGCGCAGGAATCAAATGAAAGGATTGAAATGCTTTGCTTTGTGAAGAAAGATTCCTTAAGATTTACGGAAGAGATCCAGAGGATATTTCTTTTTCACCTTATCGCATCTGCCCCATCGGCGCTCACTCCGACCATAACCTCGGGAAAATCACGGGCTTAGCCATTGACAAAGGGATTCACATCGCTTTCAGTCCCAAGCACAACGGCGTCATCGAAATGCAGTCTTTGCAGTTTCCCAAACGGGCGCAATGGTTTTCCAAAGAAGTCGGCGATAAAACAGGGGACTGGGCCGACTATCTGCGCGGAGCGACGTGGGCGCTGGCGAAGAATCATACGCTGACGGCGGGGCTTTGCGGCGTGATCGAGGGCAGCCTGCCAATCGGCGGGCTGAGCAGTTCGGCTTCCGTGATTCTCGCGTTTCTGAACGCGCTGTGCAAGGTCAACCGGATCCAGCTTTCTCCGCAGGAACTGATCGATGTGGCGTTTGACGCGGAGAAAAACTACGTAGGCGTGAACGTGGGCACGCTGGATCAAAGCTGCGAGGTGCTGAGCAAAAAAGACTGCCTGCTTTATCTTGACTGTAAGGATAACAGCTATGAACTGATCCCCGCGCATCCTGCGATGAAGCCATATAAGATTGCTGTTTTCTTTTCCGGCCTTGAGCACTCCTTGGCCGGAAGCAAATATAATATGCGCGTGGACGAACTGCGCGCGGGCGTATATGCTCTGCAGGCTTTTTCCGGTTATGATTACGGAAAGTTCAATCAGGCAAACGCGCGCGATCTGAGTTGGGTTATTTACCAGACGTATAAGGACAGGCTGCCGGTGCCGTGGGCCAAGCGGTGCGAGCATTGGTACACTGAATTCCGACGCGTGGAAGCGGGGGCTGAAGCCTGGCGGCGCGGGGATATCGAAGCATACGGCAGATTAAGCTTTGAAAGCGGCTGGAGCAGCATTTACAATTGGGAGTCAGGCGCGCCTGAGCAGATCAAGCTGTATGAGATCATGAAGGAAACGGACGGTATATACGGCGGCCGGTTCAGCGGCGCGGGCTTTAAAGGCTGCTGCATGGCGCTGATCGACCCGCAAAAAGCCGGAATCATCGCGGAGCGGGTGGAACGGGAATACCTGACGGCGTATCCCGAAATGCGAGGCAAATACAGTTTCCATCTGTGCGAGAGCGCTGACGGTATTGTCAATCAGAAATAAAACGGTATCTGCCTGAAAGCGTTCATGAAACAAGAAAGTGATTCGTAGTAATGAAGTGTTTGATTCTTGCCGCGGGATATGCGACCCGGCTTTATCCCCTGACGGAAAACTTTCCGAAACCGCTGCTTAAGGTTGGCGAGAAAACCATTCTGGATTGGCTCGTAGACGATATTGATACAGCCGACGCTGTTGATCAGTACATCGTGATTTCCAACCACAGATTTGCCAGGCACTTTCAGGATTGGGCCGAAAGCCGCAGCCTGCCCATTACCGTAGTGGACGATGGCACCAGCACAAATGAAACCCGCCTGGGAGCGGTGTATGATATCCAGTTTGCCATCGAAAAGCTGAAACTGAATGATGATCTGCTGGTGATCGCAGGGGACAATGTGCTTGACTTTTCCCTCACCCGTTTCATCGGGTACGCGCAGGAAAAGAAAACCTCCTGCGTGATGCGGTACTATGAAGCGGACGAAAAGCGCCTGACGAAAAGCGGCGTTGCGGAGCTGGGCGAAAATGATGTGCTGATTGCTCTGGAAGAAAAGCCCGCGCAGCCCAAATCCCACTGGTGCACCCCGCCGTTCTATTTCTATATGGCAGCAGACGCGGCAAAAATCAAGCAGGCCATCGCGGACGGCTGCGGGACTGACGCACCGGGCAGTCTGGTATCCTGGATGTGCCGCCATGCCGCACTCCATAGCATGGAAATGCCGGGAAGCCGGTATGATATCGGCAGTCTGGAAAGCTATGAGCGCGTCAAAGAAATCTACAGAGGGATCACAAAATGAAGCAGCCTGTGGATTTGAACGGAAAAACAATCCTGGTCACCGGCTCTCCTGGCTTTATCGGGGCAAACCTTACGCTGCGGCTGCTGAAGGAAATGACCTCCGGCACGGTCATCTCCCTGGACAGCATGAACGATTACTACGACCCCGGGCTGAAAGAATACCGCCTGTCCCTGATCGAAAAGGCAGCGGAAGCCTCTCCGGTTAAGCATATCTTTATCAAGGGCAGCATTGCCGATAAGGAATTGGTGGGCAGCGTGTTCGCCGAATACAAGCCCGCTGTCGTGGTGAATCTGGCCGCTCAGGCAGGCGTGCGCTATTCCATCGATCACCCGGACGTATATATCGAAAGCAACCTGATCGGTTTTTTCAACATCCTGGAAGCCTGCCGCCGCCATCCTGTGGAGCATCTGGTATATGCCTCCAGCAGCAGTGTGTACGGCGGAAACAAGAAGGTTCCGTTCAGCACGGAGGACCCGGTGGATCATCCAGTCAGCCTCTACGCCGCCACAAAGAAGAGCAACGAGCTGCTGGCGCACAGCTATTCCAAGCTGTACAATATTCCCTCCACCGGCCTGCGCTTCTTTACGGTGTACGGCCCGGCTGGCAGGCCAGACATGTTTTATTACAGCGCGACAGAAAAACTGGTCGCCGGAGGCACGATACAGATCTTCAATTACGGAAACTGCAAGCGGGATTTCACGTATGTGGACGATATCGTGGAAGGCGTGCTGCGCGTGATGAAAGGCGCCCCGCAGAAGGCGGTTGGCGACGACGGGCTTCCGGTTCCGCCCTACGCGGTGTATAACATCGGCGGCGGCGCGCCTGAAAACCTGCTGGATTTTATTCAGACGCTGCAGGAAGAACTTATGCGCGCGGGCGTGCTTCCCGCGGACTATGACTTTGAAGCGCATCGCAGGCTGGTGGGGATGCAGCCGGGCGACGTTCCTGTCACATATGCCGACAGTAAAGCGCTGGAAGACGATTACGGCTTCACGCCTTCGATCGGCATCCGGGAAGGGCTGCGCTCTTTCGCAGAGTGGTACAGGGACTACTGCCGCTGACGCCTTCTTCAGCCATCGCTTCTGCTGCGCGGTAAAGCGGATGCCACGTTCGCAAAGCCGGAATTAAAGTTTTTGTAACGATTCTGAAAATGCTTTGAAACGCTACGGAAATGGACATTCCATACGGACTGTGGTAGAATACAGAAGGTGGAGAGTGCTATGAAAATATAGTGTTTTCCACTATTTATGCTCTGTTCATCCGAAAGACCGGCGTTTGAGAGGACGAATCCTTCCAGCCACGGCTTCGCCAAAACGCAAAGACTGAGGAAAGGGGATTAAGAAGGGTTTCGGTTCTGTGCAGAACGCAAGGCTCGTTTTGCACAGTGATCACAGGGAGAGGAGTATTTTGATGTTTGCATATTGTTTGTTTTGCGAAACACAAAAATGCAAATTTGTGGCTTTCTCTCTGGAACAGCGCGGGATCCAGAAGTCGTTTTCTCCGCAGATCATCAGGCGGCAAAGGGTCAAAGGAAAGAATATCGACGCGATGTACGACCTTCTGCCCGGTTACGTGTTCGCTTATTCGGAAACGGAGATTTCGGACAACCGTGTGTTTCACGGTATCAGCGGAATCATTCGCAGGCTGGGCGACCCGGAATGCAATTTTGCCCTGATGGACAGCGATTATGATTTTGCGATCAACCTGTACAGGAAAAACGGCGTCGTTGGGCAGGTGACCGTCTTTAAGGTCGGGGACGAAGTAAAGCTGGACGATCCGCTGTTCAATAACTGTCAGGGAAAAATCACTAAGATTGATTACAGAAAACAGCGCGCGCGGGTGGATTACCAGTTTGGCGGAATGAATTGCTTTACTTGGGTCGCTTGTGATCTGATCAGCAACCCATCTCGATAACTCGCTGAAAATGTTTCCTGGAGAATCATGGAATGAATGCCAGCGTTTGCTCCCGGAAGCGCGTGAAAAGCAGGTTCATTCCAAATATGCAACAAGCAAGGGGATAGGATGCAAATGAAACATAAGACGCGGTTTGCTCTGGTGTTATATGATCTGCTGATTTATTTTCTGAGCGCTACTGCTATCCTGGTAGTTTATCCCAACACGTGGCCGGACTCGCTCTCACAGAATCTGGTGGAAATATACACCGCGATCGGGTTCGCCTGTCTGGCGGGTGTACGCTTAGCGCTGAAGGTCTACAAACAGATCTGGCGCTACGCCGGGCCGATGACGTATATGCGTCTGCTGCTGTCGGATACGATCGCCTGTATCGCTTTCCTGTGTTTGCGCTATGCCGTCCCCGTAAGATTGTCTCTCATCCGTACGGTTTCCCTGTTCACGATCAATCTTCTGATCTGCTTCGCCATGCGTCTGGTTTATCAGTGGGTTTACCAGAATCGGTCGCGTAAGAATATTGTCATAAAAATACTTCTCTTCCTCCTGAAAATGCTCACCGGCATTTCCTTCCCCGCTGAAAGAGCAAAAGGAAGCAACCGCATCAAGATCGCCATCATCGGCGCCGGCAGCGTCGGAGCGATGCTGGCGGATGAACTGCTGCAGAATCCGAAGGCCGCGTATGAACCCGTCTGCTTTGTGGACATTGATAAAGAAAAAGTCGGCAGAGAATTGTTCGGTATCCCGGTGCTGCTGGACTGCGACGGACTAAAGGATAAGCTGATTGATCTGTCCGTCCAGGAAATCGTGTTCGCTCTGCCCAATGTGTCGAATGAACGGCGTGAGCAGCTTTTCCAGGCGTACAAGCAATATGGCTACAAATTAAAAACATACGATTATCCCATGATAAACACCAACGACGGCGGAAAGCGTCACATCCATGATTTTAACATCGAGGATCTGCTGTTCCGCAACACAAACCAGTTCCTTGACGAGAAGACCATGAACTGGTATCGCGGGAAAAACGTATTGATCACGGGCGGCGGCGGGTCCATCGGTTCTGAGCTAGCCAGACAAATCGCAAGATGCAAGCCTTCCCGCCTGGTCATTCTCGATATCTACGAAAACGGCGCTTATGACATTCAGCAGGAATTGAAAATCCGCTATGGGGATGAACTGAATCTGCGGGTCGAAATCGCAAACGTATGCGACAAGCAGAAAATCGAAAAAATCTTTTCCGACCACACGCCGGATATCGTGCTGCACGCCGCGGCTCACAAGCATGTTCCGCTGATGGAACGGAATGTTTGCGAAGCGGTGACGAACAACGTGTTCGGTACGCTGAACGTGGTGGAGGTATGCGAAAAATTCCATGTGAAACGCTTTATCATGATCAGCACGGACAAGGCGGTGAACCCGACTAACGTGATGGGCGCTACTAAACGGATGTGCGAAATGATTGTGCAAAGCAGAAAAGATTCGGCGACTTCCTTCTCCGCGACGCGGTTCGGCAACGTTCTTGGCAGCAACGGCTCGGTGATTCCCCTGTTTAAACGCCAGATTGCAAACGGCGGCCCGGTCACCCTGACGGACAAGCGCATCGTGCGTTATTTCATGACGATCCCCGAGGCGAGCCAGTTGGTCATGACCAGCGGCGCGATGGCGAAAAACGGCGAGCTCTATGTTCTGGATATGGGAAAACCGGTGAAAATCCTGGAACTGGCTGAAAACATGATACGCCTGAGCGGACTGGAGCCGTACAAAGACATCAATATCGTGGAAACCGGACTGCGCCCCGGTGAAAAGCTGTACGAAGAATTGCTGATCAAATCCGAAGATCTGGACAAGACCAGCAACAACATGATCTTCGTGGAGCGTGATCATCCCATCAACGCGGGGCTCATCCAGAAAAAGCTGGAGCTGCTTCAGAAAGCGCTGAAAACGCAGAGCAACCGAATGGTAAAGCAGGCGCTGATGGAGGTCGTGCCTACGTATCATACGCCGGAAGAAGTGAACGAAAGGGCTATTCTCGCGGAAGAAATGCAGATCGCTTCCGGGGAATAAGGCTTCGGTTCATCCGCATGAACAATCAAACGGGAGATGAGGGCGGGAAAAGTCAGCTACCCTCTCCCCCGTTTGGTTTTTCTGTTTTCCGGGCTGCCGCAGCGCAAACTGTATTCTGATAAAAAAGCTTTATTAAGGAAAATGACTTATGCTGACGCAAATCATGAATCTCGCCCGTGAAGCCGGCGGCCTGATGCTGAAATACCGGAATGCCGCGATTCATCAAAAAGAAGGGCATTTCAACTTTGTCACCGACGCCGACGTTTCGGTGCAATCCTTCCTGAAAAAAGAGCTGCTGTCTCTCCTGCCAGGTTCCCGGTTTTTTGCCGAGGAACAGGAGAACGAGCCGCTGACCGACGCGCCTACATTCGTGGTGGACCCCATCGACGGAACGCTGAATTTTATGCGCTGCCGGAACATGTCGGCTGTCTCCATCGGCCTGCTGGAGAATAAGCAGCCCGTTTTGGGCGTGATCTTCAACCCGTACGCCGATGAAATGTTCTCCGCAGAAGCGGGCAAAGGCGCGTGGATGAACGGGAAGGAAATCCACGCATCGCAAACAGCCTTTGAAAACGCCATGGTGTGCTTCGGTACCTCTCCTTATGACAGCGACCTGGTCTCCCGTTCCATGAACGCGGCGCGGCAATTCCTGCAGCAGTCGGGCGACCTGAGACGGAGCGGCTCCGCGGCCATCGACCTGTGTGATATCGCGTGCGGACGGGCGGACATTTTCTTTGAGCTTCGGCTGCGCCCCTGGGACGTGGCGGCAGGCTCGCTGATCGTGCGGGAAGCCGGCGGCGTGTTCCTGTCTCTGGGGCATGCGCAAGCTTACTATGACTCCGCATGCGGCATTCTTGCCTGCAACAAAGCCTGTGAACGGGACGCGAGAAGAATTCTGGAGGGCTGACGAACCATGAGCATTTTGTCCTGCGCCCATGTGCATACTACTTACTGCGACGGAAAAACCCCCGCAGCGGAAATGGCGAAGCGCGCTTTTGAGCTTGGTTTTCTGGCGCTCGGTTTTTCATCCCACGCGCCGCAGACCTTTGATCCCGGCTACTGCATCGACCCTGCCCGCGAAGCGGATTATCAGGCGGAAATCAGTTCCCTGAAAAAGGAATATGCCGGCAGGATGACCATATACCTCGGGGTGGAGCGGGATCTTCTGTCCTGCTGTTCCGCCGATGGCTATGATTATTTTATTGCCGCGCTCCACTATTTTGAAAAGCCGGATGGGCACCACGCTCCGATTGACTCAGCCCCCGAAAAGCTGAAGCAATATGTGGACGAGTGCTGCGGCGGCGACGGCCTGGAAATGGCGAGGCAATACTTTACCGCGCTAAGTGATTACGTGCTTTCGTCCCACGCGCCGATCATCGGACATTACGACCTGCTTCGCAAGAATAACACTTCGCTTCATTTGTACGATGAGGACAGCGCCGCTTATCGGCAGCTCGCTCTGGACTGCCTTCGCCCCTTGGCCGGTACGGGAGCGCTGCTCGAAGTGAATACCGGCGCGATAGCGAGAGGTTATCTGACCACTCCCTACCCCTCCCCTTTCCTGCTGAAAGCCTGGAAGGAATGGGGCGGCGAAGTGATCGTCAATTCCGACTGCCATGACGCCCGCTTTCTGACCGCGGGATTCGACGAAGCGGAAGCGCTGTTGCTTTCCTTAGATTACAGCCATGCTGTCCGTTTAGGAAAAGAAACCCTATGGGAACGCTATGCGCTTGGAAAATAGGAAAGCTTTTTCCAATGCTCCTCCACGTATTGTGAACCCGGTTCATCGCAAAAATATAAAACGCCCCTCCCGCTGTTCACATGGCAGGAGGGGCTTTCGTTTCCTGATGCGTCAATCATTTCATTGTGTTCAGATATCCTCAAAGAACGCTTCTTTGCTCTCCTGATAGCGGAGCACGCCCATATCGTCGAATTTCAGATAGGTGGGCTGGCTCTGCACATATTTGAGGATCTCGTCCAGCCGCACGCTCTCGCTGAACGAAAGCAGGGTGAACGCCACGCCGTGCTTCTTCGCGCGGCCTGTGCGGCCGATGCGGTGAATGTAGTATTCGTTTTCGTTGGGCAGGTCGTAGTTGATGACCGCTTCCACGTCGTCCACGTCGATGCCGCGGGCAGCCACATCGGTGCAGACCAGGATGGGGAATTTGCCGCGCTTGAACCCGGCCATCACCTGATTGCGCTTGGACTGGGGAATGTCCCCGTGCAGCGCTTCGGTGTCATAGCCCGCTTTATTGAGCCGCTCGCTCAGGCGGCGGCACATGTCCTTGGTGTTGGTAAAAATCATGATGCGGCCGTACACGTCGGAATCCAGCAGATACAGCAGCTGATCGTACTTTTCCTCCCGCGTGGTGGGGATCACGTACTGGGTGATCTGAGGTTTGTTTTCCTTCGTGGCGGGGATGGTGATTTCAACGGGGTCGTGCTGGTATTTCCAGGAGATGGTCAGCACGTCCTGATTGGTTGTGGCGGAGAACATGACCAACTGCCTTGTGGTCGGCACGGCCTCAATGATTTTGCACACGTCCTTCACAAAGCCCATTTTCAGCATTTCGTCCGCTTCGTCGATCACCATGGTATGCACGGCGTTCAGCCTGGCCGTGCCGCGCTGCATGTGGTCCAGCATCCGTCCCGGCGTCGCCACGATGATCTGGGGCTTTTTCTTTAACTGGTTCAGTTGCTTGGAAATCGGCTGCCCGCCGTAAAGAACGGCGATTCGTACCTCAGGGATGAACGCCGCCAGCTTTTCCATTTCCTGGCCGATTTGCACGGCCAGTTCTCTTGTAGGAGCCAACACCAGTTCCTGGATGCGGGTGTCTGTCAATGAGATATATTCCAGCATAGGAATGCCGAACGCGCAGGTTTTGCCCGTGCCGGTGGGGGCGATGCCGATCACGTCGTGGCCCTCCATCATCACGGGGATAGTTTTTTGCTGTATGGGCGTGGCTTCGTGGAAGCCCATCTTTTCCACGGCCTTCATGATCTCCGTGGACAAGTCCATATTTTCAAATCCGGTCAGTGTTTTTTCCTGGTTCAAGGGTTGTCCGTCCTTCCTCACGGGGCCCGCAGGCCCCGTTTCTTCCTCTTCTATCTTTTGCGAAAGCAGTATAACATAAAAACAGAATCCGGTCAACGACAGGAAAAGCATTGCAAATCAAGTATTCTGTGATATAATCAGATAAACGAACCGAAAGGACGGGAACGATCATGAACAATCGAGCGATACGAAAGATCCTGAAAGACACGGACTTTATCCACACCAGCGGCTCACCGGAAGAGCTGAAAGTGGCCGAATACCTGAAAGCTCAGTGCGAGGCGCTGGGCGTGAAGGCGTGGCTGGAGAGCTTTCCGGTGGAAATGGCAACGGTGAAATCAGCCAGCCTGACCGCCGACGGCAGGGAAATCCCCTGCGAGGGCTTCGGCCTCTGCGGCAGCGGCACGGTGGAAGCGCCGCTGGTTTACCTGCCGAATACAGACGCCGCATCGCTGACCAAAGCGAAGGACAGCATCGTGCTGCTGGACGGCGGCCTGGGGCACTTCCTGTATCACGACTTGGTGGACGCAGGCGCAGCAGGCATTATCACGTACAACGGCAGCATCTTCTACCGCGACCGCGACATTGACAAAAAGGAACTGCGGCCCCACGTGCGGGGCGAAGCGAAGAAGCTGCTGGGCGTCAACATCAACGCCAAGGACGCCCTCTCGCTGGTCAAAAGCGGCGCGAAAACCGCGAAGATCACGGTGGAGCAGGATGAATACCAGGGCGAATCCCACAACGTGGTCGCCGAACTGTCCGGACGCACGGACGAATGGATCGTGCTGACCGCGCACTTTGACACGACGCCGCTGTCCAGGGGCTCCTACGACAATATGTCCGGCTGCGTCGGGCTGCTGTACATCCTGGACGCGCTGAAAGGCAAGCAATACCGCTACGGCCTGCGCTTCGTGTTCTGCGGCAGCGAGGAGCGCGGCCTGCTCGGCTCCAAAGCCTATGTGCGCGACCATGAAAAGGAGCTGGAGAAGATCGCTCTGAACATCAACCTGGACATGATCGGCACCTTCATGGGCAATTTCATCGCCCGCGTCAGCGCGGAGGAAGCGCTGGTATCCTACATCAAATATATGGGCTCGGAGCTGGGCTTCGGCATCGCGCCCCGCCAGGGCGTCTATTCCAGCGATTCCACGCCGTTCGCCGACAAGGGTGTTCCGGCCCTGTCCTTCGCCCGCATCGCCGGGCCGAACCAGGGCGTGATCCACAACCGCTACGACACGCCCGACGTGCTGTCCGACGACCGCCTGCGCACCGATAGCATCTTCCTCACCGAATTCACCCGCCGCATGGCCGACGCCGTGAAGTGCCCGGTGAAGCGGGAAATCCCCGAGAAGGTCAAAAAGGAACTGGACGAATACCTCAACCGCAAGCGTAAGGAAGATTGACGCGCCCTTACAATTCAGGTATTCCTGGGGGAACCGCTCTTTGGAGCCCAAAGAGCGGTTCCCCCAGACCCCTTCCGAGAAAGGCTATAAAAGGGAAAAGATTATTACTGTAAGAAACAACCTACTCTCGTGTATGCCGCGCAGGATTGTTTCTTTTCCTGTCGAAAGCATCGCGCGGAAGGAGGAGAAAAGCGCGTGAAAAAGTATGTTTCCAGGGGCAAGCTGTCCAAAAAAGCGCAGAAAGCGCTGAACCGGGAAAAGCGCGTGGAATGGGCGTTCAAGCCCATCAGCCGGGTGATCCCCAACAAAAAGAAAGAGGCGCAAAAAAAGCTCCGTCCGGAGGACAATGATTCCGGATGGAGCTTCTTTATCTGCTGAAAATCATATAGGAGCCGATGCCCGTAGCGGCATAGTCGGAATGCCTGATCGCCACCAGGCCGGGCTGGATGATCTCCAGGATTTTGCTTTGATTTGTTTTATAGGCGTCTCTGGCCAGCGGGTCGAGAACGTAGACTTTATCAGCGTCCGTGTGCGCGATCAGCACGTAATGGCCGGTGTTGGTGAACGCGCCGCCGCGCGCGGCGTGGCCGACCACCGTGCAGCCCTGCTGCAGCGCCTGGAACGCAGCGTTCTTATCCGTCGTGGCGGTCACGGTCAGGCCGTACGCCTGCGCCACCTGATAGAGGAAGCCGGAATTGGTGCCTTTGTCCGCGCCGCGTCCGTACACCCCAAAGGTATTGTTGCCGATGGCGAAGTCACCCATCACCAGCGGCAGGAAGCGGACAAAGTCCCGCTGTGAGGTAAGCACATAGCGTGCGTGATAGGTGTGGATACACTTTTCCTTGGTGATCGAGCAGGGGCAGATGGTGTATTCCTTTTTGGCGTACTGGGCGATTCTGCTCAGTTCCGCTTCCGGCACCAGATTGGCAATCGCCATCGCCCCCGCCGTCGGCCCGCAGCCTCCGTCCCCGAACGGGCGGCGGTTCTGTGTCTCGCTGCGCTCATAAGCCAGGTCCTGCCACAGCGGATCATTCTGGGCGTAATACCGCATCGGGCCTTTCCCCGGCACATCGATGATGCCGGAATAGCCTTCCTTTTGCGTGAAATACGCCTCGGTATAGGTCAGGTCATCCGCAAAAGAAACATGCGCGTTTCCCAGCAGGAAAACGCACATGCAAAGGAATGCGGCGTATCGCAGGCATGTATCGCGCATGTTGCTCCTAACCCGGATAAACCGGAGGAGTTTTTCTGGGGGAAACCGCTCTTTGGAGGCCAAAGATTGCCTTCCCCTCGCAGGGGAAGGTGGCGCGAAGCGCCGGATGAGGTCTATCCCCCAGACCCCCTTCCGAGAAATCCATAAGTGTATTTGGACTTTTTGCCATTATGCAAAATCTTTCGCCTAAGTGGACGAATAGCTTCCCAAAGAGATTAATTATTCCTCTTCCTCTTCCTCAGGCAACTCGGCGTTGTGGTACACTTCCGTCACGTCGTCGTTGTCGTCCAGCATGTCCAGGAGCTTTTGCACCTTGGCAATCGCTTCCTCGTCGGGCAGCGCCACGGTATTCTGGGGGATCATCTGAGTGTCGGCAGACAGGAAAGCGTAGCCCGCTTTTTCCAGCGTTTCGCGGACGGCGGAGAAGTCGTTGGGCGCGGTATAGATTTCAAAGGCGTCCTCCTGAGTCTTCATGTCTTCCGCGCCGGCATCCAGAGCGGTCATCATCATTTCGTCCTCATCCATGCCGGGTTCTCTTTCAATGACGATCAGGCCCTTGTTGTCGAACATGTAGCTCACGCTACCGGGCGTGCCCAGAGAACCGCCGTGCTTATCAAAAATGTGGCGGACATCGGAGGACGTGCGGTTGCGGTTATCAGTGACGCAGCGGGCGATAATGGCAACGCCGCCGGGCGCATAGCCTTCATAGGTGATTTCTTCGTACACCGCGCCGGTGCCTTCGCCCGCGGCCTTCTTGATGCTGCGCTGGATATTGTCGTTGGGCATGTTGTTCGCCTTGGCTTTGGCGATAATATCCTTCAGCTTGCTGTTGGATTCGGGATTGGAGCCGCCTTCGCGCACGGCGATGGCGATTTCACGGCCGATCTTGGTAAAAATCTTGCCGCGGGCAGCGTCGGTCTTGCCCTTTTTTGCCTGAATATTGTGCCATTTGGAATGTCCGGACATGGTAAATTACCTCCCTGCAGGAATAACATATCAGATGGAACACTTTATTATAGCATATATTTCTCAGTCCGTCAAACATTGATTCTGACAAACTCGGTATTGAAAGCTGTTTCTTCAATGTTTTTCGTCCCCAGTTTTTTGACAATCCAGGAAGCATCTGATATAATGTTGAAGAAATCAGCGGAAGGCTGGTTTCCCGTCCTGCCGGGCCGCAAAGAGCGGGTTCGGCGGACAAATCAATGAAGCGCCGCACGCCGGTACCCAGTCGGGGCTGGACAGGCGCTACGCACAAAGGGTCCCCAACTCAATCGTCGGGTATCTGAAAAGAACTTGAACGGAGGAAACAAACATGACAACTGCAAATCGGAGAAAAAAAACCGTCACACTGGCGATGTACGCCCTGCTGACCGCGCTGCTGATCGTGCTGGGCTACGTGAACATTCCCCAGCCCGCCGGGCTGTCCATCACCTTCAACATGATCCCCGTCGCTATCGCGGCCATCGCCATGGGCATTCCGGGCGGTGCGGTGATCGGCGGGGTGTTCGGCCTGATCAGCTTCCTGCAATGCTTTGGCCTGGTGGGGTTCAGCGGCATGGGCGCGGCGCTGGTGAATATCAGCCCGTTATTGACGTTCATCCAGCGGTTCGTCAGCCGCGTGCTGGTGGGCGTACTGGCGGCTTTGGTCTATAAAGCCCTGAATAAAAAGCTGAACACTTATCTTACCTGCCTCATCACCGGCTTCTCCGCCGCTATCTTCAATACGCTGCTGTTCATGTCCAGCCTGGTGCTGCTGTTCGGCAACACGGAATACCTGCAAAAAATGATGGCCGGGCGGGGCGTGATCGCGTTTATTATTACCTCCGCCGGCCTCAACGCCGTGGTGGAAATGATCGTGGCTGCTGTGGTCACCGGAGCGGTCGGAGCGGCGCTGAAGAAAGCGAAGCTGATTTGAAACTTTGAATCGCAAAGAGTAAGAGAAGGAACGAGAGAACAGAGTACAGAGTGCAGAGTACAGTTTTATCATGTTTAACAATTTGTGATTTAGCCGTGTATTCAATATCTAATCTGTACTCTGTACTCTGAACTCTGTACTCTTCTCTCTTTCACCGAACCATAATTAAGGAGAATCACTGATGCTTTTCACCCTCGACATCGGCAACACCAACATCAAGACCGCCCTGTTCGACGGGGCGGAAATGGTGCATTACTGGCGCTTGTCCACCACCCGGAAATACACCAGCGACGAGCTGGGCGTGATGATCACGCAGCTGTTCGATCATGAGAAGATCGACAGGAGCCAGGTCGCCGGGATCATCATGTCGTCCGTTGTGCCCACCATCAATTTCACGGTCGAGCACATGTGCCGGGACTACTTCGGCATCGACCCCATGACCGTAGGCCCAGGCGTAAAAACGGGTATTGACATCAAGTACGACAATCCCCGGGAGATCGGCTCGGACCGTATCTGCAACGCGGTGGCAGCCTATACGCTGTACGGCGGCCCCTGCGTCTATATCGACTTCGGCACTGCCACCACCTTCGGCGCGCTGGACGAAAGCGGCGCGCTGCTGGGCGGCTGCATCACCCCCGGCATCAAGCTGACCAGCGAGGCGCTGGTGTCCGGCACGGCGAAGCTGCCCCACTTCGAGCTGGTCATGCCCGAGCGCGTGATCGGCAAGACCACCATCGGAAACCTGCAGTCCGGCGTCATCAACGGCTATGTGGGCCAGGTGATCTATTTGGTCAACGAGATTCGCCGGGAGATGGGCTGTCCCAATGCTCAGGTCATCGCCACCGGCGGCATGGCGCGGCTTATTGCGGGTAAATCCGGCGTCATCGACCATATCGATGGCCTGCTGACGCTGAAGGGACTCAGGCTGATCTATGAGAAGAATGTGAGGCAGTAGAGAGTGGGTAAATTATGAGTGAGAGCTCATAAGAAGTGTATATATAAGGAATATGCGAATTTACGCGTGTATGCGTGCAATCCCTATTCCCTGTCATCCCGACCGAAGCGAAGCGTAGTGGAGGGACCTAATCCCTAAAAACCAACCAAAGGAGAGAAGCTCATGCGAAAAGTATCTGTTGGATTCCTGGGCTGCGGCAACATCGGCTGCGGCGTGTGGAAGCTGCTGAACGAATTCAAGGCGGACATCCTGCACCGCGCTGACGTGGAATTTGACGTGAAGCGCATCCTGGTGCGGGACGTGAAGAAAAAGCGGGATCAGGAAGTTCCGTCAGAACTGCTGACCACCGACCCAAAGCAGGTGACGGACGACCCCGGCATCGAAATGGTGCTGGAATTCATGGGCGGCGAGACACCCGCCACCCAGTATATGCTCCGCGCCCTGGAAATGGGCAAAACCGTGGTGACCGCCAACAAAATGGCGCTGGCCCTGAACTGGCACATTCTCCAGGAAGCCGCGATCCGGCACAACAGCGGCCTGTATTACGAGGCCGCCGTGTGCGGCGCGATTCCCATCATCCGCACCACGCTGGATTCTTTGCAGTCCAACCGCATCGAGGAAATGATGGGCATCGTGAACGGCACCACCAACTACATCCTCACCCGCATGAGCCAGGAGGGCAGCGACTACGCCGAAGTGCTCTCCGACGCCCAGCGCCTGGGCCTGGCCGAGCCCGACCCGACCAGCGACGTGGAGGGCTTCGACGCGGCTTACAAGCTGTCCATTCTCTCTTCGCTGGCGTTCCATGCCCGGGTGCCCTTTGACGTGATTTACCGCCAGGGCATCACCCAGGTGAGCGCCGCGGACATCGCCTTCGGCAAAGAACTGGGCTACACCCTGAAGCTGCTCGCCATCGCCAAGCGCAGCGGCGACGTGATCGACGCCAGGGTGCATCCGACCTTTATCCCGGACTCCCATCCGCTGGCCTCCGTAAACGGCAGCTTCAACGCCATCTTCCTCCATGGCCACGCCTGCGACGATATGATGCTCTTCGGCCGCGGCGCGGGCAGCGCCCCGACGGCGAGCGCGGTGGTAGCGGACATGCTGTACGCCGTGTCCCGTGACACGCCCAGGCACCCCACCTTCCGCAACACCAACGAGCTGGCCGAGGGCCTCACCGTGACCGACGACTGGCATTGCAGCTTCTATGTGCGCCTGGATGCCAGCGACCGGCCCGGCGTGCTGGCCCGCATCACCGCCTGCCTCGGTGACGAGGGCATCAGCATTCGCAACCTCATGCAGCGCGACGCCGTGGACGGCCACGCACAGATCGTCATGATCACCCACGACGCGGGCGAATGCGCCATCCGCAAAGCCCTCGCCGCCATCGCTTCCGACGATGTGAAGGTGGAGAGCATGATAAGGGTGGAGAGGTGATTAGGCCCTTATAAGCGAAAGTCTTCGCAAAATAGCAAAAAGTCTGACTGAATTTATTTCGCTTATTTCAGGTAGTGAGATTTTCATTAGAGGCTTTGATGTGAGTAGAAGGGAACCCGCCAAAAGGCTTCCCCTTGAGGGGAAGCTGTCAGGCGCGAGACCAGCTTGGCAAATGTACAAAAGTCAATTCGCGCCTGACTGATGAGGTGATTAGCTGGGCTTAAATCAAGTTTCTTCCCAGTCGATTGGCTTCATCATCTCATTCGTCCTGCGCGAATGATCTTGGTCACTCTTTCCAAGTTCGTTCCGCGCAGGCCACCATCCGGGGCTGCCGCCCGTCCTACGCTGAAAACAGTCCACCGGACTGTTTTCCGAGCGCTACGGCCCCCCTCAAGGGGAAGGTTTTTAGCTGGTCTCCTGCTTGATGGGTTCCTGTTTATCCGGATTGGAGAGTCTGCGATTGGTCATGTATTTATATCTGTACTCTGATCTTTCCTTTTCCGGTTTATCTGGGTTAGGGATTAGGCAGTAGGACTTAGGCGGCAGAGGGACGGGGAAACTGTTCTTACACCGGTGGCATCACACAGGCGCTATCGCAGAAAGGTCAGAACGTAAAGATGAATAAAGCGATTGCATCACTGATCCCCGTTATGCTGATTGCAGCGTTACTGTGTCCAAGCGCCGCACTGGCTGACAACCCCTTTGTCAGTCCGCGCGGCTCGTGTAATTCCATTGACGGCGTAACGGTCATCGTTACAATCTTTGTGGATGATCCCTATCATCGCTGGGAATGGAATACGCGCAGTGAGGACGCGGCCTCCTACTTCCGAATTCATGACCGCCTGGAAACTGCCGTGAACTGGCTCACGCAGCAGGTAGGATTTTACGGTGGCACGGCTGTAATCCACTGGGACTGGCACGACGAGCCCTATCTTTACAACTGGTACACGTCCCAGAACAATATCCGCGATTACCGCTACACCTACACCGAACTGCACAAGTACATCACGGACAGCATCCCGCTGGAGAGCATCAATGAATACTACCATGCAGACAACGTGCTGTTTTTGGCGCTGTATAATCAGGATATCCAGGAGACCAGCCGCGGCGTTTCCTTCCCGCTGGACTTTTCGGAGTACGCTGCCAGCGACCAGGCCTACGAGATCCTGTGGATCATGGATGAAGATAACGGCCTCACCGTCAGTGCGGCGGGGTTTGCGCACGAGATCATGCACTGCTTTGGCGCGGTCGATTTCTACGAAGGTTCCGAATTCACCACGCCGGCGTATCTGAAGCATCTCAATGACATCAATTCCAAGGACATCATGTATCAGATCGATTACAGCGACCCGGATCACATTGGGGAAACCTTTTCCGATCTGGACGCATACTATATGGGCTTGCGCACCTTCTGCGCCGACCGGGAAAAGTACGGCCTGAAGCGCAGCTCGTTCGACAGATGAAAACGCAAAACAGGTAAAGCTCCATCTCCCAGAAAGGATGTTCTGCATGCACAAAAAGCGTCGCGGTCTCAGTTTGGGCAGCATTCTGACCATTTGCCTGACAGCGGCTGTCGTTGCCGGGTGTGCGTTTCTGTTCAGCAGGATTCGCGGCGCAAACGCCAATGCCGCCATGGACGCGCAGCGGATGATCGGCGCAGTGCACTCCTTCATGCAGACAGCTTCCGGCGGGGATACGCAGCCCCAGGCGACCGTGCTGACCGTAACGGTCACGCTCGCGCCTGTCACGCCGCCGCCCGCGACGCCTGTTCCCGTCACCGCCGCGCCTGTCAATAATCCGTATGAATCCTTTTCCTTCACGCTGACCGCGGGCGGCCTGGCTTCTTTTCAAAGCGACATTTCAGATTCCGTCTACAACAAGACGGACAAAACGCTGGACTATGAGCCCGTCGTTCAGTCCGTCCGCGAAAAAATCAGCAGCGATATCAACCTGGTCACCTTGCCGCAGACGATCAATACCGCCGACCGGAAATACAGCGATACGCTCGCGCCTGCCGAAGCCGCCGTTGCCCTGCACTCCATGGGATTTGGTCAGGTGGCGCTGGCGACCGAACATATCCTCGATCAGGGCAGGCAGGGCGTGGAAAACACGGTTTCAGCGCTCACGAGCCGCCATCTTGAATGCGCGGGCGTCAACGCCATGGGCGCGTCCCGCGTGAAACTGGTTGAGCTGAACGGCGGAACCGTCGCCATTCTTTCCTACACCGACATGCTCACCTCGAAAAGTAAAAATGAACTGGCCAAGGACAATTCCTTCTTTGCCCTCTACGACGCGGACATGGCCCGCGCGGATATCCAGAACGCCCGGAACCAGGGCGCGCGCTGCGTGATCGTGTGCATGTACTGGGGTAAGCAGGACGCCGTATCCGTGACCGCCGCGCAGAAAAAGACCGCCCAGGAGATGGCTGAAATGGGCGCGGATATCATCCTGGGCACGCGCCCGACCCGCGTGCTGCCCATGGACTTTATCACCTGCGTCGGCCCGGACGGGAAAACCCATACCGCTTTCGTGGCTTATTCCCTGGGCATGCTGCTGACAGAATCGCGGGAAGCTTACGACATTTCCGGCATGCTGCTGCATCTTGGCGTGCGAAGCGACGAGCAGGGCATGATCCACTTCGAGGCCATCGAATACACGCCCCTCTATCTCTGGAAACAAAAAATCAGCGGACGGACGCAGTTCTGCATCGTATGCAGCGCGGACCCGCCGCCCGAAGCAATGAGCACCCAGCAGAAGGAGGTCATGCAGCGTTCGCTTACCCGCGTTCAGACCGCGCTGAAGGATTCTCCCGTTAAGCAGAGGAAATAACATAGCGCAGAATCGGGGACGAGAAATCCCCGCCGCGTCCCGAAAGGAACGGACAGATACCACTGAAGGAGGAAAACGATCATGAAAAAAACAATTTCTTTAGCGCTTCTCATTGCGTTTCTATGCGGTCTTTGCCCCCTCGCGTCGGCGGATCAACTGACGGACTCCCTGAGCACGCCTGTTCCGTTCGGGGTCGTTCACGCCGATAACGCCAGCGCTTTGGCGGTCTATAAATCCGTCGGCAGCCGGAGCAGCACGGACAGATTAAAGAACTATCAGCTCTGCGCAATCCTGTCCGTGAAGGAATCCGACGGGACGCTCTGGTATGAAATCCGCTATATCAGCAACAGCGCTTTCAAGGAAGGCTTCATCAAGGGCGATGTGTTTTATCCGCTGACCCTGGCCGGGCTGATCACAATCGCCGCCGACGATTCGGCGGGCGAAACCTTAAGATCGCTGATCAGCACATTAAAGGTCAACGCGTTCGTAACGGCAACCGCCGCGCCTACCGCAACGGTTAAGCCCACCGCGACGCCGAAGGTCAAAGCGACGGCTACGCCAAAGCCCGCTTCCGCCCCCACTTCCACCCGCAGGAGATACGTGCTGAATACAAAAACAATGAAATTCCATTTGCCCAACTGCACCGAAGTCAGCAGAATCACGGAAGAAAACAGGAAAAACACCACGACCACGCGGGAAGCTCTGATTGAACAGGGCTATACACCGTGCCAGAAGTGCAATCCCTGACCGTCGGAGGCATGATGTACAAACTTGAACTGCATTGCCACTCCTCCGAAGTCAGCGCCTGTTCCCATTGCCCGGCGGAAACCCTGATCCGCCGCTACAGGGAAGCGGGGTATCACGGGATCGTGAGCACCAATCACATCAACCGCGCCACCTTCCGGGACATGGAGGAGCGTTCCTGGGAGGAAAAGACGGATCATTTTATGCTGGGGTATCATCTGCTCCGTGATGCCGCGGGCAGTGATTTCGATGTGCTGCTCGCCTGCGAAATCAATCTGACGCCCACCGGCTGGCCCGCTTATATCCCCAACGATTATCTGGTTTACGGCGTGACCGAAGACTGGCTAAGGCATGCGGGTGATATGCGGGATATGAGCCTGGAGACCCTCAGCGCATGCGTTCGGGAAGCCGGCTTCCTGATCGTTCACGCGCATCCGTTCCGTGCGGGAACGGTGATGATGAATCCCGATCTTCTGGACGGATTCGAGATTTATAACGGGAATGCGCGCCACAATTCCCACAACGATCTGGCGCGCGTCTGGGCGAAAATGAACGGAAAAATCATGACCTCCGGATCGGACTTCCATCAGCCCGACGATCCCTGCTGCGGCGGGATTGAAACCGAAACGCGGATACGGGACAACGAAACCCTTCTTGCCGTGCTCCGCGGAGGACAGTATGAGCTTTTCCCACCGCATCGCATTAACTATAAGTAATACAGCAAAGGGAACGCTGGGCGCTCCGCGCGCCCAGACCTGCGGCAAGGGATTTCATCCCTTGCATCCCAATAGGCGAAATTACTTAGTCGGGGAAAGCAAACTCCCTTCGCCAGTCGATTTAGGGTTACGGAAGTTAGTGGCTTCTGGCCCAAGAAAGCCGGGAAAATCCCAGGGGAAAAGCTCGCTTTTCCCTGGGGATTATTCCCTGGCTTTCCCCGGACGCATAGCGTCCGGGATGGCGGCTTCGCCGCCGGGCCAGAAACACAACGTCAATAGTTTATCTGTTTCTATCAAGTTTCAGCGGGAACAAAGTCTGCTCTTCTTATACTGTAACTTCCGCTATTGCGGGTCCAGGGGCCTGAGGCCCCTGGTGGAGGTCTGGAGGCAAAGCCTCCAGCGTAACCTCCTGTAACTGTCCTTGATACCAGAATGGTATCGTTCAATTATTACAAAAGTGTAAATTCTTTCTGATGGGTTTTGCCTTTTTAACAAAGGGCTGGTATAATACGGTTGATAAAGGCGTGAAACAGCAGCTTCGTGTTTTCAGGAAAACGAAGAGGTATTGAGGTATTACTGTAATGAAGAAAAAGATCGCGCTACTTTTTGCCGCGTTATTCCTTTTTGCCGCTCTGGACGGCGGATGGACGGAATCCAGAAGGAACCTGATCTCCTCTGAAAAACTGCATACGCTGGTGGATGACAGCTTTTTTGTGAACATGATCGACCTTCGCTCAAAGGAAAAATACGACGCGGGCCACATTCCGCAGGCCGTGAGTTTTCCGCTGGGCGAATTGAAAACTATGATTCAGGACCTTGTTGACGACGGTTTTTCCGTGCTCACTTCCCAGGTTATCGTCTACGGGGAAACGGAACAGGAGGGAATCGACGGCGCGGAGATCCTTGCCAGCTTCGGGTTCACCAACGTGTGGCGCCTGGAGAGCATTGACATCTGGGGCGGCCTTCTGATCTCAACAGAGGACGAAATGCGGCCGCTGAACAATCTGAATACCGTTGATTTGAATGGCAATCCCGTTGACGAATCCATTCTGGCGGGTCATAAGCTGACGCTCATCAACGTGTGGGCCACTTATTTCCCTCAATGCGCGGACGAAATCAGCGCGCTTGGACGGCTGGCAAGGGAAATGGAATCAGAAGGCGTGCAGATCATCGGCGTGCTCAGCGATATCATTCCCACAGAGTATGAGCCCTCCCCGGAAATACTCGAAACGGCGCGCCAGATCATGGAAAACGCAGAAGCGGATTATATCAACCTGATTCCGTCGAAGGATATCTATGTCAAAATCATCGGTCAGATTACGGCGATTCCCACCTCCTTCTTGGTGGATGAAACCGGGATGCTGATCGGAGACGCATATCCGGGAGCGTTCAGCTATGAGGAATGGAAATCGTTCTTTCTGGAAACGCTTCGCCAACTGAAACAATAGCAGACATTGCCCGGGGCTTCGTATAATATTTCTCCGAAGCTTTCTTTTTTTATACTGCGTGAAGTGCAAAAGTAACTTCCAGAGTGAAAGCGGAAAAAAAGAACTGGAAATTAGTCTTACAGAATGAGCGTCAGCAAAGAAGAAAAGAAGGTTGAAATAAAGGCCTCGTTTTCACCTATTTACAGACTTTTCTTCACAGGCTCTGCTATTCTCCTTTCTCCGGTTACTCCGGGCTGTATTGGTTCCGCCCTTCCCTCATTTTTTTGAGGTACTATGGCTTCGGCTGATTTCTGCGCGTTCAGCGCGGCTTTCCATATATCACCGCGTTTACTCTTGAAAGCGTCCCGCGCAGACCTCCCCGGGTACCACACGTTTCTTTCCCTCCATCTACCTGCCACATTTATCACTCATGATTCCGTGTAGCTATTGGGCTTCGGCTTGTCGTGCAGTCTTACCCTCATAAGTGACCTTCTATGTGGTTTCTGTTCGTCAGGCCAGAGGTTTGCCCGTGGTTAATCTGCTCCCACATCCGGCTTCCTTCAGATCCCGCCTCATAGCGGACACCCTTGCTTTCGGCTATTTCCTTCCCGCTACCGGGCGGATTCGGGTCTTTCACCCTTTAGAAACGTGCGTCGTCGGGCGCACAAAACAGAAAAACCGCGCATAGAAACAGCGGCGCGGTTTTATTATTGCTCGCCCAATTGAATCGTGAATTCAGATGCGGGATGAGAAATCGTTCCAGACAAGGAACGAAACCGCAGGAATACTGGAGGTATTTCAAGGTTGAGTGACGCAGGATGGACCGATTTATCGCCCGCAGATAA
>JAFWQM010000012.1 GCA_017509065.1 Clostridia bacterium
AATTGTATGGAAAGAATCCAATAAGGTGGTAGGCATGATTGCGGTATTTGATATCCAAAATGCCAGAATGGGTGATATAGGATACAGAGTTAATCCGGAGTACTGGAATATGGGAATTACTACAGAAGCTTTAAAGGAAGTGGTACGGTTTATATTTGAGAACACGGAAATAGACCGATTGAATGGGCGTGTGGATGTAAGAAACATTGCATCAAATAAGGTTATGGAAAAATGTGGTTTTATAAAAGAAGGAACCGTTCGCCAAGGAAAAATGGTTTCTGTTTATTGCGATTATAATATCTATGGTATGCTTAGAGATGATTATGTGGGCTTGCAAGGTATAAATAGTTAGACATATTCCAGTTTTGCGAGATAAATAACGAGCATGTGTGATTGTGCATGAAGAAAAAAGTCATGGAGCAAGATCAAATCATGAACACCGAAAAGAACCGTCTGTTTGAAACCATGCGTCCGGGCAAAGCGCTTGCGGTCATGGCGCTGCCCACCATTGCCAGCCAGATGATCATTCTGCTGTACAATTTAGCGGACACCTGGTTTATCGGGCGCACCGGCAATCCCTATATGATCGGGGCGTCGTCCCTGGCGCTGACGGTCTATCTGGCCGTGACGGCGCTGGCGAATGTATTCGGCGTGGGCGGCGGGAGCCTGATGGTGCGCCTGATCGGAGAAAAGAAGACCGAAGACGCCCGGAAGGTCGCCTCCTACAGCGTGGCCGTGGCGACGGTCAGCGCCCTCGTTTTTTCGCTGCTGGTGCTGCTCCTGATGGAACCGCTGCTCCGGCTGCTGGGCGCCAGTGGCAACACCATGGTTTACGCGAAGCAGTATGTGTTCGCCACCACGGTGCTGGGCGGCATTCCCACGGTGCTGTCCATGTGCATGCCGCAGCTGCTCCGCAACGCCGGATACTCCAAGGAAGCGGGCATCGGCGTGGGGCTGGGGAGCCTGATGAACGTGGCGCTGGACCCGCTGTTTATGTTCGTGCTGCTTCCCAAAGGTCGGGAGGTGCTGGGCGCGGGCATCGCAACGATGCTGTCCAACCTGATTTCCCTGGGCTACTTTGTCCTCATGTATCGGAAGCTGCGGGAAAAGACAGTGCTGGTTCTTCCCCGCCGCATCGAAAAGCTGAGCGGCGGCCAGAAGAAATCCCTGTATTCCGTGGGCTTCCCGGCCGCGTTCGCCATTTTCCTGTTTGACCTGGTGACCATCGTCACCAACCGGCTGACCGTGGCGTATGGGGACATCCCGCTGGCGGCCATGGGCATCGTGCTGAAGCTGGAGCGCATCCCCATCAACGTGGGCCTGGGCGTATGCTTAGGCATGGTGCCGCTGATCGCTTATAATTTCGGCGCGGGCAACCGGGAACGCATGAAACAGATCTTTTCCCTGGCGCGGATCGCCATCGTCAGCTTTTCCTGCGTCTGCGTGCTGCTGTTTTGGCTGTTCGCCCGGCCCATCGTCGGCGCCTTTATTGCGGATGAGGCAACGATCCTTCAAGGCGCGGCGTTCCTGCGGGGGCGGTGCTTTGCCCTGCCCTTCATGATGATCGGCTACCACATCGTCAATTACATGAACGCCGTCAATCAGGGCAAGATTTCGTTCCTGCTGGCGTTCATCCGGCATATCGCGCTGATCATTCCCATCATGCTGGTCATGAACCGCGTGTGGGGATTGGACGGTTTAATCTGGTCGCAGCTCGTGGCGGACGCGGTCAATGCTGTGATCGCTTCCGTGATCTTTTCCCGTGTAAATAAACAAATATGAGCTTCTTCCATTTATCGCGCGGAAATCTATTGGATTGCTTTTTCCGGCTTTTTTTATTATAATATCGTATACGATATGCAGAGAGAGGGGACGCCATGGAAACCTTGGAAATCATGCCTGTGCGGGTCAGGATCACCGCAATTTTACGGAAGGCTATTTATTCCGGCGAATACAAAAGCGGGGACGAACTGAGTTTGACAGAAATCGCCGCCCAATTGGGCATCAGCCGCACCCCAGTGCGGGAAGCTTTTCAGGTGCTGGAAAGCGAAGGCCTGATCACCCTGCGGATGAACAAAGGAGCCATCGTCAACAACATCGACAGGAAATTCATCCAGGATATCTTTGAAATGCGTATCCTGCTGGAATCGGAAGCGGCGTACCGCGCGGCCCAAAATGGGATGAAAACCGAAAAGCTGCTGGAGAGGCTTTCTGACCTGCGCGAGCATTTGGACGCCATCAACGTGGCGGAGTATGAAAAGCTGAACCAGGAGATTCATCAATCCATCTGGCGGGCGGCGGACAATCACCAATTGACCGGTTATCTGCTGGACCTGTGGAACGGCCCCAGCGTGGGACACGGCGACAGCGCCGCCCAGCATCATTATGAAAGCTCCACCCATGAGCATATCGCCATTCTCCAGGCCATCCGGGAGGGAAAGCCGGAGGAAGCAAAAAACGCCATGACCGGGCACATCAGCCGGAGCATGGCGAACATCCTGGAACACAGGACATAATCGTGATGATTATTCTGTTGTTACCGGCAGGTTTCTCTTTCCCGTGATCTCCGAAAGCACAGCCTTGACCACATACAGATGTTCCAGCGCCCGGCAGCGATCAAGGGAGTAATCCAGATACCCGTAATGCTCTGTGAGCAGCTTCAATCCGTGCTTGATTTCCTGTTCATCCTCAACGATCTGGCACTCTCCAAATCCGATCACGCTCTCGTATCGGGTGGTAATGCCGTGATTCGTCGTTTCTGTCCGAATGAAGATATCGCCCTCCAGGCAGATATGCGGGTTTTTCTTCAGCAGTTCCAGTTTCATGCCCTCTCTGGCGCAATGAAAATACACGACCACCTTTCCATCCGCAAGCTCCGCGCCAAAGGAAACCGGAACTACATAAGGGTATTCCTCTCCCCGGAAGGCCACCCGTACCGTGTCGCAGCGGTTCAATATGTCAAAAATCTCATCCAGGCTTTGCACTTCCCGATCCTTGCGTCTCATGCCATCCATCTCCCAGCCCCGTTCCATCAGGACGGGGTGATTATTTTATAGTATTACATGCTCGCGTACGAATGCAGTCCGGGGAGCAGCAGGTTGACCCCGGCGAAGGTAAAGATCACCAGAATAAAAGCAAAGATTGCCAGCCAGGCCATGCGTTTGCCCTGCCATTTCAGGCGCAGCCGCTGGTGGAGATAGATGGCGTAGAAGATCCAGGTGATCAGCGCCCAGGTCTCCTTGGGATCCCAGCTCCACCAGGCGCTCCACGCCTGCTCCGCCCAAATGGCCCCGGAAAAGATCACCACGGTCAGCAGCAGGAAGCCCAAGCTGACGACCCGATAGCCCATATAATCCATCTGCCGCATTTTACTGTCTTTTTCTTCTTTTCCCTTCTTCAGCTGGATCAGATACCCCGCGCCCAGCCCCGCGGCAATGGCGAAGGCGGCATAGGAAAA
>JAFWQM010000086.1 GCA_017509065.1 Clostridia bacterium
ATACCATCGTCACCATCACTGACGTGCAGGGCAACGCCCTGTCCTGGGCTTCCGCCGGCGGCATGGGTTTCCGCGGCAACAAGAAGTCCACCCCCTTCGCCGCTCAGATGGCCGCCGAAACGGCTGCCAAGGCCAGCGCCGAGTTCGGCCTCAAGTCTGTGGACGTGCTGGTGAAAGGCCCCGGCTCCGGCCGTGAAGCCGCTATCCGCGCCCTGCAGACCGCCGGTCTGGACGTGACCATGATCAAGGACGTGACGCCCATTCCTCACAATGGTTGCCGTCCGCCCAAGCGCCGCCGCGTGTAATTGAAGGAGGAAGACAAGAATGGCTAACAATAAGCAGCCTATTGCCCGGAAATGCCGTGCTCTTGACATTACTCCGGCTACCATGGGCTATGCGAAGAAAAAGTCCACCCGCAATCCCGGTGGCAACCGCCGCAAGAAGGTTTCTGAATACGGCGGCCAGCTGAAAGAAAAGCAGAAGGTCAAGTTCATCTATGGCGTGCTGGAAAAGCAGTTCCGTCATTACTTCGACAAGGCCTCCAACATGAAGGGCGTTACCGGTGAAAACATGCTGTCCCTGCTGGAACTCCGGCTGGACAACGTGGTGTACCGCCTGGGCCTGGCCAAGACCCGCCGCATGGCGCGCCAGATCGTGGGTCACGGCCACATCCGCGTGAACGGACAGAAGGTGGATATTCCTTCTTACCAGGTGAAGAAGGGCGACGTGATCACCCTGCGTGAACGCTCCACTCAGATGGAAATGTTCAAGGCGCTCCGGGAAGGCACCACCGTGCTCACCCCCAAGTGGCTCACCTTCGATGCCCAGAACCTGACTGGCACCGTGAACGAGCTGCCCACCCGCGCTGACATCGACTACGAAGTGCAGGAGAACATGATCGTTGAATTCTATAGCCGCTGATCCTGTTCTGACCGTATGATGCAGTCCGCTACGACCGTATCGAATAGGAGGGTTGGACTCAGTGATTATCGAAATCGAAAAAGCGCACATCGATTGTATCGAGATGGCGGCAAACAACACCTACGGCAAATTCGTGATCGAGCCGCTTGAGCGCGGCTTCGGCCACACGCTGGGCAACGCGCTTCGCAGGGTACTCATCAACTCCCTGCCCGGCGCCGCCGTGACCAGCGTGAGCATCGACGGCGTGCAGCACGAATTTTCCACCGTTCCCGGTGTGAAAGAAGACGTGACCGAACTGATCCTGAACCTGAAAGAGCTGGCCCTGAAACTGTACACGGACCAGGTCAAGATGGTGGAGATCAGCGCCCAGGGCCCCTGCGAACTGACCGCGGCGGACATCCGGGTGGATGATGAAGTGGAAATTGTGAACCCCGATCTGCATATCGCCACGTTGGGCGAAGGCGCGAAGCTGCATATGTGGCTGAGCCTGGACCGGGGGAGGGGCTATGTCTCGTCCGACAAGAACAAGACGGCCCAGATGCCTATCGGCGTCATTCCCATCGATTCCATCTACACCCCCATCCGCAAGGTCAATTACGTGGTGGAGGACACCCGCGTGGGCCAGATCACGGACTACGATAAATTGACCCTGGAAGTGTGGACGGACGGCTCCGTGGCCCCCGACGAGGCCATCGCCATTTCCGCCCATATCCTCACCGAACAGCTCTCCCTCTTCGTGGGCCTGACCGACCAGACCATGCCGCTGAGCATCTCTGAGCCGGAAGACGACAAGATGGAGAAAGTGATGGAGATGACGATCGAGGATCTCGATCTCTCCGTCCGCGCCTATAATTGCCTCAAGCGCGCGGGCATCAACACCGTGGCCGAGCTGGTTCAGCGCAACCAGGAGGACATGATGAAGGTGCGCAACCTGGGCAAAAAGAGTCTGGAAGAAGTCGAGCAGAAGCTGCAGGCGCTGGGCCTGGGGCTGCGTCCGACCGAAGAGTGATAGGAGGAAACCCCCATGGCAACAGAGCGCAAGCTGGGCCGTACTGCGAGCCAGCGCAAGGCGATGCTGCGGAACCTGACCACCAATCTCCTGTGGTACGGCCGCATCGAAACCACCGAGGCCAAGGCCAAGGAAGTGCGCAGCATCGTGGATAAAATGATCACCCTCGCCATCCGTGAGTACGACAAGACCGTGGATGTCGAAAAGGAATTTTATAACGATAAGAAGCAGATCGTGAAGCAGACCTTCACCAACGACCTGCCTTCCAAGCTGCATGCCCGCCGCCTGATGATGGCGTACCTGTATGACATCCAGGAAGCCAAGAAGGACGACGAGAGCAAGAAAGAA
Organism: Clostridia bacterium; assembly: GCA_017509065.1. The sequence goes on from JAFWQM010000086.1 coordinate 2,279, forward strand.
TACAAGGAACGCACCAAGGACAACAAGCATCCCGTGGTGGAAAAGCTGTTCCGTGAGTATGGCCCCAAGTACCGTGCCCGCAACGCGGAAAAGGGCTGCGCCGGCGGTTATACCCGCATCTATAAGCTGGGCCCCCGCCGTGGCGACGCCGCTGAAATGGTCATCATCGAATTGGTGTGACAATAACAGCATAAGCCAAAAACAGGCTGTGATAAAACACGGCCTGTTTTTTAATGCGCTTTATAAAAAATCCCAGTAAAGTAACTATTCAGTCGAGATACTTTAAAGTGTGAAATCATGCTGTCATCCCGACCGCAGTGGAGCGTAATAGCGTCCGCCAAAGGCGGACTGAGCGCCAGCAATCCATAGATTGCGGCGCTCCGGTCGGGATGACAACGTATCTTTCGTGCTATAAAACAGCATGACTGAATAGATACCCTGTAAAACAATAATCAGAAAACCGACCATGCGTGGGCATTTCTGCTCGCACATGGCCGGTTTCTTTATACAGGCTGTTTATGTTTTTTCAGGAACCCTTGCTGAAACATCCTCAACTGGCTTCCCACTGCGGAAAAGCTCAATAGGTTTCCTGCAGTTCGATGTTCTTGTAGCGTTTCAGGCCGGTTCCGGCGGGGATCAGCTTGCCGATGATGACGTTTTCCTTCAGGCCCAGCAGCGGATCGACCTTGCCCTTGATGGCGGCTTCGGTGAGCACGCGCGTGGTTTCCTGGAAGGAGGCGGCGGAGAGGAAGGAGTCCGTGGCCAGAGAAGCTTTCGTGATGCCCAGCAGGATGCGCTTGGCGATGGCGGGACGTCCGCCGGCCATGATGGTCTTCTCGTTGGCTTCCTCGAATTCGTAAATATCCACCAGCCCGCCGGGGAGCAGATCCGTGTCGCCCGCGTCCTCCACGCGCACTTTGCGCAGCATCTGGCGAACGATGACTTCAATATGCTTGTCGGCAATCTTAACACCGGAGGAATAGTAAGCGGAAAGCACTTCTTTCAGCAGGTATTCCTGCACGGCGCGGATGCCCAGGATGCGCAGCAGGTCGTGCGGGTTGACAGCGCCTTCGATCAGTTCCGCGCCCGCGGGGATCACGTCGCCGTCGGCCACCTTGAGACGCGCGCCGTAATGGATCTGATAGGTCTTCTTTTCGCTGGGATCGTCCTCGTTCGTGATGATGACCTCGCGCTTTTTCTTGCTTTCCACGATCTGCACCTTGCCGCTGATTTCGGCAAGCGTGGCGTCACGCTTGGGCTTGCGGGCTTCGAACAGTTCTTCTACGCGGGGAAGACCCTGGGTGATGTCGTCCGCGGAGGCCACGCCGCCTGAGTGGAAGGTACGCATGGTCAGCTGCGTGCCGGGCTCGCCGATGGATTGGGCGGCGATGATACCGACGGCCTCGCCGATGTCCACAATGCCGCCGTGGGCCAGGTTCATGCCGTAGCAGCGGGCGCACACGCCGTGTTCGCTGTGGCAGGTCAGCACCGAGCGGACGTTCATCTTCGTGATACCGGCCTTCTTGATAATGCCGGCTTTTTCGTAATCGATCAGTTCGTTCACGTGCACCAGCAGCTCGCCGGTGATGGGATGATACACATCCTCGGCGGCGTAGCGGCCGCGCACGCGGTCGTCGATACCCTCGATCTCGCCGATGGGCTGCACGGTGATGCCGCGCACCTTTTCGCCGCGGGTCTCGAAGCAGTCGATCTCGCGCACGATCACTTCCTGAGCCACGTCCACCAGGCGGCGGGTGAGGTAACCAGAGTCGGCGGTACGAAGCGCGGTGTCAGCCAGGGACTTGCGGCTGCCGTGGGAAGACATGAAGAACTCCAGCACGTTCAGGCCTTCACGGAAGTTGGCGCGGATAGGCACTTCGATAGCGCGTCCGGAAGGAGAAGCCATCAGGCCGCGCATACCGGCCAGCTGAGCCACCTGACCGGCGGAACCGCGGGCGCCGGAACCGGTCATCATGCTGATGGGGTTGTAAGCCGGCAGCACTTCCATCACGCGGTTTTTCAGCCTGTTGGTGGTGTTCTGCCAGGCGTCGATGACCATGCGGTAGCGCTCGTCCTCGCTCATTTCGCCGCGGCGGTACTTGCGGTTGATGGTTGCCACCAGGTCGTCGGTTTCTTTCAGCCAGGTCTGCTTTTCGGGCGGGATGATGATGTCGCCCACAGACACGGTGATAGCGCCGCGGGTGGAATATTTATAACCCAGGTTCTTGATGGCGTCCAGCACCTTGGCGGTCTGGCTTTCGCCATGAACGTGGAAGCACTTTTCCACGATCTGGCCCAGGTCCTTTTTGATAACCTTGTGGTCGATTTCCAGTACGAACTGGTCGTCCAGGGTTTCGCGGGGTTTGAAGCCCAGATCCTGCGGAATCACTTCGTTGAAGATCAGCAGGCCCAGGGTTGTGTCGATCACGCGGTGTTCGGTAACGCCCTCCCAGGTGCGTTCGATGCGCACCTTGATGGGGGCTTGCAGGGCGATTTGCTGACACTGGTAAGCCATCATGGCTTCGTCGGGAGAAGCGAACACGCGGCCCGCGCCCTTGGCGTCGTCACGGGTGATGGTCAGATAGTGGCAGCCGATCACCATGTCCTGGGTGGGCGAAATAACGGGCATGCCGTCCTGGGGCTTCATAATGTTGTTGGCGCACAGCATCAGGAAGCGGGCTTCGGCCTGAGCCTCCATGCTGAGCGGGACGTGCACGGCCATTTGGTCGCCGTCGAAGTCGGCGTTGTAGGCGGTGCAGGCCAGGGGATGCAGGCGGATGGCCTTGCCTTCCACCAGGATGGGCTCGAACGCCTGAATACCCAGACGGTGCAGGGTAGGCGCGCGGTTCAGCAGCACGGGATGTTCCTTGATCACGTCCTCCAGAATATCCCAAACCTCGGGCTTTACCTTTTCCACCATGCGCTTGGCGGATTTCACGTTATGCGCGATGCGAAGGCTGACCAGCTTTTCCATCACGAAGGGCTTGAACAGTTCCAGCGCCATGTCCTTGGGCAGGCCGCATTGATACAGCTTCAGTTCGGGACCGACCACGATAACGGAACGGCCGGAATAGTCCACGCGCTTGCCCAGCAGGTTCTGGCGGAAACGGCCCTGCTTGCCGCGCAGCAGATCGGACAGGGATTTAAGGGGCCTATTGCCGGGGCCGGTCACGGGCCGCCCGCGGCGGCCGTTGTCGATCAGGGCGTCCACGGCTTCCTGCAGCATACGCTTTTCATTGCGCACGATGATGTCCGGCGTGCCCAGTTCGAGCATGCGCTTCAAGCGATTGTTGCGGTTGATGACGCGGCGGTACAGGTCGTTCAGGTCGGAGGTGGCGAAGCGGCCGCCGTCCAGCTGCACCATGGGGCGCAGGTCCGGGGGAATGACAGGCACCACGTCCATGATCATCCACTCGGGCTTGTTGTGGGAAAGTCGGAACGCCTCCACCACTTCCAGGCGCTTCACCGCGTGGGTGCGCTTCTGGCCTTCGCCCTCGCGGTCGCGCTCTTTTTCGATCAGCTCGTTGATTTCTTTTTTCAGGCTTTCGCTGAGCGCTTCCAGGTCAAGCGCCAGCAGCATTTCCTTCACCGCTTCCGCGCCGATGCCGGCCTTGAAGCTGCCGCGCTCCTCATCGGTCATCGCCATGATGGAGCGGTACTTGGAGTCGGTGATCAGCTCGTTGCGGGAAACCTTCGTGACCGCTTCGTTGCCGGGGTCCAGCACGATATAGGAAGCGAAATACAGCACCTTTTCCAGCGCGCGGGGGCTCACGTCCAGCAGCATACCCATCCGGGAAGGGATGCCCTTGAAATACCAGATGTGGCTGACCGGCGCTGCCAGGGCGATGTGGCCCATGCGCTCGCGGCGCACCTTGGCCCGGGTGATCTGCACGCCGCACTTGTCGCATACCATTTCTTTATTCTTGAACTTGACGCGCTTGTACTTGCCGCAGGAGCACTCCCAGTCCTTCTGGGGCCCAAAGATGCGCTCGCAGTACAGGCCGTCGCGTTCGGGCTTGAGGGTGCGGTAGTTGATGGTCTCGGGCTTGCTCACCTCGCCGTAGCTCCAGGCGAGGATCTGCTCGGAAGAGGCCATGCCGATTTGGATGGAATCTAAATTTGTCAGTTCAAACATGGATAAAAACTCCCTCCGTTGTGGCGCGGGTAGGATGGTAAGGGATTAGGGACGAGGGATTAGGGATTAGGTGTTGGGCGTTCGGAAACGGGCTGCTGAAATACTTGAACCAGTATCCAACTAATCCCTGTTCCCTAATTCCCAAAACTCCTTACTCTAAATCGTCATCGTCGTCCAGCTTCAGGTCATCCAGCATATCGTCAGCCTCGAAGTCGGCAAAATCGTCGTCCAGGCTGATATCGTCGTCCAGCTCGAGCGATTCGTTTTCGTCCAGGGCAGGCGCGTCGTCGTAGTCGGGTTCGGGCATGGGTTCACGTCCGGTGGAGACGGAATCGCCCATGTCGTCGTCTTCGTCGTCCAGCTCGCGGATCTCGATTTCTTCTTTATTCTCGTTCAGCACGCGGATATCCAGCGCCAGGGCCTGCAGTTCCTTGATGAGCACCTTGAAGGATTCGGGCACGCCGGGCGTGGGGATGTTCTGGCCCTTCACGATGGCTTCGTAGGTCTTCACGCGGCCCACAATGTCGTCGGACTTAACCGTCAGGATTTCCTGCAGCGTGTTCGCCGCGCCGTAAGCTTCCAGGGCCCACACTTCCATTTCGCCGAAGCGCTGGCCGCCGAACTGGGCCTTGCCGCCCAGGGGCTGCTGCGTGACCAGGGAGTAGGGGCCGGTGGAGCGGGCGTGCATCTTGTCGTCGACGAGGTGGTGCAGCTTCAGGAAGTACATGATGCCCACCGTGACGGGATTCTCGAAGGGATCGCCCGTGCGGCCGTCGTAGAGGATGGTCTTGCCATCGGGACGCAGACCGGCTTTTTTCAGGCAGTCCTCAATATCTTCCTTGCTCGCGCCGTCGAACACGGGGGTGGCGATGTGCCAGCCCAGGGTGCGGGCGGCGATGCCAAGGTGAACCTCCAGCACCTGCCCTATGTTCATGCGGGAAGGTACGCCCAGGGGGTTCAGCACGATATCCAAGGGCGTTCCGTCGGGCAGGAAGGGCATGTCCTCTTCGCGCAGGATGCGGGACACGACGCCCTTGTTGCCGTGGCGGCCGGACATCTTGTCGCCGACGCTGATCTTACGTTTCTGCGCGATGTACACGCGTACCATTTCGTTCACGCCGGGGCTGAGCTCGTCCTTGTTTTCGCGGGTGAAAATCTTCACGTCCACGATGATGCCGCCCTCGCCGTGGGGCACTTTCAGGGAAGTGTCGCGCACTTCGCGGGCCTTTTCGCCAAATATGGCCCGCAGCAGGCGTTCTTCGGCGGTCAGCTCGGTTTCGCCCTTGGGCGTCACCTTGCCCACCAGAATGTCGCCGGACCGCACCTCCGCGCCGATGCGGATGATGCCGTTCTCGTCCAGGTCGCGCACCGCGTCCTCGCCGACGTTCGGGATATCGCGGGTGATTTCTTCCGGACCCAGCTTGGTTTCACGGGCCTCGGACTCGTATTCTTCAATATGGATGGAGGTGTATTTGTCGTACTTCACCAGCCGCTCGCTGATGAGCACGGCGTCCTCGTAATTGTAGCCTTCCCAGGTCATGAAGCCGATGAGCATGTTTTTGCCCAGGCCGATTTCGCCGTTCTCGGTGGAGGGGCCGTCGGCCAGCAGGTCGCCCACTTCAATCTTCTGTCCCTGGAACACGCGGGGGCGCTGGTTGATGCAGGTGCCCTGGTTGGAGCGGGCGAACTTGGTCAGGTGGTAGCTGTGCTTTTCGCCCAGCTCGTCCTGGATCACCACTTCGTCCGCGGCCACGGAATACACCGTGCCGGCGTGCTTGGAAAGCAGCACCACGCCGGAGTCGTGGGCGGCCTTATATTCCATGCCGGTGCCCACGATGGGGGCTTCGGGCACCAGCAGCGGCACCGCCTGGCGCTGCATGTTGGAGCCCATCAGGGCGCGGTTGGCGTCGTCGTTTTCCAGGAAGGGGATCATGGCCGTGGCCACGGACACCACCTGCTTGGGCGACACGTCGATGTAGTCCACTTCGCGGGCGGGCACTTCGATGGTCTCGTCGCGCCAGCGCACCACTACACGCTTGTTGATGAAGCGGTTCTCTTCGTCGAGCGGTTCCTTGGCCTGACCGACCTTGTAGTTGTCTTCCTCGTCAGCGGTCATGTAGACGATCTCGTCCGTCACCTGGTTGGTTTCTTTGTTCACCTTGCGGTAAGGCGCTTCGATGAAGCCGTACTCGTTGATGCGGGCGTAGGTAGCCAGGGAGCCGATCAGGCCGATGTTCGGGCCTTCAGGCGTCTCGATGGGGCAAATGCGGGCGTAGTGTGAATAGTGCACGTCGCGCACTTCCATGCCTGCGCGGTCGCGGTTCAGGCCGCCGGGGCCCAGAGCGCTGAGGCGGCGCTTGTGGGTCAGCTCGGCCAGCGGGTTCGGCTGGTCCATGAACTGAGAAAGCTGGGAGGACCCGAAGAATTCCTTGATCGCCGCGCTCACGGGGCGGATGTTGATCAGTTCGCCGGGCTTTACGTCGTTGGCGTCCTGAATGGCCATGCGCTCACGCACCACGCGCTCCAGACGGCTGAGGCCGATGCGCACCTGGTTCTGGAGCAGTTCGCCCACGCTGCGCAGGCGGCGGTTGCCCAGATGGTCGATATCGTCGATGGTCCCCACGCCATAGGGCAGGCCCAGCAGGTAGCTCACCGACGCCACGATGTCGTCGATGATGATGTGCTTGGGCACGAGGTTGTATACGTTTTCGGAAACCACGCGCTTCAGATCCTCGGCGGGCGTTTCCTCGATGAGCTTGAGCAGGGTAGGCAGATGCACCATTTCCAGGATGCCGATTTCCTTGGGATCGAAGGGCAGGAAGCCCTTGGCGTCCGCAAAGTTGTTGCCCAGCACCTTATGCACCACGTTTTCGCACTGCAAAAGCACCGCGTTCACGCCGGCGTTCTGAATCTCAATGGCTTTTTCCCGGGGAATAACGCTGCCCTTTTCCACCATCACTTCGCCGCTCACAGGGCTGATAATGTCTTCAGCGGCCACCTGGCCGGTGATGCGGGCGGAGAGGCCCAGCTTTTTATTAAACTTGTAGCGGCCCACGCGCATCAGGTCGTAGCGCTTCGGGTCAAAGAACAGGCTGCGCAGCAGCGCGCGGGAACCGTCCTCGGTCGGCGGCTCGCCGGGCTTCTGGCGCTTGTAGATTTCCAGCAGGCCCTGGGTCTGGGTCTTGGTCTGGTCGGAACGGGCAATGGTGGTAAGCAGGCGCTCGTCCTCGCCCAGCAGGTCGTAAATTTCCTGGTCGGTGCCATAGCCCAGCGCGCGCAGCAGCACGGTGATGGGCAGCTTGCGGGCGCGGTCAATACGCACCCACAGCACATCGTTGCTGTCGGTTTCGTATTCCAGCCAGGCGCCCCGGTTGGGAATGATCTGAGAAGAGAACAGGTGCTTGCCGGCCTTATCGATGGTGTCGCCGAAATAAGCGCCCGGCGAACGCACCAGCTGGCTCACGATGACGCGCTCCGCGCCGTTGATAATAAAAGTGCCGTGCTCGGTCATCAGCGGGAAATCGCCCATAAAGACTTCCGATTCCTTGATTTCGCCGGTTTCCCGGTTCTTCAGGCGAACGAAAACCTTCAGCGGGGCCGCGTAGGTCAGGTCGCGTTCCTTGCACCGCTCCACAGAATTCTTGGGCGTGCCGTCCAGCGAGTAATCGACGAATTCCAACACCAGATTTTCGCTGTAATCCGTGATGGGGGACACGTCCGCCAGAACCTCTTTGAGATCTTCGGTCAGAAAACGCTTGTAGCTGTTTTTCTGTACCTCGATCAGGTTGGGCATGTCCAGAACCTCGTCGATGCGCGAGAAGCTCATACGCTTTCGCAGCTTCCCCATTTGGACCTCGTGCACCATAAAAGTCATCACCCCTTTATTGCTGCCCAGATACCGAAAAAAGCGCATATTCCCCCTACCCCAGCCCCTTTGCAAATTTTATGCAAAGGCGGGCATGAACATAGGAAAAAAGACGCACACATTCGACACTGGTGCAATTTTAGATGATAGCATATATATCTGAAATTGTCAATGCGTTTTTTTGCTTAAAATAGGAATAATCTAAAAAAAGTTGAAAAAAACGCCTTCCGAAAACGGAAGGCGAAGACAGATTCGCATCAGCGTTTATTCATTTTATCAATGGCTTCCCAGAGACCGTTGATGTAGGCGGCGCCAAGGGCGCGGTCATAGAGGCCGTAGCCGGGGCGGCCCTGCTCATCCCAGATCATGCGCCCGTGGTCGGGGCGGATGTAGGTGTCCGGGCAGGTGTCGTAGATGGCCTTCATGATTTCAAACAGGTCGAGGTCGCCGGTGCAGGAAAGGTGCGCGGCTTCGCGGAAGTGGTGGTGGCCCAGGTACTTGACGTTGCGCACGTGCATGGCACCGATACGATTCATTTCGCCGAAATGCCGGATGATGGTGGGAATGTCGTTGTCCGGGTTGGAGCCCAGCGAACCGGTGCACAGGCACAGGGTGTTGGCGGGGCTGTCGTGAAGCTTCACCATCTTGTCGAAGTCGTCCTGGCTGTGGGTGATGCGGGGCAGGCCGAAGATGGGCCAGGCGGGGTCGTCGGGATGGCAGGCCATACGCACACCCACTTCCTCGCACACGGGAATGACCGCGTCCAGGAAATACTTGAAGTTCTTGCGCAGGTCGTCCGGGCCGATGCTCTCGTACTGTTTCAGCGTGGTTTCCAGCAGGGCCAGGCGTTCCGGCTCCCAGCCGGGCAGAGTGAAGCCGTGGCTGTCCTCGGCGGTCTTGCGCACGATTTCCAGCGGGCCCATTTCGCCCAGGTCCTTTTCGTCGAAGTACAGGCTGTTGCTGCCGTCCTCGGGAATCACCCGGGCCAGGTCGGTGCGCAGCCAGTCGAACACGGGCATGAAGTTGTACACGA
>JAFWQM010000087.1 GCA_017509065.1 Clostridia bacterium
GGAGAAGCGAGCATGGAACTGTACAGAGCGATCAAGTACATCCGGCTGTCTTATACAGACGACCGGACAGTGGAAAGTGACAGCGTGGGCAACCAGCGCCGGATGATAGATGACTTCATCGCAAAGCATCCGGAAATCGAGGCTGTCGCCGAAAAGGTGGATGATGGCTACAGCGGTGTGCTGTTTGACCGTCCAGCCTTTCAGGAAATGATGGACATGATCAAGCGGGGCGAAGCCAACTGCGTGATTGTGAAGGACTTGTCCCGGTTGGGCCGCGAGTATATCGAAACCGGGCGGTATATGCGCCGGGTATTCCCAGCATATGGGGTACGCTTCATCGCGATTAACGACAATGTTGATACCGCGAATGAAGGCGCGGATGATCTGGCTGTCTCAGTGAAAAATATCATGAACGAAGCGTATGCTCGTGATATTTCCATCAAAACCAGAAGCGCCTTGGACGCAAAACGGCGCAATGGCGATTTTGTCGGGCCGTTCAGCGTTTATGGGTACATCAAAAGCGGTGAACAGCATAAAAAGCTGATCATCGACCCATATGCTGCAGGTGTGGTTCGCGAGATATTTCGCAGACGGCTGGACGGGTTCAGCGCGCAGAACATTGCGGAAAAGCTGAATCAGGAAGGAATCCTTTCTCCGTTAGCATATCGGCGCAATAACGGCACACCTTACGCCACCGGTGGGTACAGCGATCACGCAGACTGCAAATGGTCAGCGACGACTGTCATTCGCATACTCCAGGATGAAACCTATACAGGAACACTGGTGCAGGGTAAACAATCGACGCCGCACTTCAAGCTGAAGGCGATGGAGATGAAGCCTGCATCGGAATGGGCACGGGTTGAGAATGCGCATGAGGCGATCATCAGCCATCAGGATTACGAGCTGGTGCAGCGTATACGCGAAATTGACACCCGCACGCCGCCCAGCAGAGATTCCGTCTTTATCTTTTCCGGCGTCCTGATCTGCGGCTGCTGCGGCGGCCGCATGACAAGGAAGGTCAGGAAATACAAAGATACTGAATATGTATATTACTTTTGCCCTACGGGAAAGAAGCATGGGTGCAAGGCACCGACCATGATGAAGGAGAATGATCTGATCGGCTGTGTGACAGAAAGCCTGAAAGTACACATCGAAAATGTGATTTCTCTGGATAGTCTGCTGTCCACCATCAGCCAGGAGCGCCTAAATCGCGAGCTGATACAGGAATACAGCGGACAAATCACCAACTGTGAAGCGCAGCTGACGCGGATTGCTTCCTATAAGGGCAGGCTGTATGAAAACCTGATCAATGGTTGCCTTACAAAGGAAGAGTATCTGGAACTGAAAAAGCAGTACTCTAATGAATATGACGCGCTGCAGGCGGCCATAAACGGCTGGCAAGAAAAGATCACGGCAGTAAAAGAGAATCGCAGTGAGCGCAGCCGCTGGATCAATCAATTTCGGCGGTTTGAGGGGATGCAGGAGCTGGACCGAAAAGTTGTTGTTCAGCTGATCCGCAGCATTCGTATCGTTGGAAAAAGCCAAATTGAAATCACCTTCAACTATGACGATGAATATGAAAAGGCTGTGGCCATCACGGCGCAACTGACAGAAAGGAGGGCAGTCTGATATGGCAAGGAAAAGCAGGAAGAACATCCCTGTGCCTGATACAGCAACAGCAAAGATGACCAATGCACTGCGCACAGCGTTCTACATCCGCCTGTCTGTGGAAAACAACCAGGGGCGGGGCAATTCTATCGACAACCAGCAGCTTGTCCTCCGGGACTATATCGCGGATAGGCCGGAATTCCTTCTGGTCCAAACCTACATTGATAACGGCCTGACAGGGACGAATTTCAACCGGCCTGAATTTCAGCGGATGCTGGCGGATATTGAAGCTGGTAGTCTTGACTGCGTGATGGTGAAAGACCTTTCCCGTCTGGGCAGGAATTTCATTGACACTAGCTATTACATTGAGCAGTATTTCTTCAGTCATCATATCCGCTTTGTCGCCGTCACCGATCAGTTTGACACGGCCGATCAGGGCCAGAGCCATGGTGGGATTATGCTTCCCCTGAAAAACATGATCAATGAAGCCTATGCGCTGGACATCGGAAAGAAAATTCGAGCCCAGCAGCATCAGGCCATGCTGGACGGTAAGTTTGTAGGCAGCCGCCCTCCCTATGGTTATCTGAAAGATCCGCAAGATTGCCATCACCTGGTAGTTGATCCAGAAACTGCGCCTGTAGTACGACAAATCTTCGCCTGGGTGTTGGAACGGGTGCCGATCAATGAAATTGTCCGTCGGCTAAATACGCAGGGCATTTTGACACCCAGCCATGAACGGCGGCAGAAAGGAATTCTCACCAATGACGCACAGATGGGCGGACAATACTGGCAGAGCCGAACTGTTCTGAAAATACTCAGTTCAGAGGTATATATGGGCGACCTTGTGCAGGGCAAGAGTCAGACAGTCGATCATAAGCAGCGGCCTGCATCGGCGGAGCATCATATCACCGTGCGAGATACTCATGAAGCGTTGATCAGCAGAGAGATGTTTGCGGAAGTGCAGCGTATCCGGGCTGAGGCAGGCAAGGAAGCAAAAGCGGTACGGAAAAAGCATTTTACGCCAAACATGTTCATTGGAAAGGTATTCTGTGCTCACTGCGGCAGGGCCTTGCATCGGCAATGGGCGGCAAGGAAGGTTATGCCTGATCGATACACCTACTACTGCCTTACAAATAGCCGCTACGAGCGTGGAGTGTGCCCCGGTGTCTGCATTGAAGAACAGGAACTGAGAGCTATTGTGACTGAACTTCTCATCCGTGCAATCAATCTGGAGCTTGGCAAATCAGTCTCCGAGCTGAATAAGGCGGCATCCCAGGATATAGGGGAAGTCATCCGCAAGGAAATTTCTTCAAAACATCAGGAATTGGAGAGGAACCGAAAATTCCTGCGGGGACTGTTTGAACACCTTGTACAGCATCTGATCACTCAGGAAGAATACCAGTCTATGAAGGATGATTATGATGCAAAGGTATCCTCGCTTGTTGGTGAGATCGAAACGCTGACGAAGCAACAGGCACAATTGCAGGAAAAATCAGAAAAAAGCGCCGGACTGAAGTCCGACGCAGAATACCTCTCCACGCAACGTGAGTTGACTGCTGATCTGATCGGACGGCTGATTGAGCAGATTGAGATCGACCATGAACATCATGTCACTGTGTCATATAGCTTCACCGATACTTTTGTGGAGGTGAGAAAACCTTGAAAGATGGAATTATTGCCCTGTACATCCGTCTTTCTCTAGAAGACAGCAAATATGACAGCATGAGCATTGAAAATCAGCAGATGATCCTGCGGGAAAAGGCTCTATCGCTGTCCGGCGGAGATCGTGCTGTAATCAGAGAATTCATAGATAACGGCCACACAGGAACAAACTTTGAGCGACCTGCCATGCAGGAGCTGCTAAGTCTTGTGCAGACAGGAAAAGTGGCCTGTATTCTGGTGAAGGATTTTTCCCGTTTTGGGCGTAATAGCATCGAAACGGGATACTTCATTGAAAAGGTATTTCCCCTGTATCACACTCGCTTTATTTCCGTCAGCGATAATTTTGATTCGGCGGATTACAAAGGCGATACCGGCGGGATTGATGTGGCATTCAAGTATCTGATCAATGAAGCTTATAGCCGGGATATGTCCATGAAGTCAAAGAGTGCCAAGTACGCCAAAATGCGGCGGGGTGAGTATCAGAGCGTTGTCTGTTGTTATGGTTATCAGAAAGGAAAGGATAGAAGGCTTGTGCCGGATGAAGAAACCGCGCCGATTGTCCGTCAGATTTTTACCTGGGCTGCGGAAGGATATGGTGCGGCTGAGATTTCCCGCAAATTATACGCGCAAAGCATACCTACGCCGGGACAGCTTCGCGCCATCCGGGGAAAGCCCCATCATGATGTCTCCCGTTCCGTTGGTATCTGGTCAAATACAACGATCCTGCGGATGCTTGCAGATGAACAGTATATCGGCACCAATATTCAGGGGCGTGCAGCTGTTAGAGAGATTGGCAGTGACCATATACGAAAAAAAGACCGGAGTGAATGGTTTATCCTGCCTGATCATCATGAGCCGGTTGTCAGCAGAGAACTGTTTGAGGAGGCCAACAAAAAGCTCAGACGGTTTTCATTGCCCCAAAAGAAGCCAAGGCAATATCCGTTGCGAGGCATTGTTTATTGTGGATACTGCGGCCATGCCATGAGCCGTGCGAATAATCGCTGGTTTGTCTGCCGATATATGAAAGGCTATGATGATCTCGGCTGTAATGGGCTCTCCATCCGGGCGGATGAATTGGAACGGATTGTGTTTGATTCTATTCGTTGCCATATGGAAGCAACACTGGGTGCAACTGCCGGTGCCGATGAAATTCAGCCGCAGGCGCAGCAGCAGATAGAGTTGGAGAAGCAACTTCAATTTATGCGGCATCACAAGCGGGAACTATATGAGAGATTCGTGTCGGGGGAGCTGGATCAGGATGCCTACATGACTGAAAAGCAAAGTTGTGATGATGAATTGCAGCAGATCCAGAGTACCATGCGTATGATTGCCACAAAACAGCAGGAAGCTCAGGAGAACATGGAGACCGAAGCAATACGACATGAGGTCATGTCCGCTGAATCCCTGACACAGGCAATAGCAGAAAAAGTCATAAAAAAAGTGACGGTCTTTCACGACCATCGGATTGAGATTGAATATGCTGTTCAGGAGTTCCTGAAGGGTGGAAACAGCGTATTAGAAAGGGCAGGAGGATATAAAAGTTTTTGTCATTAGCTTGACTTAATGGTGGCGGAGATCATGGAATCGTTCTCCCTTTCTTTTTAATCCGCTTCCAGCCATATAGTAGTCCCATAGCGTTCGCCACTCATGACGCGGCTTTGTTCAATCGAATTATCCGAAATCGCCCCTGCTCCGTTTTTTTCGGAGCTTTTCTTTTTCGCGATTCCGGATAATTCGCTATTCATTATCGGAACTTTTTTCTATTGAAAACCTTGATTTTACTGGCTCTTTCAGTTTGGGTTCCGATAATATAAAGGTTCCGATAACCTTTTCTGTTTCCTCACAGAGCAGTGGGTTTGAATGGGAACGATTATATCTGACGCCGGATAACCGTTTGATCGGACGGGGGCGTGATACACTCTGCCGTCAGGCGAGGATGCGGATGCGGCTCCTGCCTTTTTATGAAAATAATCTCGAAAATTCCATTGCAATCAAGCCGGATTTCTAGTAAACTGTATATGGATTTGTATGCCATCTAGGGGTCAAGAAACCGGGAGGGAGTGCCGACATACAGACTGGGAGCATATGCTCAGAGGGAAAGAGGTGTCGATATGGCTACGTCGAGCATCACAAAGAATTTTATCATTTCTGATAAGGAACAGGTAGAGGCATTTGCCGATGCGATTGAGGCAGCGGCCAATGAAAAGACTCCTGTGCGCAAGGTCAGAGCAAAGATTCTGACCGTCCCGAAGAACATAGCAAGGTTCATGCAAAAGAGGAAGAAAGCGGGTGCAGCAAGACGACAGGTTTACGGTCATCAACATTCGTGAGTATTTGAGGAAGAATGATGATGGAGAGAATCAGTTTGGCGAAGATGACCTAAGGCAGATAATCTCTGAGTTTTCCTGTGAAAAGAATCAGGATGTTGAGGTTTTTTCTGAAGCGCCAGGCAATCGATTTTACCAACAAGCATCAGTCCGTGACATATCTAGTGTTTGATACGGATGACGCGCAGCTGCTCGGATATTTCGCGCTGACGATTAAACCGATCACAGTAAGCGGAGAGCCTTTCAGCAGCACGACCCGCAGGAAACTGTCGAGGGTCAGTACGCTGAATGAAAAGGAACACACATACAGCCCCGCGGCATACCTGATTGCGCAGCTTGGCAAGAACTATACAGACGGAGCAAATGAGCGGATCATAGGGACAGAATTGCTTGCTTTCGCTGTGAACTAGATAGAGATGCTACAGTATCAGGCTGGCGGTATGGTTATTTTCCTTGAAGCCAATACTGAAGAAAAGCTGCTCTCGTTTTATGGAAAGAACAAATTTCAGCCTTTTGACCAAAGGATGATCGAGAAAAAGGATAATGGGCCGCATGAACTGATACAGTTTTTGAGACTGCTGTAAAGCGATACTGTGACCGATGAAACACAGTGAAAAATTTATCAGATTTATTTGGAAAAGGCTTTACAGCCATGCGGTACAGTGCTAAATTTTACAGCACAGGGCATAATTACGCCCTTTTTTTAGGAACTGAATATTACGTTCGTGATGGATGACCGTCGGATTTGACGGGGGTATATTATGGATTGAGGTTGAAGGAAGAATGAAAAGAATCCTCGTCTTTATCGCTGTAGTTACCCTATCTTTCGCTTGCGCTGTGTCTTTAGCGGAGACTTCCGCATCAGAAGAAGAACCTGCCGGATTGGTGCTGATCCAGGCCCACAGAGGCGCGTCATCCTTGGCCCCGGAGAACACGCTTTCCGCTTTCCGTGCGGCGAAGATGATCGGCGCGGACGGGATCGAAACGGATATCAGGATGACAAGGGATCATCAGCTTGTTTTGAGGCATGAAGACACAATTGATCTTACGAGCAATGGACATGGCAGCATTTCGGAAATGACGCTTGAAGAATTGAAGAATTTGGATTTTGGCTCCTGGTACGGAGAGGAATATACCGGGGAATCAATCCTGACTTTACAGGAACTCCTTGATATGGCGGAAGAACTGGATTTGCAGGTATTGAATCTGGAGATGAAACCCATCGGCGCTGACTATCAGCTTTTCGTTCGGCTGGCTGCCGATACGATCATACAATCCGGTCACGCGGACAGGGTTATGGTCAGCTCTTTTGACGGTAAGCTTCTGAAAGAGATGAAGCAGTATGCTCCGACAATTCCTGTTGCCCTGCTGACTGTTCCGAACCTCTCATTGATCTCCGTTTTCCGGTTGTCTGATTATTTCCCACGGGAGAAACCGTTAAGTGAGTACACGCTGGAGGACGTAAAAGAAGTTCCGACTGCCTTATCCGTAATCATGCGAGGCTTTGGGGCGAAGGGAATAACGGCAGATGATGTTGTTCTTGATGTTATAAAGGGCATAGCGGCTGTTGTACCAGGGGGCGCTACCTGGAATGAGGCGGAGAAACTGATTCGTGAACAAGCTGATTTGATTCAATATGTAGACGAACTGGATTATCAGATCGACTGTCTGAACTGCCATTATTCCACCCTTACAAGCAAACTGATTGACGCAATGCATGAGCGGGGAATTGCCGTTAACGCTTGGACGCCGGATACGGAAGGAGAATTGGAAAGGGTGATAGCCCTTGGGCCGGACGGAATCATTACGAATGAACCCGGAAAAGCCTTGGCCATAAGGAATCAACGGAAATGAAAGCAGGAAAACAGCGGCAACTGTTTCCGCCGTCCTGATCATTATTGCAAAACTGACCCGATTGTTTGATCCCGAAAACATATTGCTGCGGGGATTAAAAAGGCGCGCAGAATGGAGCGGTCATATGCAAGACGGAGGAAGGAAGCGTGGCGGGGCTGCGCTGACTGACGGCAGCGCGTCAGATGACGCTCCAGGCAGGCATATTCTGGAATGATTCAGTTGCGAAGGAATACCACGGAAGGAGAATCATCATGGATCAGAACATCAAAAACAGCAGGAAAAAGACGCTTGCCCTGCTGATGACGCTTTGCGTCGCCGGCTCATTTCTCTTCCCGTTTTCCGCGCTGGCGGCGGCCCCGGTTGGCTACATGCCGGGCGTTACGGAGGAGATGACGGAGCCGTCTTTCTGATACGGCCAGACGGACGATCCCGACGCGCTGCTGGCAACGGCGGAGGACATTGCCCGGATCAACCAGGCCGCCATCGATGGCGCGGGCACCAACCGGCGGGATATGAAAAACCTGAAAGAGACCTACAATGGGATCGCCAAAAGAGAATCGCTGCAAAAGAGCACGGCAGAGGACGTGAAATACTACCTGGGCTGGGTCTGGGATCAGACCGGGAAAAAGCTGACCCAGGAGGACTTTGACCTGATCATCGCCAACACCGTCGATCCCGACGCGGCGGAAGAAATGCCCGTGCGCTGGGGCATCGCGGTGAACCGGACCGAGCTGCTCACCTTCCCCTGGGACGGGCAGATCCTGGACGATCCCGTGGACTATGATTTCGACTATCAGCCCCTGGTGGGCATCCGGGTGAACGAGCCGGTGGCGATCTATTCCACCTCCGCGGACGGGAAATACTTCCAGGTATCCACCTCCTGCTGCACGGGCTGGGTGCGGGCGGAGGACATCGCCGTCTGTAAGGATAAATAAGAATGGCTCTCCGCCTGGGATATTCCCGCCGAAAAGCGGCTGGTGTTCTGGGGTGATAAGATGTATACCGATTATTCCAAAACCGCCCTGGAGACCGTCTACCGCCTGATCACCATGGGCACGGTGCTGGAAAGGATGGACGAAGGGGACCCCGACGCCCTGGTGATCAATCGCCTGCCGCTGCACAACTACGCCGTGTATCTGCCCGTGCGGAATGAGGACGGCAGCTACAGGAAAACGCCCGCCCTCATCAACGCCCGGGAACGGGTGAGCGAGGATTACCTGCCCCTGACCGCCCGGAATCTGGCTATGGTGGCGCTGGCCTCCCTGGGGGACGCTTACGGCTGGGGCGCGGGGCTGAACAACGAGGATTGCACCAGCCTCAATCATTCCATCTTCTGCTGCTTCGGCCTGGATATGCCGCGGAACGGCACCTGGCAGTGGCTCCTGAATTACCCCAAGGCGGAGATCGCAAATTATACGCTGGAAGAGAAAGAAGCTTTGCTGGACGCGCTGCCCATGGGCGCGCTGCTCAATTTCCCGGACCATCAGATGATGTACCTGGGAAAGCACGCGGGCAGCTATTACGTGGTCAGCATCGTCAGCAGCCTCATGAGCCCCTGGAGCGGCAAGCGCCAGCGCACCCGCGACGTGCAGATCAACACGCTGGATATCAAACGGGCCAACGGAAAAACGTGGATGCAGTCGCTCAACAAGGTCTGCGTTCCCTGGCTGTACCTGAACGAAGGAGAAGAATCCATGCTGTCAGCATTACCCACGTATCACGAGTACACGGCGTTCTGCCTGGAAAAAGGGCTGATGGACGCCTATCCCACGGGCTATTTTCTGCCGGATCGCGCCGCCACTGTGGCGGAAGCTGTGGAAGCGCTGTGGCGCACGGCCGAAAAGCCGGAGCCTGATATGAGCGGCGCGGGCTTTTCGGATGTCGCCGCTGGCTCCGCGAATGAAAAAGCGGCGCTGTGGGCCAAGCAGGCGGGCGTATATGACGGCGTGGACAGGCAGTTCAGGGGGAACGATTCCCTGACAGAGGATTGCCTCTCCGAAATCGCCCAAAACTTCCTGAACGGGGACGCTGTGATCGCTGATCTGTCGCCGGACACGATCGTCACCCGGGCCGGGCTGGCAAGGATCGCTCAGGCGGTATGGATGGCATACAACGCGCAAAAGATGCCCTCCTCTCCCTTCGGCACGGCCAGCGCGTCCGCGCCGTATTACGCCAAGCCCTGCAACGAGCGCCTTTCTTCCCTGCCGGAAGCCCTGATGAAGATGGCGGAGGGCGGCTATTCCTGGGAATACGACTATGTGAAGGGAAAGTCCGCCTACGCCCTGACGCTGATGGATTACGCGAATATCTATTCTTTCATCCATACTCACGACCTTGACCCCGACGCCCTGCGGGAAGCCCTTTCGGACGCGGACCAGATGGTGCACCGCAAAGCGTTCACTGAGGAAGAAATCGACCTGCTTTTGGGCGACGATCAGGCGGCGGCCATGGCGCATTTTGCGTCGGAAAGCACTATCGTGATGGGCGAAAAGGGTTACAGCGAAAAATGGATGTACGATCATCCCCTCTGGGCCTGGCGGATGGCGGGCATCACCCCCGACATGGTGGCGGCCGTGCAGGAGAATTACTATAATCCCCTCTTCACGCAGGAAGCGGCGGACGCTTTCTCCCGGAAACTGTACCTGTATACCGGAGTCGTGACGCCGGTGAAATGGCATCAGTGGAAGGCCGGGGATGTGAAACCGGACGGCTCCGTGGAAGAAAACGCTGCGAAAAACGGGGTCATGCTGGACGTGATGGAATTCTGCCAGTATCCCGATTATCCCACAGGCTGCGAAAGCGTTTCTCTATACATGCTGCTGAACTACTATGGCGTGGACGTAACGGTGGACGACATTTACGATCTTCTGCCCATGGGCGCGCAGCCCTACGACGATGAAAACGGCGTGCGGCACGGGGCCAATCCGGAGCGTGAGTTCGTGGGCGATCCCCGGAGCGAATACTCCTACGGCGTATTTAACGAGCCCATCGCCGGTGTGGCGGAGCAGTTCAAGCCGGGCGTTAAAACGGAAAAAGGCGCGGCCGTTGACGATATCAAGGCCATCCTGGACACCGGCAACCCGGTGCTGGCCTGGTATGTGTCCGCGCCCATGCGGGACATCATGTACCGCTGGGCCTGGCTGGATGAAAACGGGGAATTGGTTCACTGGCCGGGCGGCGAGCACGCCGTGGTGGTCTGCGGCTATGACGATACCTCCCTCACCTACCGGGACCCCAACGCCGGCACCACGGTCATCATTGATTACGACACGTTCGCCAAGAGCTTTTCCGAGCTGGGCGGCAGGATCGTATATTACGCTGCACAGCAATAAAAACATCACCGTATTCCAGGAAAACCACGAAATGAAAGGAAGGCATTTCATATGAAAAACAGAATCTTGCGCGCCATCATCATTTATCTCGTCCTGTGCATGGCAGTCCCCGCCGCCTTTGCCGAGGGCGGGAATGTGATCTCATTGCACCAGGAAGCGGAAGCGCAGCTGGAAAAGGAACTGGGCGCGTTTGAAATCACCGCCATGCAGCGGGAACTGGCAAAGACCAACGAAGCAGGCTACTCCGTGCTGGACGCGGGGCGGGGCAATCCCAACTGGATCAACGCCCAAACGCGCTACGCCTTCACCCGGTTCATGAATTTCGCCATCGGCGAATGCGAGCTGGATATGAGCCAGGGCAGCATGGCGGGGCACGGGAAACTGGAGGGCGTGGGCGAACGCTTTGACGCGGCCATGAACCCGGACGATCCGACCGACGCTTTCCTGATTGCCGCTGTGGATTACTGCGTGAACACCCTGGGCCTGGACAAGGACACCCTGCTCAAGGAACTGGGAGACGCCGTCATTGGCGACTACTATCCTTCCCCCAGCCGGTGCCTGCCCTGCACGGAAGCCATTCAGAACGCTTATCTGCAATCCACGCTGTACAACGGCGAGGACCTTTCGGCGGAAACGCAGATTTTTCCCACGGAAGGCGGCAGCGCGGCCATGGTGTACATCTTCGAGGCGCTCAGCCACAATAAGCTGCTGAAAGCCGGGGATCAGATCGCCATCGGCACGCCCATCTTCACCCCCTACATGCAGATCCCGTCCGTGAAGGATTACGGCCTGGTGTCCATCGACGTGAGCAGCACGGAGGAAGACGGATGGGATATCCCCGAAGCCGAATTGGTCAAGCTGGAAGACCCCGCCGTGAAAGCCTTTTTCCTGGTGAACCCCTCCAATCCCGCCTCCCATGCCCTGTCGGAAAAAACGCTGAAAAGGCTGGAGCTTGTGGCGGAAAAGAATCCCGACCTCATCATCTTAACCGACGACGTGTACGGTACTTTCGCCCAGGATTTTAAGACGGTGTACGCCGTGCTGCCGTACAATACCATCCTGGTTTATTCTTACTCCAAGCTGTACGGCGCGACCGGCTGGCGCGTGGGCATGATCGCCATGAACAAAGACAACGTATGCGACCGGTTGCTGCGGGAACTGCCCGAGGAGGACAAAGCGTTCCTGCGGAGCGAATACGCTATCGTGACCTCCGAGCCGGATGAAATGCCCTTCCTGGACCGCGTAGTGGCGGACAGCCGTTCCATCGGCCTTTACCACACCAGCGGCCTGAGCACCCCGAGCCAGGTGTTCATGGACATGCTTGCGCTGAGCCATTTGATTTACGAAGCGGAAGACCCCTATATCAAGCTGGCAAACGATACGGTGCGCGCCCGGTATACGGCGCTGATGAACGCCCTGGGCCTGCCCGTTGACGACAGCGCGCAGAACGCCCGGTATTACACGCTGGTGGACGTGCTGGCCATCGCTTCCGCCCGGTACGGCGAAGATTTTGCCGATTGGCTGAAAGACAGCCGAACTGAAATCGACTTCCTGAACGACCTGGCCGGGAAGAAAGGCGTGGTGCTGATGTACGGCCCCGGCTTCAACGCTTCCGAAGGAACCGTGCGCATCTCCCTGGCAAACCTGTACACCGAGGACTATGTGGAAATCGCGTCCCGGCTGTTTGAACTGCTGGACGAATACTACACTGAATACGAAACTGAAGCCGTCTCGGACGCGGCTTAAAGCGATCAACATACAAAAGGAGGCAATCACAATGAAAAAAATCCTCGCGCTGCTGCTGACCCTGATTTTCCTGACTGCCGCGGCCTCTTCCTGCCTTGCGGAAGCGTCCAATCGGAAAAAGATCGTGGTCCTGGCTACGGGCGGAACCATCGCCGGCGTCGGCGAAGCGGGAAAAGCCGCCGGTTATAAGCCGGGAACCCTGACGGCGGAACAATTATTGGCTGCCGTTCCTGAATTGGAGCAGGTGGCGGACATCGAAGCGATCCAGATCTGCAACGTCAATTCAGACGACATCACGGCTGAAATCTGGCTGACGCTGGTGAACACCATCAACGAAATGGCAAAGGCCCCCGACGTAGCAGGCTTCGTCATCACCCATGGAACGGACACCATGGAAGAAACGGCCTATTTCCTGAACCTGACAGTCAAGACGGATAAGCCTGTGGTGCTGACAGGCTCCATGCGCCCCGCCACATCCATTTCGGCAGACGGGCCGATGAATCTGTATGAGGCTGTTTGCGTCGCCGCGTCCGATGAAGCGGTCGGCCATGGCGTCCTGATTGTTTTTTCCGACAGGATTTACACGGCCAGGACGATGACCAAAACCAGCACCTACAGCGTCATGGCGATTTCAGCGGGTGAAATGGGGGCCATCGGCGTTGTACGCGACGGAACGGTTTTTCTGTACGAAACCCCGTCAAAGAGGCATACAGCTGAAGCCGAGTTTGACGTATCGGATTTATCGGCCCTTCCCAAAGTTTCGATTCTTTATTTCTCCGTAGACGCAGACCCGGAGCTTCTGCGTTTTGCCGCTGAACACGCAGACGGCCTGGTGATTGCCGGCGCCGGCGCGGGAGAATTCAGCGAAAAGTGGATCGAGATTATCCGGGAGCTTTCCATTCCGGTGGTTATCTCCTCCCGCATTGACGACGGCGTGATCACCAAAGACAATCTGCTTTGCGACAATACCGTGGCGGCAAACAACCTGTCTCCTCAAAAAGCAGCCATCCTGCTGCGATTGGCGCTGACCGGGGACACAAGCCAGGAATATCTGGAAAATCTGTTCCTGCAATACTGACGAGGCTTATAACGATCACGAAACCGTTTGATTGACAGCTTCCGGTTGATTATCCTGTTGCTTGTCAGAAAAAGCCGGCGCTGCGAATAACAATCGATCAGGTGATTTCAATGAAAGCAAAAGAATCTATCAGCGCGATCATTGGACAATACATGGCGATACTCGTTCTTGCTTTGACGGCTGTATCCCTGTTTCTGCCAACAGCCGCGCTGTGGGTGCAGACAGCCTGGATCAACCCGCTGCTGATGGTGGTCATGTTCGGCATGGGGCTGACGCTGAAAATAGAGGACTTCCGTTATGTGTTCCGCCATCCCCGGAACATCCTGATAGGGTGCGTCAGCCAGTTTACCGTCATGCCGCTGCTGGCCTTCGCGCTGGGAAAGGCCTTTCATCTGGATACCGCGCTGCTTGCGGAGGTGATCCTGGTGGGAGCCTGCCCCGGCGACACCGCCAGCAACGTGATCACCTATTTGTCTGGTGGAGATGTACCGCTTTCTGTGGGCATGACCAGCGTGAATACGCTGCTGGCCCCATCCTGACGCCGGCCATCACCTATATCCTCCTTCACGCCAGCGTGGCGGTGGACGTGTGGAGTATGTTCCTGTCCATTGTGCAGGTGGTGATCGCGCCGATCGCTCTGGGACTGCTGCTCAATCGCTTTTTCGGCAAATACACCCAGCGGGTAATAAAAGCGCTGCCGCTGATTTCTGTTGTGGCCATTTGCCTGATCGTAATGGCGGTGGTGTCGCATAACGCAGAACGGATCCTGTCAACCGGAGCAGAGATCATGGCGGTGGTGGCGCTGCATAATCTGCTGGGCTACGCCTGTGGATTCGGACTCGGGAAACTGCTGAAGCTGGACATGGCGCAGACCAAAGCGCTCTCCATTGAGATCGGCATGCAGAACTCCGGCCTCGCAACATCTCTGGCCGAAATGGCTTTCCCGTCCCTGGCGATGGCTACGGTTCCCGGAGCTGTTTTCTCTGTATGGCACAACATCTCCGGCGCGATTCTGGCAAACTGGTTCAGAAAAAAGGAATAGGGCAAACACCATATGGAGGGCTGATCATGAAAAAAAGAACATCTGAAGAAACTTAAATCTTTGGGCTTTGAAGTGACCGTTGCCACCGCGGAAGCTTCTGCCTAAAGTATAGTCTTTGTGATTTTTTGCTCCAAGGGGTTAGTCTGTCCTTTGGTAGTAATGGTTTCACAGTAAAATGATAGATTTTTATTCTCACATATTCAGTAAAATCATCACGGCGGAAAACCGGTGTTTTACTTTTATCTTTTGTGGACAACGCTGACTATAATTGATATAATAGCATCGGAAGACAAAATGAAGTCAGAGAGAGATGCAGGATGAACGTATATGATTTTGACGGAACAATTTTTTCTTCAGATTGTTCCATCGGATTTGCGATCTGGTGCATGAACCGCCATCCGAAACTGTGGTTCACGTTTTTCCCATTTGCGATCAAAAATCTGATTCTCACCCAAAAAGGAAAGATGCCGGATTATCTGATGCGGCGTAAGTTTTTCAGTTTTCTTACGATGATCGATGATTTTGACGTGCAGATTGAGCGGTATTGGAATAAAAATGAAAAGAAGATAGCCGCCTGGTATCTAAAGCAAAAAAGGCCCGACGATCTCATTATCAGCGCGTCTCCAACGTGCATCATTGGGCCCATCGCAAAAAGGCTTCACGTGAACTATATCGCAACGGAATACGACCGGGAATACGGCGTGCTTTTGAATAACCTGATGTACGCGAAGGAAAAGGCCCGGTACATCTTTGACCACGGTTTTCCGAAGATCGAGCACTTTTATTCCGATTCTCTTTCTGATACGCCGCTCGCTTTATGCGCCGAAAAAGCTCACTTGGTAACTAACAAGGCGTCCACAGTGGTCGATTGGCCGAATATTGATCCGGAAACCATGAAAATCGTGAAAAAGAAGATCGACACAGGCTGGAACATCCATCTGAAAGAATGAAATAGATACCATGCCAGGCTGCATCCAATGAAACAGAAGCGACTGCTCAACAAAAGGAGGAACAGGAAAATGAAAAGGATTTTTTCGCTGCTGTTGGGATTGGTTCTGCTGGTGAGCGTCTGCGGCGTTTCGCTGGCTGAGGAGTCTCAAAAAACCGTGGTCGGCATCGCCTGGCGAGCCGATTCGGATTCGGAGTTTTTTACCAATGTGTGCCGCGCCGTGGAAGCGGCTGGCGGCGAATGGGTGATGCTGGATCAGGTGCTTTCCTCTGACCTGTACTACGATGAAGCAGGAAGCCTGACCAGCGGCAAAACAGAGATCGGGATGCTGGACGAAACCGCCGCTAAATTCCAATATATCGTCGAAAAATCCTGGATGACGTTGCCTTCCTGGAGCAAGGCCGCGGAAGCCAAGCGTGCTGAACAATCGGATGATACCCTGGATCGCGTGGTGATCCTGAGCCGTCACAACATCCGTTCGCCCCTTTCCGGCAGCGGTTCGCTGCTTGGCGACATTACGCCCCACGAATGGTTCCAGTGGACGTCCAATCCCAGCGAGCTTTCCCTGCGCGGCGCGGTGCTGGAAACCCTGATGGGCCAGTATTTCCGGCTGTGGCTGGAACAGGAGGGCCTTTTCCCGGAGAATTATCAGCCGGAGGAAGGAGTCGTCCGCTTCTACGCCAACGCCAAGCAGCGCACCATCGCGACCGCGCGGTACTTCTCCGCAGGCCTTTTGCCTGTGGCGGCGGCGCACATCGAAACCCACGTAACCTATGATACCATGGACCCCGTTTTTGAACCGTCCCTGAACTTCGTTACGGAGGAATACATGCAGGACGCCATCGCCCAAATCGCCGAAAAGGGCGGCGAAGCCGGGCTGGACGGGATTCTTACCAGCCTGAACGACGCCATTTCCCTGCTGATGGACACGGCTGACATTGAACAGAGCGAAGCCTATCAAGCGGGAAAATACGGCGATCTTAAAGCGGGCGAAACCGTCCTCACCC
>JAFWQM010000088.1 GCA_017509065.1 Clostridia bacterium
CCATGTACCACGGCTTCTGCGACGGGCAGGGCATCTACACCTTCCTGGAATCGGTGCTGTATCACTATTACTGCATGAAGGATGGCGTGGAATACGACCCCAATGGTATCCGCTGCGACAGCACCGAGGCCACGGAGGCCGAAACCTTCGAGCCCTATTCCAGGGAGTATCCCGTCTCCCCCGGTTTCAGCATGGCCCGGACGGAGATGCCCACGCCCTACCATCTGCCGGAGATCGTGCCCAATCGCGGCGGCGAGGTTTTCGAGTACGGCTTCAGCCTGCCCTCGGAGGCGTTCATGCGGTTCGTGAAGGCCAACGGCGCTTCCCCCTCCGTAATGCTGTCCATGCTGGTGGGCGAGGCCATCCAGCGGCTGCATCCCGATGCCGACGCGCCCATCTTCGTCAACATCCCCGTGTCCGTCCGGCGGCAGCTGGGCTGTGAGGAGACCTTCAAGAACTGCTCCAGCCGCGTGGTGCTGCCCGTTGCCGGCACGCCCATGGACGCGCTGCCCTTTGAACAGCGGGCCGCGCAGCTTCGGGCGCTGCTGAAGCAGCAGATGACCGAGGATCACTTCCACGCCATCTGCAATCGGATCCGACCGATCTACGTAGGCCGCATGGAGCAGGCCACGGATTACGCGGAGGAATTGAAAAAGCCCGCAGCCTTCTTCTCAATCCAGCACGATACCTTCTATATCGATTACATCGGCTCCATGCACAAAACCGGCTATTCCGAGCAGATCACGGACGTGCGGTTCCTCTGCGCGCCCGCCGGTGGGAAGACGCTGCACCTGAACATTATCGAGCACAACGGGGAATTCCGCATCACCTGCCTGGCGTGCAACGACATTCCCACTGTGGCCGAGGCGCTGGAACAGGTGCTGAAGGACCACGAGCTGCCCGTGAAGCGCTTCCCCGTGCAGCGCTTCAGCCTGCCGCTGACTGCCTGGCGCGAGGGCAGCTATTGACCGATGACCGCCTGGCGCGAGGGCAGCTATTGACCGAGAAGGAGGAAAATACCATGAATTAGCCGGATTTTCAGCTCAAGGAAATGAATTTCAGCGGCGTATCCCAGTTCTACCGCAGCACGCCCGCCCGGGCCTACGTGGTGGAGGTGGGCCTGAGCAGCAGCGTCCGGGGAGACATCCTCCAGGAAGCGGTAAACGCCACCCTGCGCCGCATGCCCTACTTTTCCGACGCGCTTACGGAGCGCAACGGTGACTTCTACTACGCCGTGAACCCGCTGCCCTTTGAGGTGGCCGAGACGCAGACCCTGCGCCGCGTGGGCGGCGCGGAGACCAACTGGCACTGTGTCGACGTGACCTACTGGAACGACACGGTCTGGTTTTCCATGTTCCACGGCTTCTGCGACGGCCTGGGCCTGAACCTGTTCATCGAGGCCACGCTGTACAACTATTTCTGTATCCGCGATGGGAAGCAGTACGCGGTGGAGGGTGTGCGTACCCCGGACAGCCCCATATTGCCCGAGGAGGAGAAGGACGCCTTCGCCCAGGCCCACGACCTTCCGGAGGACTACACCTGGAATTTCTTCGCGGAGAAGTTCATGCACTTCCCGGAGATCGACGAGAAGCCGCTGGATTACATGTACGGCGTGCCCGTGAAGGTGAAGGAAGACGAATTCATGCGCTTCGTGAAGAACAACAAGTCCACCCCGGTGGCCATGCTGCATGTGCTGATGGCCGGCGCGGTGCAGGCCGTCCATCCCGATAACGAGCAGACCGTGGGCGCGCTGGTGCCCGCCTCCCTGCGCCGTCACCTGGGCGCGGAGAACACCTTCAAGAACTGCTCCGGCGCGCTGCGGCTGCCCTATCGCATGGAGGAGATGCGCGGCCTGTCCTTTGAGGAACAGGCCCAGCGCGCCCGCGCCCTGCTGAAGCAGGCCAACATACCGGAGCCGGCCAGATACATCGCCAACCAAATGGGCGGGGCCCTTCGCAAGATGAGCGCCGCCATCCCCAACTTCGCCGGAAGGCTGCCCTATCTGGATTTCCAGAAGAACTCCACCAACGACACCTACATGATCGACTATGTGGGCGGGCTGAAGGCCGGCGAATATGGCCGCGAGATCGTGCGCACCAAGTACATGGCCACCAACATCGACCGGAATTTCAACACGGTCACGTTGTATATTTCCGCCACCGGCGGCTGCTTCCACTTTGAAATCGTCCGCGCCTTTGAAAGCGGCGTGTATGTGGACGCTTTCCTGGACCAGCTTTCCCGCCATGGCATCGCCTATGTCCGTGAACCGGAATCCCGCTATGTCACGCCAGAAAACGGACTGATTACAGATTTGGGGTTGTTGTAATGCGTTGGCTGTCAGAACCCAATGATGACCACTGCCTCGACATCGCCGCTCCGGGCAAAATGATATGAACGATATAATTTGGAGGTATATATGAATAATCAGGAATTGAGAGAGCTGGTCAATCCCGTGTTCAACACAGCCAAATCCTGTGTACAGCTCAACGCCGCTGCGGGGGACAAGGACGCGCAGCGTCTTCTTGATGTCCTCGGCTTTCCGCCTTTCGGCGCGCAGATGTCGAAGAAGCCCATCCCGAAGGAACTGCAAGAGCAGGTCAAGAAGCTCTTTCCCGCGTACATGATTTTGATTGAGACGCGGTTCCAGGCCATGAACCGGTTGATTGAACAGATGCGGGACCGGCAGATCATGGATCTGCCCTGCGGCTATACTTCCCGCGGCCTTCGACTGTCCCGCGAGGGGAGGACATACTTTGGATGCGATCTTCCCGCTGTGATTGACGCCATGGGCCCCGCGGTGGAATCCATTATTGGAAAGAATGAATCGATCTCGTATCATGCGGTGGACGCGACCAATTACGAATCCATGGAGACCGCGCTTCCCGATAACAGCCGTGGCCTCCTTGTGACTACGGAAGGGCTTCTGATGTACTTCGTGCAATCCGAATTGGAAGAAGTGTTTTCCAACCTCCGCCGCCTCCTTCAGAAGCATGGCGGGAGCTGGGTCATCACGGACAGGGCCTACTTCCTTTATGACAAGGAGGTTGTGGCCGCCACGTTGAACAACGATCCCACACTGACCGCCTTGTACGCGTCTGTCACAAACCGCGCCGCTGCAACGACGGCGGATGTCAAGTTCAATGACAACGTGTTCTTTGATCCCGACGATGGGAAGGTGCGGTCATTTATCCGAAAGATGGGCTTTGAGCTTCATGAAATCTGCATGGCCGATTATCTTCCCGATCAGATTGCGTCGCTCAAAGGAACACCCGAAGCGGAATCCGCAGTGAGGGACGTATTCAAGAAAATGATGTTCTGGGAGCTCACAGTGGCGAAGAACGCGGCCGAGACGCCTGTTGACAGGAATCTTCCCTTCAAGGTTGAAGCCAGCGTGAAGGATGGAACCTTTGAAGCCTCCATACAGGGCCGCATGGATACGATCACTGCTCCTGAATTGCTGAAGCAGTTCCAGAACGCGGGCAGTGATATACAGGCGATCCACGTCGATGTGAGCCGTATGCCCTACATCTCCTCCGCTGGTCTGCGCGTGCTTCTGATGATGTACAAATCGCTGGACGACAAGGATAACTTTGAACTGACCGGCGTGAGCGATGAGGTTCGGGAGATTTTGGAGACGACGGGGTTTGATCAGTTTCTGCTGAAGGAATAACGTGGAGTGGTGGAAATGCTGTCCGCGGTATTCGGCGGCGAGATCATCCGGGACGTTCCCGCCTGCTTTGCCGAGAATGCCCTGGATGACAACTATGACTATCCCAACCAGAAGGTCATGCCCGATTCCTGACGGGCGCCTCGAAAAACACTCATCGTCGCCGGACGGCTGGATCTCAGCCCTCTTTGACTTGCAAAAACCTTGACTGTCCGCCACGCAGCCTGCGTCTTTTGCAAGTCAAATCTGACTAGAGTTTTTCAAGTAGTTTACAATGTTTTTCTTTGTAAAACACGATCCTGTCATCAGCTTTTCAGCTGGCCTTGCACCTGATAATGAGTATCTTCTCCATTTTCTTCATGCTGATTCTGAAAAACAACTGACAACGAAAACGCCGCTTTCAAAGAGGCGGCATTTTCATTGATAGGGAGAGCGACAAACTGGAATTGTAAAATGATGCTTACAGCTTTTTGCAGGTGAGTTCGTCGTACGCCACACAGCTGTCACTGAAGGTCAACTTGAGCATCCCGCCCTTCCTGCCGAACTCGTTTTCCCCGATGGGATAGAGTATGAATTCGATTTCATCGCCGTCTTCGTCGATTGCTTTTGCGTAAAGCTCATCGTTTCTCAGGAAGACTTCGTCGACAATAAAATCGGCATTCTCAGGATGCTCATACTTGCCGCAGAAGCTATTCCATTTCGACTTGTCGACACTTTTGAGTGCAATATCCTCAATCGACACGATGGGCTCCGGTTCCTTATGTTGAAATTGATAGGCTTCAGCTTGTTATTGAGGTTTACCACGCAGAGGATCTCCCGGTCATACTGGGAAAGCTCCTTCCTC